>NZ_JAOECN010000006.1:0-233183 GCF_029836855.1 Pseudomonas sp. GD04058
CAGCCAGTGCCTGGAAATATTTTGAACCAACTTGTAAAAAAATCCTTACGCCAATTGGCTCTTTCTTTACCCAATCCCGCCTCCGTCGAAGCCTGTAAACATTCCTTGCCGAAAGCCTCTCTCGATCCCCCTTTACGCTTACGTCAACCTCTTGCCCAAGCCCCCGAAAACCGGGCTTGATGTGGCCGACAGCCAAGTGCCTGACCCGCCGCAGAGCGGGACAGAAACAGAACAAAAACGGAGGGCGCGATGTACGCCATTCACTCCCCCAGGCTCCATCTCTCCCGCGGGAACGCGACGTGTCGTTATCAAAACGTTACGCGGCGTGTTGACCCCTGCGTCAATGCAAGGGTATACAGGGCGCCGCGTTTTACCTGTGACCCTTCTGCGTACCGCGCATTCTGGCTGACGCCAGGCTGATCTTCCGGGCTCGTCCGCGGAAACCGCCGCGTCCGGCCCAAGGTAACCACCTTGCCAATTCCGCCGCGCCACGAGCGAGGCGGGTCCGATCCCGTCACAGATAAAAACAACAGGTGACTTCGTTCATGAGTGGAACAACTCCGCATTCAGGTGAGCTCAAGCGCGGCCTGAAGAATCGCCATATCCAGCTGATTGCCCTCGGTGGCGCCATCGGTACCGGCCTGTTCCTCGGTTCGGCCGGGGTGATGAAGTCGGCGGGGCCGTCGATGATCCTCGGCTATGCCATTTGCGGCTTCATTGCCTTCATGATCATGCGCCAGCTCGGCGAGATGATCGTCGAAGAGCCTGTGGCCGGCTCCTTCAGCCATTTCGCCCACAAGTACTGGGGCGGTTTCGCCGGTTTCCTGTCGGGCTGGAACTGCTGGATGCTGTACATCCTGGTGGGGATGTCGGAACTGACCGCGGTCGGCAAGTACATCCACTACTGGTGGCCCGAGATTCCGACCTGGGCGTCGGCGGCGGCGTTCTTCATCCTGATCAACGCGATCAACCTGGCCAACGTCAAGGTGTTCGGCGAGGCCGAGTTCTGGTTCGCCATCATCAAGGTACTGGCCATCGTCGGCATGATCGGCCTGGGCAGCTACCTGCTGGTAAGCGGCAGCGGCGGTCCGGACGCCTCGGTCAGCAACCTGTGGGAACACGGTGGCTTCTTCCCTAATGGTGTCAGCGGGCTGGTGATGGCCCTGGCGATCATCATGTTCTCCTTTGGCGGCCTGGAAATGCTCGGTTTCACTGCGGCCGAAGCGGACAAGCCGAAGACCGTGATCCCGAAAGCCATCAACCAGGTCATCTACCGCATCCTGATCTTCTACATCGGTGCGCTGGTGGTACTGCTGTCGCTGACCCCGTGGAACAGCCTGGTGGCCAATATCGACGCGGCCGGCGGTTCG
The DNA here is from genome assembly GCF_029836855.1 of Pseudomonas sp. GD04058. Lineage (NCBI taxonomy): Bacteria > Pseudomonadati > Pseudomonadota > Gammaproteobacteria > Pseudomonadales > Pseudomonadaceae > Pseudomonas > Pseudomonas sp. GD04058. The sequence continues at coordinate 1,371 of NZ_JAOECN010000006.1, forward strand.
TACAGCGGCAGCCCGTTTGTCCAGGTCTTCTCGATGCTGGGCAGCAATGTCGCGGCGCATATCCTCAACTTCGTGGTACTGACCGCAGCGCTGTCGGTGTACAACAGCGGCACCTACTGCAACGCCCGTATGCTCTACGGCATGGCCGAGCAGGGCGACGCACCGGCCAGCCTGGCGAAGATCGACAAGCGCGGCGTGCCGGTGCGTTCGATCCTGGCGTCGGCCGCGGTGACCCTGGTGGCCGTTCTGCTCAACTACTTCATCCCGCAGCATGCGCTGGAACTGCTGATGTCGCTGGTGGTCGCGACCCTGGTGATCAACTGGGCGATGATCAGCTATTCGCACCTGAAATTCCGCCAGCACCTGGACCGTACCGGCCAGAAACCGCTGTTCAAGGCACTGTGGTATCCGTTCGGCAACTACTTCTGCCTGGCCTGGGTGGTGTTCATTCTTGGCATCATGCTGATGATTCCGGGGATCCAGGTGTCGGTGTATGCCATGCCGATCTGGCTCGGGGTGATGTGGGTCTGCTACATGCTCAAGAGCAAGCGGATGACGGCTGAAGCTGTTGCAGCTCCCGCTACCAAGTAGGCCGCAATCGCTGGCAAGCCAGCTCCCACAGCGATCGAGTAACCTGTGGGAGCTGGCTTGTCGGACCGCGGCAACGCAGCGATGATTGTCCAGACAACACCGGGTATCCTGCTTGCATCTCCCACCCGGTCCCCTCCGAATGCTCCAACTCTCCAACAGCGTCCACATCCCCGACGAAGAAATCGAGTTGAACGCCATCCGCGCCCAGGGCGCCGGCGGGCAGAACGTCAACAAGGTTTCCAGCGCCGTGCACCTGCGCTTCGACAGCCAGGCCTCCTCCCTGCCGCCGTTCTACAAGGAGCGCTTGCTCCAGCTCAGCGACAGCCGCATCACCCGCGACGGCGTGATCATCATCAAGGCCCAGCAATACCGCACCCAGGAACAGAACCGCGCCGACGCCCTCGAGCGTCTGCGTGAACTGATCCTGGCGGCGGTGAAAGTGGAAAAGAAACGCCGCCCGACCAAACCCACCCTCGGCTCGAAAACCCGTCGTCTGGACGGCAAGAGCAAACGCGGCGCGATCAAGGCCGGGCGCGGCAAGGTCGATTATTGAGGGGAATGCAGCGAAGAGGAGGAAGTGTTCTTGAGCGTGTGAAAACCGGTCGATCGACCGAGGTTTCCACACGTCCTGTGGTGCGCGGTTATTCCTGGTCGGCGCTCGGCGATTCGTCGCCTTGCTGATCCGCCGACTGCGCGGGTTCAGCGTTGATGGGGGCCGGCTTCTGCTCGACTTGGTTCAGGCTTGGGAAGGGAAGATTCGGGATTTCATGCATCTCGTCGTTCCTCGCAAGGTGGTCGTAGGTGGGAAGTTCACGCCAAAAAGCGCGTCGGCTCCGGTGAAGCCGGGGGCAGGATACCGCAGTCTGGATGACGGATTGAGGTTTTCCTGCTGATTGGTAGGAAATTTACAACATTAGTGCTGGTCTTGATGGCCTCATCGCCGGCAACGCCGGCTCCCACAGGTATTGTGAACACCGCCGAACCTTGTGGGAGCCGGCGTTGCCGGCGATGAGGCCATCAGCAGCAGTGCAAATTCAGCGACAGACGTCGGCAATAGCCGCAGCCAGCACATCCAGCCGGGCTTCATCCGCCCCCGCCACATTGGCCCGCCCGGTCCCGACCATATACACGCTGTGCCGCTCGCGCAGCGCCGCGACCTGGTCTGGCGACAGCCCGGTGTAGGAAAACATCCCGCGCTGTTCGGCAATATGCGCAAAGCGCTCGCTCAATCCGTGTGGCACCAGGGCTTCGACCAGCCCGTTGCGCAAGCGTGCGATGCGCTGGCGCATGGCCTCGACCTCGCTGGTCCACAGGCTTTTCAGCTCGGGATCAGCAAGAATCTCCGCCACCACCGCCGCGCCATGATCCGGCGGTGTTGACCACAGGTTGCGCGCTATGAACGCCAGCTGGCTGCGTACATCCAGCAGCTTCTCAGTATCGGCACAGCAAGCCAGCAGGGCGCCGGTACGCTCGCGATACAGGCCGAAGTTCTTCGAGCAGGAACTGGTGACCAGCAATTCGGGCAGCTCGGCGGCGAACAAGCGCACTGCCCAGGCATCCTCGTCCAGCCCGTCGCCAAAGCCTTGGTAGGCAAAGTCGATCAGCGGCAGCAACGAACGCCGCTTCACTACTTCCAGCACCCGGCCCCAGTCATCCCGCGACAGGTCGAAGCCGGTCGGGTTGTGGCAGCAGGCATGGAGCAGGACGATATCACCCTCGGGCGCCGCTTCCAGCGCAGCGAGCATGCCCGACACATCGAGGCGATTGTCCGCGCCGACATAGGGATAATGCCCGACCTTCAGCCCGGCTCCGGCGAAGATGGTCTCGTGGATCGGCCAGGTCGGATCGCTCAGCCAGATCCCGCGCCCCGGCAGGCAGCGCTGGATGAACTCTGCCGCCAGGCGCAGGGCGCCGGTGCCGCCGGGTGTCTGGGTGGCACCGGCCAGCGCAGAGTCCTTGCCCAGCACCAGTTGGCAGAGCAGGCGTCCAAAGGCGGCATCGCCATGGCCGCCGACGTAACTCTTGCTCGACTGGCGATCCACCAGGCGCTGTTCCGCGATCTTCACTGCCCGGGGCACCGGTGTCAGGCCCTGGGCATCCTTGAAGACGCCCACGCCCAGGTCGAATTTCGCCGGGTTCGGATCCTTGGCGTAGGCCTCCATCAAACCGAGGATGGGATCACCCGGAATCCGGGTGATGGCCTGGAAATGCATCACTTGCGCCCTTCGGCGGTCTTGGCGACCTCGTCGGTGCGCGCAGCCATGATGAAGTCGTTGCGATGCAGGCCCTTGATCGAGTGGCTCCACCAGGTCACGGTGACCTTGCCCCATTCGGTCAGCAGGCCCGGGTGATGGCCCTCGGCCTCGGAGATCTCGCCTACCGCATTGGTAAAGGCCAGGGCGTGCTTGAAGTTCTTGAACAGGAAGACTTTCTCCAGCTGCATGATCGAGTCGCGGACTTCGATGTTCCAGTCCGGAATCATGCGGATCAGTTCCGGCAGTTCTTCATCGCTGACTTTCGGCGCATCGGCGCGGCAGGCTTCGCAGTGGGCTTGGGACAAGGCGTTCATAAGGATCTCTTTTCCGTGGATTGTTATAGGTGTGCAGGGCGGCTCAGGCCGCCTTGGGTGGAAACCTGGGTGCGTGCAGGCCAAGCTGCATGGCGTGCTCGACCATGCCCATGATGTCCTCGTGGGCCAGGTCGAACAGGCGCTTGAGGTTCGGCAGGGTGAAATACACTGGCTGCAGGATATCGATGCGATACGGGGTGCGCATGGCTTCCAGTGGATCGAACGGCTGGTGTTCCGGCTCGCTGGAAAGACTGTAGACCGTCTCCTTTGGCGAAGACAGGATGCCGCCACCATAGATGCGCCGGCCTTGCGGGGTATCGATCAGGCCGAACTCGATGGTCATCCAGTACAGGCGCGCCAGGTACACGCGCTGCTCCTTGGTTGCGGCCAGGCCGAGCTTGCCATAGGTATGGGTGAATTCGGCGAACCAGGGGTTGGTCAGCAGCGGGCAGTGGCCGAAGATTTCATGGAAGATGTCCGGTTCCTGCAGGTAATCCAGCTCTTCTTCCGTGCGAATGAAGGTAGCGACCGGAAAGCGCTTGCTGGCCAGCAGTTCGAAAAAGGTCTGGAAGGGGATCAGCGCCGGCACCCGGGCGACTTGCCAGCCGGTGGTGGCGCCGAGCACCGCATTGATTTCCGAAAGCTGCGGAATGCGATCGTGGGGCAGGTCGAGCTGTTCGATGCCGTCCAGGTATTCCTGACACGCGCGGCCCTCGATCACTTTCAACTGGCGGGTGATCAGGGTGTTCCACACCGCATGTTCGTGCGGCGGGTAATCGATAAAACCGTTCGCATCGGGCTCGCGGGCCACGTATTGCGTCTGTTTCATGCTGCTCTCCTGCTGAGGGCTTTATTGTTGTGTGCGGCTTGCGCCATGCCTTTAGAGATAGCGCCTGGCTCCGTGAATTGCAGCGGTGGGGAAGGGGTACAGACAGGGTGAACGAACGAATTTTGTAACGCAGGCTTTACGGAAAGCGCGCTGGCGCGGAAACACGTGCTCGCTAAGCGCTGGGAATCCCGGGTTTTGTAACGTATTATTTACAAATTTTCCGGCGGTCCAGCAGAAAAATCGCCGCGTCCACCTCCCTTGCAGGACTTTTCATGCGTATCAAAGTGCACTGCCAGAACCGCATCGGCATCTTGCGGGACATCCTCAACCTGCTGGTGGAATACGGCATAAACGTCGCTCGCGGCGAGGTCGGTGGTGAACATGGCAATGCCATCTATCTGCACTGCCCGAACCTGATCAACCTGCAGTTCCAGGCGCTGCGGCCCAAGTTCGAGGCGATCACCGGGGTGTTCGGGGTCAAGCGCGTCGGCCTGATGCCCAGCGAGCGGCGGCACATGGAGTTGAACGCGCTGCTCGGTGCCCTCGACTTTCCGGTGCTGTCCATCGATATGGGCGGGTCCATCGTCGCGGCCAACCGTGCGGCTGCGCAGTTGCTTGGCGTCCGGGTCGATGAGGTGCCAGGCATCCCGCTGTCACGCTACGCCGAGGACTTCGATCTGCCGGAACTGGTGCGGGCCAACAAGGCCCGGATCAACGGCTTGCGGGTGAAGATCAAGAACGATGTATTCCTCGCCGATATCGCCCCGCTGCAATCCGAACACGACGACAGCGAGGCCCTGGCCGGTGCGGTGCTCACCCTGCACCGCGCCGACCGCATTGGCGAGCGTATCTACAACGTGCGCAAGCAGGAACTGCGTGGCTTCGACAGCATCTTCCAGAGTTCGCGGGTAATGGCGGCAGTGGTGCGCGAGGCGCGGCGCATGGCGCCGCTGGATGCGCCGTTGCTGATCGAAGGCGAAACCGGGACCGGCAAGGAGTTGCTGGCCCGTGCCTGTCACCTGGCCAGCCCGCGCGGACAGGCGCCGCTGATGGCGCTGAACTGCGCCGGGCTGCCTGAATCCATGGCCGAGACCGAACTGTTCGGCTATGGCCCAGGCGCCTTCGAAGGCGCCCGCGCCGAGGGCAAGCTCGGCCTGCTTGAACTGACCGCCGGGGGCACGCTCTTCCTCGATGGCGTCGACGAGATGAGTCCACGCTTGCAGGTAAAGCTGCTGCGATTCCTGCAGGACGGCTGCTTCCGGCGTGTCGGCAGCGACGAGGAGGTGTATCTGGATGTCAGGGTTATCTGCGCGACCCAAGTGGATCTGTCCGAATTGTGTGCCCGTGGCGAGTTCCGGCAGGACCTGTATCACCGCCTCAACGTGCTGTCTCTGCATATTCCGCCGTTGCGTGAATGCCTCGATGGCCTCTCGCCGCTAGTGGAGCATTTCCTCGACCAGGCCAGTCGCCAGATCGGCTGCCCGCTACCGCGCCTGGCCCCGGCGGCGCTGGAGCGCCTTGGCCAATATCACTGGCCGGGCAATGTGCGCCAACTGGAAAACGTCCTGTTCCAGGCGGTATCGCTGTGCGATGGGGGAGTGGTCAAGGCCGAGCATATCCGCCTGCCGGACTATGGTGCGAGGCACCCCTTGGGCGAGTTCTCCCTGGAGGGCGACCTGGGGCAGATTGTCGGGCGGTTCGAAAAGGCGGTGCTCGAAACCTTGCAGCATGAATATCCAACCAGCCGGGCATTGGGCAAACGTCTTGGTGTGTCGCATACGACCATTGCCAACAAGTTGCGTGATTATGCGGTCGGCAAGTCTGCCGAGTGATTGAATAGTCGGAGTTTATTAAAGTTTCATTAGTTCTGGCATGGCGCCTCTTTATCGAAAAAGAGGCGCGCCAGCGCTGAACCAAGTGTTAGCCGTTGGAGCAGCCATTACCCATGACGCGGTATTCGAGGATGTGTTTCCGGCCTTGGGAATCTTCATAGGTCATACGCGCCGGAACGACTTCGCAGACGTTCGGGATTTCGCTCATGGACAGGACTTTGGCGATATCCAGGTGTTGCGAGTAACTGTACTGTTCAACCGGAATCTGCTCGGCGCCGTTATTTGCCTGTTCGGCGGCCATGGCCGCGCCGCAAACACTGCCGAGTACCAAAACCAGTAAAGCTTTCATCTTAAATTTACCTGTTCAAGGTCGAATAAGGGGGCGTAGCGCTTGTGGCGCTACGTTGTTGCAAAGTAAAAACGGAATGTTATTCCGGGATTAACTGCCTTCGTGGGGGCTGTTACCAAACGTTAATCTCGTTGCCGTTGCTGGCGAGGTGAATTCTAGGGGCTGACATCAAACTGAAACAGCCAGCGTTTTGATAAACACTGTTGGCAGAATCCGTAACAATCGCCGGGAAAAGCCTGGCAATGTCTCGTCGATACAGCGGAACGCCCGTGCCAGAGCGGCTTTTCGGTCAGAAGTGGCGAAAAGACCATGCCGTTACTACCAACGTCGAATGGTCTGGATGGCTCTGGTACAGTTAAAACGAGGTCATACAAAAACAACTATTACACCGAGGTAACAAAGATGAGTGCGGCTTCCCTGTACCCCGTTCGTCCCGAGGTTGCGGCGAATACCCTGACCGACGAGGCTACCTACAAGGCCATGTACCAGAAGTCAGTGGTCAACCCGGACGGCTTCTGGCGTGAGCAGGCCCAGCGCCTCGACTGGATCAAGCCCTTCACCAAGGTCAAGCAGACCTCCTTCGACGACCACCATGTCGATATCAAGTGGTTCGCCGACGGCACCCTGAACGTATCCTACAACTGCCTCGACCGGCACCTGGAAGAACGTGGCGACCAGGTCGCAATCATCTGGGAAGGCGATGACCCTTCCGAACACCGCAACATCACCTATCGCGAGCTGCACGAGCAGGTGTGCAAGTTCGCCAACGCCTTGCGTGGCCAGGACGTGCACCGTGGCGACGTGGTCACCATCTACATGCCGATGATCCCCGAGGCCGTGGTCGCCATGCTGGCCTGTGCCCGCATCGGCGCAATCCACTCGGTGGTCTTCGGTGGCTTCTCCCCGGAGGCCCTCGCCGGTCGCATCATCGACTGCAAGTCCAAGGTCGTCATCACCGCCGACGAAGGCCTGCGCGGCGGTCGTCGCACGGCGCTCAAGGCCAACGTCGATGACGCCCTGACCAACCCCGAGACCAGCAGCATCCAGAAGGTCATCGTGTGCAAGCGCACCGGGGCCGATATCAAGTGGAACCAGCACCGCGACATCTGGTACGAAGACCTGATGAAAGTGGCCGGCAGCGTCTGCGCGCCGAAGGAGATGGGTGCCGAGGAAGCACTGTTCATCCTTTACACCTCCGGGTCCACCGGCAAGCCCAAGGGCGTGCTGCATACCACCGGCGGCTACCTGGTATACGCCTCGATGACCCACGAGCGCGTATTCGACTACCGTCCGGGCGAGATCTACTGGTGCACCGCCGACGTGGGCTGGGTCACCGGCCACAGCTATATCGTCTACGGGCCGCTGGCCAACGGCGCCACCACGCTGCTGTTCGAAGGCGTGCCGAACTATCCGGACATCACCCGTGTGTCGAAGATCATCGACAAGCACAAGGTCAACGTCCTCTACACCGCGCCGACCGCGATCCGCGCCATGATGGCCGAAGGTCAGGCCGCCGTTGCCGGCGCCGACGGTTCGAGCCTGCGCCTGCTGGGCTCGGTGGGCGAGCCGATCAACCCCGAAGCCTGGAACTGGTACCACCAGACCGTCGGCAAGGAGCGTTGCCCTATCGTCGATACCTGGTGGCAGACCGAGACCGGCGGCATCCTCATCAGCCCGCTGCCCGGCGCTACTGCCCTGAAGCCGGGCTCCGCAACCCGTCCGTTCTTCGGCGTGGTACCGGCGCTGGTGGACAACCTGGGCAACCTGATCGAAGGCGCTGCCGAGGGCAACCTGGTGATCCTCGATTCCTGGCCGGGTCAGGCGCGTTCGCTGTATGGCGACCACGACCGCTTCGTCGACACCTACTTCAAGACCTTCCGTGGCATGTACTTCACCGGTGACGGTGCCCGTCGCGACGAGGATGGCTACTACTGGATCACCGGGCGCGTTGACGACGTGCTCAACGTGTCCGGGCACCGCATGGGTACGGCCGAGATCGAAAGCGCCATGGTCGCCCACCCGAAGGTCGCCGAGGCGGCGGTGGTCGGCGTGCCGCACGACATCAAGGGGCAGGGCATCTACGTCTACGTCACCCTCAATGGTGGCGAAGAGCCGAGCGAGGCGCTGCGTCTTGAACTGAAGAACTGGGTGCGCAAGGAGATCGGGCCGATCGCTTCGCCGGACGTCATCCAGTGGGCGCCGGGGCTGCCGAAGACCCGCTCGGGCAAGATCATGCGCCGCATCCTGCGCAAGATCGCCACGGCCGAGTACGACTCCCTGGGCGATATCTCGACCCTGGCCGACCCGGGTGTGGTGGCGCACCTGGTGGAGACGCACAAGACCATGAATGTGGCTTGATGCTTTGAGCCGGTGCTGATGGCCTCATCGCTGGCAAGCCAGCTCCCACAGGGTTTGTGTTGATTACAAGACCTTTGGCCGGCGCGGTCACTGTGGGAGCTGGCTTGTCGGATCGCCGCACCGCAGCGATAGGGCCATCAGCCCCAACACAAAAATTGAGAGAAAAAAGCCCAAGGCCCCGTAGGCAACCAGCCTCCGGGACCTTGGGCTTTTTTGTTACTTCGACTTTCATCGGTAACCTTTCCCACACGGCTTTCGTACAAAAACGGGGCGGAAGGAAACGGCTTCGCTCGCTCATGGTGCATGGAAAGATGAAATTTCCGACACCCAAACGGCTGGACTTGCCGTGATACAAGGCTTTGCCAATAATGGGCCCGGTTATTGCTTCAGTCATTGGTTATTTGTTTTTCGCTTTTGCATATTCCTCCGAAACTGTCAATATCTCCCGGCCGCTCTTCAAAGGCTTCTGTAACTACTTGTCGCTTTGAAGAAATATCGGCTTCCGAGCTGTCGTTAAAATGCCGATCACTCGCTCGTGACGCCTGACCCGTGGTCCGGTCCCGCGCAGCTCTGCGTTGTACTCATTCGCATAGTGGGCAGTCGTACTGCCTGGCATTGCCCTTTACCGATTGGAGTTCCCAGATGAAGAAACTCGCATTGCTTGGCGCACTGGCGCTGTCCGTGTTTTCCCTAGTGTCCGTGGCTGACGAAAAACCGCTGCGCATCGGCATCGAAGCCGCTTACCCACCCTTCGCCTCGAAAGCTCCGGATGGCAGCATCGTCGGCTTCGACTACGACATCGGCAACGCCCTTTGCGAGCAGATGAAGGTCAAGTGCACCTGGGTCGAGCAGGAGTTCGACGGCCTGATTCCGGCGCTTAAGGTGCGCAAGATCGACGCCATCCTGTCGTCCATGTCGATCACTGAAGATCGCAAGAAATCGGTCGATTTCACCAAGCGTTACTACCTCACCCCGGCCCGCCTGGTCATGAAGGACGGCACCACCGTCAGCGACAGCCTGGCCGAACTGCAAGGCAAGAAGATCGGCGTGCAGCGCGGCTCGATCCATGACCGCTTCGCCAAGGAAGTGCTGGCTCCGAAAGGTGCCACCATCGTTCCGTATGGCACCCAGAACGAAATCTACCTGGACATCACCGCCGGCCGCCTGGATGGCACCGTGGCCGATGCTACGCTGCTGGAAGACGGCTTCCTGAAGACCGACGCTGGCAAGGGCTACGCCTTCACCGGCCCGGCCTTCACCGACGCCAAGTACTTCGGCGACGGCATCGGTATCGCCGTGCGCAAGGGCGACAAGGAAAACCTGGAACGCATCAATGCTGCCATCGACGGCATCCGCGCCAGCGGCAAGTACAAGGAAATCCAGGACAAGTACTTCAACTTCGATATCTACGGTCCGGAACCCAAGTAACCGCTGTCCGTATCACCTGTGCAATGGTGCAAGCAGCAGAAGCGCTGAGGCTTGCACCATTTTTTCATCCCTAAGGTCGAGGACCTCATCATGTTGAAAGGCTACGGGGCAGTCATCCTCGATGGAGCATGGCTGACGCTACAGCTCGCCTTGTCGTCCATGGCCCTGGCCATCGTGCTTGGCCTGATCGGCGTGGCGTTGCGGCTGTCGCCGGTACGCTGGCTGGCCTGGCTCGGCGATCTGTATGCCACGGTCATTCGCGGCATTCCCGATCTGGTCCTGATCCTGCTGATCTTCTACGGTGGTCAGGACATCCTCAATCGCGTCGCCCCGCTGGTGGGTTATGACGATTACATCGACCTCAATCCCCTGATTGCCGGCATCGGCACCCTGGGCTTCATTTTCGGTGCCTATCTGTCGGAAACCTTCCGTGGCGCCTTCATGGCAATCCCGAAAGGCCAGGCCGAGGCCGGCATGGCCTACGGCATGAGCAACGTGCAGGTGTTCTTCCGCGTGCTGGTGCCGCAGATGATCCGCCTGGCGATTCCCGGCTTCACCAACAACTGGCTGGTGCTGACCAAGGCTACTGCGCTGATTTCGGTGGTGGGCCTGCAGGACATGATGTTCAAGGCCAAGCAGGCGGCCGATGCCACCCGCGAGCCTTTCACCTTCTTCCTGGCGGTGGCCGCGATGTACCTGGTGATCACCAGCGTCTCGCTGCTGGCCCTGCGTTACCTGGAAAAGCGCTACTCGGTTGGCGTAAAGGCGGCTGAACTATGATTTTCGACTACAACGTCATCTGGGAAGCGTTGCCGCTGTATTGGGGCGGCCTGCTGACCACTCTCAAGCTGCTGGCGATTTCCCTGTTCTTCGGCCTGCTCGCGGCGATTCCGCTGGGGTTGATGCGGGTGTCGAAACAGCCCTTGGTGAATTTCGCCGCCTGGCTCTACACCTACGTGATCCGTGGTACGCCGATGCTGGTCCAGCTGTTCCTGATCTACTACGGCCTGGCCCAGTTCGCCGTGGTGCGCGAGAGTTTCCTCTGGCCCTGGCTGTCCAGCGCGACCTTCTGCGCCTGCCTGGCCTTTGCCATCAACACCAGCGCCTACACCGCGGAAATCATCGCCGGCAGCCTCAAGGCCACGCCCCACGGCGAGATCGAGGCGGCCAAGGCTGTGGGCATGTCGCGCTACAAGATGTACCGCCGCATCCTCCTGCCTTCGGCCTTGCGCCGGGCGCTGCCGCAGTACAGCAACGAAGTGATCATGATGCTGCAGACCACCAGTCTCGCGTCCATTGTCACCCTGATCGACATCACCGGTGCCGCACGGACCGTCAACGCCCAGTACTACCTGCCGTTCGAGGCCTATATCACCGCCGGCGCGTTCTACCTGTGCCTGACCTTCATCCTGGTCCGCCTGTTCAAGCTCGCCGAGCGCCGCTGGCTCGGCTACCTGGCGCCGCGCAAGGGTTGAGCCCCGCGGCTAACTGATTCGCTCCGGGCGTGCTGGCGCGCCCCGGGCCTTATGAGACCGACAGCAATGTACAAACTCGAAATCCAGGACCTGCACAAGCGCTACGGCAGCCATGAAGTGCTCAAGGGTGTGTCCCTGGCCGCCAAGGCCGGCGACGTGATCAGCATCATCGGCTCCAGCGGCTCGGGCAAGAGCACGTTCCTGCGTTGCATCAACCTGCTGGAACAGCCCCATGCCGGCAAGATCCTGCTCAACAACGAAGAGCTGAAGCTGGTGGCGAACAAGGATGGCGCGCTCAAGGCTGCCGACCCGAAGCAGCTGCAGCGCATGCGCTCGCGGCTGTCGATGGTGTTCCAGCACTTCAACCTGTGGTCGCACATGACTGCCCTGGAAAACATCATCGAGGCGCCGGTGCATGTGCTCGGCGTGAACAAGAAGGAAGCGCTGGAAAAGGCCGAGCATTACCTGGCCAAGGTCGGCGTGGCGCACCGCAAGGACGCCTATCCCGGCCATATGTCCGGCGGCGAGCAGCAGCGTGTGGCGATCGCCCGGGCCCTGGCCATGGAGCCTGAAGTCATGCTGTTCGACGAGCCGACCTCGGCGTTGGACCCGGAACTGGTGGGCGACGTGCTCAAAGTCATGCAGGCCCTGGCGCAGGAAGGCCGGACCATGGTGGTGGTGACCCACGAAATGGGCTTTGCCCGCGAGGTGTCCAACCAGTTGGTGTTCCTGCACAAAGGCCTGGTGGAGGAGAGTGGCAACCCGCGCGAGGTGCTGGTCAACCCGCAGTCCGAGCGGCTGCAGCAGTTCCTGTCCGGCAGCCTGAAATAACTGGTGTTGGCTTAAGGCTGCCTCTTTGCACCAAAATAGGTCATGCTGCGCCGCTTGCGCAGCGTGTGCCACGTTTGCTTAAGTCCGCCTATCATTGCGGACACCAGTTCCGGACCTCACCTCATGACCACCCAGCGAATCGGTTTTCTCATCTGGCCCAGCACCAAGGCCCTGACCCTTGCGCTGGCTGAAGAGGTGTTGCGGGTGGCGCAGAAGGTCCACCCGGAGGTGGTCTACGATCTGGCTTTCCTTCAGGCCGAGGCACCGAACGAAGGCGATTGGCGTTTGCCGGGCGAGCCGTGGAACGGGCGCCTGGACAACTGCCAGAAGCTGTTCCTGCTCGCTGACGAGCCGCCGCTGGCGGTGGGCGCGGCACTGGGGGCGGCGCTCAAGCAACTGGTGCGCTCCGGTTGCGTGGTTGGTGGCCTGTCGGCCGGGGTTTATCCTCTGGCGCAGTTGGGCTTGCTGGATGGCTATCGTGCCGCAGTGCACTGGCGCTGGCAGGACGATTTCGCCGAGCGCTTCCCCAAGGTGATTGCCACCAGCCATTTGTTCGATTGGGATCGCGATCGCCTGACCGCTTGTGGCGGCATGTCGGTAGTGGACCTGCTGTTGGCGGTGCTGGCCCGGGATCACGGCGCCGAGCTGGCGGGGGCGGTATCCGAGGAGCTGGTGGTCGAACGCATCCGCGAAGGCGGCGAGCGCCAGCGCATTCCGCTGCAGAACCGCCTGGGCTCCAGCCATCCGAAGCTGACCCAGGCTGTGCTGTTGATGGAAGCCAATATCGAAGAGCCACTGACCACCGACGAGATTGCCCAGCACGTCTGCGTCTCGCGCCGGCAGCTGGAGCGGATCTTCAAGCAGTACCTGAACCGGGTGCCGAGCCAGTACTACCTGGAGCTGCGCCTGAACAAGGCGCGGCAGATGCTGATGCAGACCAGCAAGTCGATCATCCAGATCGGTTTGTCCTGCGGCTTCTCGTCGGGGCCGCACTTCTCCAGTGCCTACCGCAACTTCTTCGGCGCCACGCCGCGGGAAGACCGCAACCAGCGGCGCAGCAGTTCGCCGTTCGAACTCTCCTCCGTTCCCGCCGAGCGCGGTTGACCTTCAGAGCCTCATCGCTGGCAAGCCAGCTCCCACAGGTCCAGCGGTGCACCCGGTCCCTGTGGGAGCTGGCTTGCCAGCGATAGGGCCCTCAAATCCATAGAAAACCCAGCTGGCACCCCACCAATCATCAAACACCTTGAATTTCCTGTCTTTCCCGCCTCCAACTCTCTCCCCGCCAAGCCCCCGCACCGTTTAAACTGCGCCTTTGCGAAGCTATATGTCGCATTGCCGAAAGCCTTGGAAAAACAGGGTTTGGCGCTATAAGAAGTTGTCGCTTGGCGACAAGGCCAAGTGTTCATCTCTCCTTACAATCCCCCCATCGCTCGCCAGTTCCAGGCAGGCGTTCCTCTTCAGGAGACTCCGATGTCCGTTGAGCAAGCTCCGGTGCAACGCGCCGATTTCGACCAGGTAATGGTTCCCAACTACGCACCAGCCGCCTTCATTCCCGTGCGTGGCGCCGGTTCCCGAGTCTGGGACCAGTCGGGTCGAGAGCTGATCGATTTCGCCGGCGGCATCGCCGTTAACGTGCTGGGGCATGCCCATCCGGCGCTGGTCAGCGCGCTGACCGAACAGGCCAACAAGCTGTGGCACGTTTCCAACGTCTTCACCAACGAGCCGGCCCTGCAACTGGCACGCAAGCTGGTGGATGCGACCTTCGCCGACCGCGCCTTCTTCTGCAACTCCGGCGCCGAGGCCAACGAGGCTGCGTTCAAGCTGGCCCGTCGGGTCGCCCATGACCGCTTCGGTCCGGAAAAGTACGAGATCATCGCCACCGTCAACAGCTTCCACGGGCGCACCCTGTTCACCGTGAGCGTCGGCGGCCAGCCAAAGTACTCCGATGGCTTCGGTCCGAAGATCACCGGCATCAGCCATGTGCCGTACAACGACCTGGAAGCGCTGAAAGCGCAGATCTCCGACAAGACCTGCGCCGTGGTCATCGAGCCGATCCAGGGTGAGAGCGGTGTGGTCCCGGCCGACAAGGCCTACCTGGAGGGCGCACGTGCCCTGTGCGACCAGTACAACGCGCTGCTGATCTTCGACGAAGTGCAGACCGGCGTCGGTCGTACCGGCGAGCTGTATGCCTACCAGCACTACGGCGTGGTGCCTGACATCCTGTCCAGCGCCAAGAGCCTGGGCGGCGGTTTCCCGATCGGCGCGATCCTGACCACCGACGAACTGGCCAGGCACCTGGCCGTCGGCACCCACGGCACCACCTATGGTGGCAACCCGCTGGCCTGCGCCGTCGCCAATGCCGTGCTGGATATCGTCAATACCCCTGAAGTGCTCAACGGCGTGAAGGCCAAGCACGAGCGCTTCAAGTCGCGCCTGCAACAGATCGGCGAGAAGTACGGTTTGTTCAGTCAGGTCCGTGGCCTGGGTCTGCTGATCGGCTGTGTACTCACCGACGCCTGGAAAGGCAAGGCCAAGGACGTGTTCAACGCCGCCGAGCAAGAGGGCCTGATGGTCCTGCAGGCCGGCCCGGACGTGGTCCGCTTCGCCCCGAGCCTGGTGGTCGAGGATGCCGATATCGACGAAGGTCTGGACCGCTTCGAGCGCGCTGCCGCCAAGCTGACCCAGGCCTGATTCACCCCGCTGCACCTTCGCTGGCCTGCCCGGCCAGCGAACCGATTTCCGTGGCCTGTGCCCAATGCGCACACGCCGCTTTTTTTGCGCCGACACGTCGGCCCGTATATCCGAAAGGAGTGACACCATGCTGGTGATGCGCCCCGCGCAAATGGCTGACCTGGATGAAGTACAGCGTCTGGCTGCGGACAGTCCCATTGGTGTCACGTCCCTGCCGGACGATGCCGGTCGCCTGGGCGACAAGATTTCCGCCTCGGAAACGTCCTTCGCCGCCGAAGTCAGTTTCAACGGCGAAGAAAGTTATTTCTTCGTCCTGGAAGACCTGGCCACCGGCAAGCTGGTCGGTTGTTCGGCCATCGTCGCCTCGGCGGGCTACTCCGAGCCGTTCTACAGTTTCCGTAACGAGACCTTCGTTCACGCTTCCCGGGAATTGAAGATCCACAACAAGATCCATGTGCTTTCCCAGTGCCATGACCTCACCGGCAACAGCCTGCTGACCAGCTTCTACGTGCTGCCGGAACTGGTGAACACTGCCTGGGCCGAGCTCAACTCCCGCGGGCGCCTGCTGTTCATGGCTTCGCACCCGGAGCGCTTCGCCGACTCGGTGGTGACCGAAATCGTCGGCTACAGCGACGAGAACGGCGATTCGCCGTTCTGGGACGCGATCGGGCGCAACTTCTTCGATCTCAACTACGCCGAGGCCGAGCGCCTGTGCGGCCTGAAGAGCCGTACCTTCCTCGCCGAGCTGATGCCGCACTACCCGATCTACGTGCCGCTGCTGCCGGACGCCGCCCAGGAAGCCATGGGCCAGGTCCACCCGCGGGCGCAGATCACCTTCGACATCCTGATGCGCGAAGGCTTCGAGACCGATCACTACATCGATATTTTCGACGGCGGCCCGACCCTGCATGCACGGGTCTCCGGCATCCGTTCGATCGCCCAGAGCCGGGTCGTGCCGGTCAGGCTGCAGGAGCAGCCGACCAAGGGCGGCCGCCAGTACCTGGTGACCAACGGCCAGTTGCAGGACTACCGCGCGGTATTGCTGGAACTGGACTGGGTGCCGGGCAAACCCGTTTACCTGAGCCAGGACGCCGTCGAGGCCCTTGGCGTCGGCGAAGGCGCCAGCGTGCGCCTGGTCGCGGTTTGATACTGACTGAGTTTCGCGGGCGCCCATAGTGCGCCTGCCCGAGGAGATAGCATGATCGTTCGTCCCGTACGCAGCAGTGACCTGCCGGCGCTGATCGAGCTGGCGCGCAGCACTGGCACCGGCCTGACCACCTTGCCGGCCAACGAAGAACGCTTGGCCCATCGGGTCGGCTGGGCCGAGAAGACCTTCCGTGGCGAGGCCGAGCGGGGCGACGCCGACTACCTGTTCGTGCTGGAGAACGACGCCGGCGACGTGGTTGGCATCTCCGCCATCGCCGGCGCCGTCGGCCTGCGCGAACCCTGGTACAACTACCGGGTCGGCCTGACCGTCAGTGCCTCGCAGGAACTGAACATCTACCGGGAAATCCCGACGCTGTTCCTGGCCAACGACCTGACCGGCAACTCCGAGCTGTGCTCGCTGTTCCTGCGTGCCGACAGCCGCAGCGGCCTCAACGGTCGCCTGCTGTCCAAGGCGCGGATGCTGTTCATCGCCGAGTTCCCCGAGCTGTTCGGCAACAAGATCATCGCCGAGATGCGCGGCATGTCCGACGAGCAGGGCCGCTCGCCATTCTGGGAAAGCCTGGGCCGGCATTTCTTCAAGATGGAGTTCAGCCAGGCCGACTACCTCACCGGTGTCGGCAACAAGGCCTTCATCGCCGAGCTGATGCCCAAGTTCCCGCTGTACACCTGCTTCCTCTCCGAGGCGGCGCGCAATGTGATCGGTCGCGTACACAGCGATACCGAGCCTGCGCTGTCGATGCTCAAGAGCGAAGGCTTCAGCTACCAGGGTTATGTCGACATCTTCGACGCCGGCCCGGCCATCGAATGCGAAACCCGCAGGATCCGTGCGGTACGTGACAGCCAGGCGCTGGTGCTGGCGATCGGTACCCCGGGCGATGACGCTACGCCTTTCATCATCCACAACCGCAAGCGCGAGGACTGCCGCATCGCCGCAGCGCCCGCGCGCCTGGCGGCCGGTACCCTGGTGGTCGATCCGCAGACCGCCAAGCGCCTGCGCCTGAGCGTCGGCGACCAGGTACGCGCCGTTGCACTGTCCGCGCCCCGGGAGGCCAACCAATGACCACTCATTACATCGCAGGCCAGTGGCTGGCCGGCCAGGGCGGTGCCCTGCAATCCTTGAACCCGGTCACCCAGGCGGTGATCTGGGCGGGGCAGGGCGCCAATGCCGGGCAGGTAGAGCAGGCCGTCGCCGCCGCACGCCAGGCGTTCCCCGGTTGGGCGCGGCAGTCCCTGGACATGCGCATCGCCGTGCTGGAAGCCTTCGCCGCGCAACTGAAGGCCAACGCGGACGAACTGGCCCGCTGCATCGGCGAGGAAACCGGCAAGCCACTGTGGGAAGCAGCCACCGAGGTGACCAGCATGGTCAACAAGGTCGCCATTTCGGTACAGAGCTACCGTGAGCGCACGGGCGAGAAGAGCGGCCCGCTGGCCGACGCCACTGCCGTGCTGCGTCACAAGCCCCACGGCGTAGTGGCGGTGTTCGGCCCGTACAACTTCCCCGGCCACCTGCCCAATGGCCATATCGTTCCGGCACTGCTGGCGGGCAATGCGGTGGTGTTCAAGCCAAGCGAACTGACGCCCAAGGTCGCCGAGCTGACCGTCAAGTGCTGGATCGATGCCGGCCTTCCGGCGGGCGTGCTGAACCTGGTCCAGGGGGCGCGGGAAACCGGCGTGGCCCTTGCTGCCGATCCGGGTATCGACGGGCTGTTCTTCACCGGCTCCAGCCGCACCGGCAATCTCCTGCACCAGCAGTTCTCCGGGCGTCCGGAGAAGATCCTTGCCCTGGAAATGGGCGGCAACAACCCGCTGGTGGTGGACGAGGTCAAGGACCTGGACGCGGCGGTCTACACCATCATCCAGTCGGCCTTCATCTCCGCCGGCCAGCGCTGCACCTGCGCGCGCCGCCTGCTGGTGCCGCAGGGCGCCTGGGGCGACCGTCTGCTGGCGCGCCTGGTGGAGGTCAGCAAGAACATTTCCGTGGGCGCTTTCGACCAGCAACCGGCGCCGTTCATGGGTTCCGTCGTGTCGCTCGATGCGGCCAGGGTGCTGATGGATGCCCAGGCGAAGCTGGTGGCCAACGGCGCCAGCGCCTTGCTGGAAATGACCCAGCCACAGGCGACTGCCGCGCTGCTGACCCCGGGCATCCTCGACGTCAGCGCAGTGGCTGATCGGCCCGATGAAGAGTTCTTCGGCCCGCTGCTGCAAGTGATCCGTTATGCCGACTTCCCGGCTGCCATCGCCGAAGCCAACAACACCCGCTACGGCCTCGCCGCCGGCCTGCTGTCCGACTCCCATGCGCGCTACCAGCAGTTCTGGCTGGAAAGCCGTGCCGGCATCGTCAACTGGAACAAGCAACTGACCGGCGCCGCCAGCAGCGCGCCGTTCGGCGGTGTCGGTGCCAGCGGCAACCACCGCGCCAGTGCCTACTACGCGGCGGACTATTGCGCCTACCCGGTCGCCTCCCTGGAGACCGCCAGCCTGGTCCTGCCTGCCACGCTGACCCCCGGCGTCGCCCTATAACAACAGGTTCACGGAGCCTTGACCGATGAAATCGTTTGAAGTGAATTTTGATGGGTTGGTCGGACCGACCCATAACTACGGCGGCCTGTCCTACGGCAACGTGGCCTCGCAAAGCAACAGCCAGCAGGGTTCCAACCCGCGGGAAGCGGCGCGTCAGGGCCTGGCCAAGATGAAGGCCCTGGCCGACATGGGCTTCAAGCAGGGCGTGCTGGCGCCGCAGGAGCGCCCGGACGTGGCGGCGCTGCGTCGCCTCGGCTTCAGCGGCAACGATGCCGAGGTGATCCAGCGCGCGGCGAAAGACGCCATGCCGCTGCTGGTGGCGAGTTGCTCGGCGTCGAGCATGTGGGTTGCCAACGCCGCCACCGTCAGCCCGAGCGCCGACACCGCCGACGGTCGCGTGCATTTCACCGCGGCCAACCTGAACTGCAAGTACCACCGCAGCATCGAGCACCCGACCACCAGCCGGGTGCTGGGCGCCATGTTCGCCAATCAGCAGTACTTCGCCCACCACGCGGCGTTGCCGGCGGTTGCCCAGTTCGGTGACGAAGGCGCGGCCAACCACACCCGCTTCTGCCGTGCCTACGGCGAACCGGGGGTGGAGTTCTTCGTCTTCGGCCGCAGCGCGTTCGACACCCGCTACCCTGCGCCGCAGAAGTACCCGGCGCGCCAGACCCTGGAAGCCTCGCAAGCCGTGGCCCGCCTGCACGGCCTGAGCGATGACGGCGTGGTCTATGCTCAGCAGAATCCGGCGGTGATCGACCAGGGCGTGTTCCATAACGACGTGATCGCCGTGGGCAATGGCGAGGTGCTGTTCTACCACGAGGATGCCTTCCTCGAGACCGAGCGCGTGCTCGCCGAACTGAAGGACAAACTGGCCAGGCGCGGCGGCAGTTTCAAGGCGATCTGCGTGCCGCGGGCCCAGGTGACGGTGGAGGACGCGGTGCGTTCCTACCTATTCAACAGCCAGCTGCTGAGCCGCGACGACGGTTCCATGCTGCTGGTGGTGCCGGAGGAATGCCGCAACAACGAGCGGGTCTGGGCCTACCTGAACAGCCTGACCCGCCAGGGCGGTGCGATTTCCGAGGTGCGGGTATTCGACCTCAAGCAGAGCATGCAGAACGGTGGTGGCCCGGCTTGCCTGCGGCTGCGTGTCGCGCTCAATGAAACGGAACTGGCGGCGGTCAATCCAGGGGTTATCATGACCGCCCCGTTGTACGACACCCTGACCCAATGGGTCGACAGGCACTACCGCGACCGCCTCGTCGAAAACGACCTGGCCGACCCGCAGTTGCTGGTGGAATGCCGTACGGCGCTGGATGAGCTGACCCATATCCTCAAATTGGGTTCGGTCTATCCGTTCCAACTCAACCCCTGAAAGAGCACCCGAAAATGTCCGACGCCCTGCAACTGATCCTTGAAGACGAAGATGGCAACCAGCGCGAAGCCTCCACCAACCGCTTTGCGGTGATCTGGCAGGGCAAGGAAGTGTGGATCCAGCAGGACGGCCGCGGGCAGTTGCTGATCGGCGTCGATGTCGAGGAAGGCGATACCGAGTACGCCAACCTGCTGCTGCGTCCGCTGGCGACCAACCTGGTCAGCCTGCAACTGGAAATGGAGCCGGCGGATGTCGGCGACGATGACGATCACGTCCATGGTCCCGATTGCGGACATCATCACTAAGGAATCGCCCCATGCTCTCCCTCGGCAAACTGCTTGATCTGACCCTGTTCGAACGCGAGCCGGCCGAGAAGACCCAGGCCACGGTGCAAGGTGTACGCCTGCGCTGGCTTGCCGAGGGCGCGCTGGAGGTGCGGCCGCCGGAGTCGCAGGACAACGGCCTCGACCTGCTGTTGTCCGCCGGTATCCACGGCAACGAGACCGCGCCCATCGAACTGCTCGACGATCTGCTCGGGCGGATCGCCAAGGGCGAGATCCACCCGAGGGCCCGGGTCCTGTTCCTGTTCGGCAACCCCGAGGCGATGCGCAAGGGCGAGCGCTATATCGAGCAGGACGTGAATCGCCTGTTCAACGGGCGGCATGAACTGTCCAGCGGTCCGGAGGCCCTGCGCGCCGGGGACCTGGAGCATCTGGCGGCGACCTTTTTCAGCATCCCGGGACGTACCCGGTTGCACTACGACCTACACACCGCGATCCGTGGATCGAAGATCGAGCAGTTCGCGCTCTATCCCTACAAGGAAGGGCGCCAGCATTCCCGCCGCGAGCTGGCGCGCCTGCGGGCTGCCGGCATGGAGGCGGTGCTGTTGCAGAGCAAGACCTCGATCACCTTCACTGCCTACACCTACGAGCAACTGGGCGCCGAGTCCTTCACCCTGGAACTGGGCAAGGCACGGCCGTTCGGGCAGAACCAGCAGGTCAACCTCGACCTTCTGGAGACCCGGCTCATCCAGATCATCGAGGGCAACGAGCCGGTGCCGGCCGAAGAGCTGGACGGCCTGCAACTGTTCAGTGTCGCCCGCGAGATCATCAAGCACAGCGACAGCTTCCACCTGCACCTGCCGGCGGACATCGAGAACTTCTCGGAGTTGTCCAAGGGCTATCTGCTGGCCGAGGATCTGGCCGAGACGCGCTGGATCGTGGAGGAGGAGGGGGCGAGGATCATTTTCCCCAATCCCAAGGTGAAGAATGGACTGCGGGCGGGGATCCTGATCGTTCCGGCTTCGGCTGAAGGACTAGGCCAGTAGTACCGGCTTCATCGCTGGCAAGCCAGCTCCCACAGGGTCCGAGTCGCTGCAGAACCCTGTGGGAGCTGGCTTGCCAGCGATAGGGCCGCAACTATCAACAAAAAAGGCCGCGGTTCTCACCGCGGCCTTCTTCATTTACACCGCCACCTTCTGCGGCACTTCGCTACGGCGCAACGCCCGCAGTTTCAACAAGGTATCGGCACAGGTATTCGCCGCTTCCTCGCCCTTGAGCACGAAGTGCTCGAAGAAGAATTTCTGGTGCTCATCACCGGCATGGAAGTGATGCGGGGTCAGCACCACCGAGAACACTGGCACTTCGGTCTCCAGTTGGACCTGCATCAGCCCGCTGATCACCGATTGGGCGACGAACTCATGGCGATACAGGCCGCCATCCACCACCAGCCCGGCCGCGACGATCGCAGCATATCGGCCACTGCGCGCCAGCAGCTTGGCGTGCAGCGGAATCTCGAAGGCGCCGCCGACTTCGTAGAAATCGATATCACCAGCCTGATAGCCGTGCTTGGCCATCTGCTCGACGAAGCCCTTGCGGCTCTGATCGACAATATCCTTGTGCCAGCAAGCCTGGACGAAGGCGATACGCTCGTTGCCGTGGGCTTTGCTGTCGATTGGGGTTGCTTGCATTGAAACGGACTCCTGTTTGTATAAGAAACAGGGCATCTGGATCGAAAGGGATGGTCGCTCGCGAAAATGCGGACGAACGGACACAAGGTGCCTATCCCGTTCTCTCTTTATCCGGACTGTGACCGTCGGCCCCGGGATCGCACCGGGTCTGCTGACCTTGCAAAGCCTTGCCTGCAAGCGCTCGCGGGCTATGCGCGCTGGGCGCAATTACCGCCGGTGGGGAATTGCACCCCGCCCTGAGAACGTTGCCATCATGGGTGATGGCCGGGCTTTTTGTAACACAGTTTTCCGATGAACGCATAGCCTGCTAAGCAAATCGCCTCGATTAACCTTCTTTTCATCCGTGAATGGGCCTTTGCAGCGTATAAACCCACTACAACTGGCACGCAGGCTGGCTATAATGCGGCCCTTTGCCGTCGTTTTCGTCTTTTGACGCGCACTTTTGCCTCAGGCCGCCGTTTCCGTGGAAGAACCTATGAAAAGCGCAGAAATCCGTGAAGCCTTCCTTCGATTCTTCGAAGAGCAGGGACACACCCGAGTCGCCTCCAGCTCCCTGATCCCGGGCAACGACCCGACCCTGCTGTTCACCAACGCCGGGATGAACCAGTTCAAGGACTGCTTCCTCGGCCAGGAAAAGCGCGCATACACCCGCGCGGTGAGCAGCCAGAAATGCGTGCGTGCCGGCGGCAAGCACAACGACCTGGAAAACGTCGGCTACACCGCGCGCCACCATACCTTCTTCGAAATGCTGGGCAACTTCAGCTTCGGTGACTATTTCAAGCGCGATGCGATCACCTTCGCCTGGACCTTCCTGACCTCTGAAAAGTGGCTGAACCTGCCGAAGGACAAGCTTTGGGTCACCGTCTACGCGACCGACGACGAGGCCTATGACATCTGGACCAAGGAAGTCGGCGTTCCCGCCGAGCGCATGGTCCGCATCGGCGACAACAAGGGCGCGCCATACGCCTCCGATAACTTCTGGACCATGGGCGACACCGGCCCGTGCGGTCCGTGCACCGAGATCTTCTACGATCACGGCGCCGACATCTGGGGCGGCCCACCCGGCTCGCCGGAAGAAGACGGCGACCGCTACATCGAGATCTGGAACAACGTCTTCATGCAGTTCAACCGCACCGCGGATGGTGTCCTGCACCCCCTGCCGGCGCCATCGGTGGACACCGGCATGGGCCTGGAGCGCATCAGCGCGGTCCTGCAGCACGTCCACTCGAACTACGAGATCGACCTGTTCCAGAGCCTGCTGGCCGCTTCGGCCAAGGCCATCGGCTGCACCGACGAAGGCCAGCCTTCGCTGAAAGTGGTGGCCGACCATATCCGTTCCTGCGGCTTCCTGATCGCCGACGGCGTGGTGCCGTCCAACGAAGGTCGCGGCTACGTGCTGCGCCGTATCATTCGTCGCGCTTGCCGCCACGGTAACAAGCTCGGCGCCAAGGGCAGCTTCTTCTACCAGATCGTCGCGGCACTGGTGGCCGAGATGGGCGACGCCTTCCCCGAGCTGAAAACCCAGCAGGCGCATATCGAGCGTGTGCTGAAGACCGAGGAAGAGCAGTTCGCCAAGACCCTGGAGCAGGGCCTGAAGATCCTCGAACAGGACCTGGCCGACCTCAAGGGCAACGTCATTCCCGGCGAAGTGGTCTTCAAGCTGTACGACACCTACGGCTTCCCGATGGACCTGACCGCCGACATCGCCCGCGAGCGCGAGCTGAGCATCGACGAGGAAGGCTTCGAGCGCGAGATGGAAGCGCAGCGCGAGCGCGCCCGCTCTGCCAGCGCCTTCGGCCTGGACTACAACAGCCTGGTCAAGGTCGACGTGGACACCGAGTTCCTTGGCTACAGCGCTACCGAAGGCAGCGCGAAGATCGTCGCCCTGTACAAGGATGGCCAGTCGGTCGAGCAACTGGGCGAAGGCGAGGAGGGCGTTGTGATCCTCGACCGTACGCCGTTCTACGCGGAGTCCGGTGGCCAGATCGGTGACACCGGCTACCTGCAGGCCGGCGCCGCGCGTTTCGACGTGCGCGACACCACCAAGACCGGCGGTGCCTTCCTGCACCACGGGGTGATCGCCAGCGGCAAGCTCGTCGTCGGTGCCCAGGTCGAGGCCAGGGTCGATGCCGATGTGCAGAAGGCCACGGCGCTGAACCACTCCGCCACCCACCTGCTGCACGCTGCGCTGCGCCAGGTCCTGGGCGAGCACGTACAGCAGAAGGGCTCGCTGGTGAACAGCCAGCGCCTGCGTTTCGACTTCAGCCATCCGGAGGCGGTCAAGCCAGAGCAGATCAAGGCCCTGGAAGAGATCGTCAACCGCGAAATCCGCAGGAACTCCGAGGTGCAGACCGAAGAGACCGATATCGACACCGCCAAGCAGAAGGGCGCCATGGCCCTGTTCGGCGAGAAATACGGCGACAGCGTGCGGGTCCTGAGCATGGGCGACTTCTCGGTCGAGCTGTGCGGTGGTATCCACGCCAAGCGAACCGGTGATATCGGCCTGCTCAAGATCGTCAGCGAAGGTGGCGTGGCCTCCGGCGTGCGTCGTATCGAGGCGGTCACCGGTGCTGCGGCACTGGCCTACCTCAATGGCGCCGAAGAACAGCTCAAGGAAGCCGCGCAACTGGTCAAGGGCAGCCGTGACAACCTGATCGACAAGCTGTCGGCCGTGCTGGAGCGCAACCGCCAGCTGGAAAAACAGCTGGAGCAACTGCAGGCCAAGGCTGCCAGCGCCGCCGGCGACGATCTCGCCAACAGTGCGGTGGACGTCAAGGGCGTCAAGGTCCTGGCTGCACGCCTGGACGGCCAGGACGGCAAGGCCCTGCTGGCCCTGGTCGATCAATTGAAGAACAAGCTCGGCCGCGCAGTGATCCTGCTCGGCAGTGTCCACGAAGAGAAGGTCGTACTGGTCGCCGGCGTGACCAAGGACCTCACCGGCCAACTCAAAGCCGGGGATTTGATGAAGCAAGCCGCTGCGGCGGTGGGTGGCAAGGGTGGCGGTCGTCCGGACATGGCGCAAGGTGGTGGCGTGGACGCCGCAGCGCTGGACGGCGCACTGGCCCTGGCCGTGCCATTCGCAGAGCAGGGTGTCTGAGGCGCCGACGGCCCGTTGTCTAGTAGCGGGCCGTCGGCGTTGTGTTTTGTTTATTGGGTGCCCTTCACGGGCTGAGGCGGCTTTGAAATGGCGTTGATCGTACAGAAATTTGGCGGTACCTCGGTCGGCACAATCGAGCGAATCGAGCAGGTAGCCGAAAAGGTCAAGAAATTCCGCGAAGCCGGCGATGACCTGGTGGTTGTACTGTCGGCGATGAGCGGTGAAACCAACCGCCTGATCGACCTTGCCAAGCAGATCAGCGATCAGCCGGTTCCACGCGAACTGGACGTGATCGTGTCCACCGGTGAGCAGGTGACCATTGCCTTGCTCGCCATGGCACTGATCAAGCGCGGCATCCCGGCGGTGTCGTATACCGGCAATCAGGTGCGGATCCTCACCGACAGCGCGCACAACAAGGCGCGCATCCTGCAAATCGACGACCAGAAGATCCGTGGCGACCTCAAGGCCGGCCGCGTGGTCGTGGTCGCCGGTTTCCAGGGCGTCGACGAGCAAGGCAACATCACCACCCTCGGTCGCGGTGGTTCCGACACCACCGGCGTGGCCCTGGCGGCGGCCCTGAAGGCTGACGAGTGCCAGATCTACACCGATGTCGACGGTGTCTACACCACCGACCCGCGCGTGGTATCCCAGGCCCAGCGCCTGGACAAGATCACCTTCGAAGAGATGCTGGAAATGGCCAGCCTCGGTTCCAAGGTCCTGCAGATCCGTGCCGTCGAGTTCGCCGGCAAGTACAACGTTCCGCTGCGCGTGCTGCACAGCTTCCAGGAGGGTCCGGGTACCCTCATTACCATTGATGAAGAGGAATCCATGGAACAGCCGATCATTTCCGGCATCGCCTTCAACCGCGATGAAGCCAAGCTGACCATCCGTGGCGTACCGGACACTCCGGGCGTGGCTTTCAAGATCCTCGGCCCGATCAGCGCCGCCAATATCGAAGTCGACATGATCGTGCAGAACGTTTCGCACGATAACACCACCGACTTCACCTTCACCGTGCACCGCAACGACTACGCCAAGGCGCAGCAGGTGCTGGAAAACACCGCCAGCCAGATCGGTGCCCGGGAAGTGATCGGCGACACCAAGATCGCCAAGGTTTCCATCGTCGGTGTCGGCATGCGCTCCCACGCGGGCGTCGCCAGCCGCATGTTCGAAGCCCTGGCCAAGGAGAGCATCAATATCCAGATGATCTCCACCTCGGAGATCAAGGTTTCGGTGGTAATCGAAGAGAAGTACCTGGAGCTGGCCGTACGCGCTCTGCATACCGCCTTCGAGCTGGACGCTCCGGCCCGTTCGGGCGAATAAGCGGTGTCCCGGGGGCGCGGCCAGGCCGCGCTCCTTTTTTCGACCTGTGTGCCCCTTCACACCCTGGTCAATACTCCGGCAGAGGCCGGCAACCGTCCTGGTTGCAGTCCCGAGCCCGCTTTACCTACAGACTGTTGTCCCTGAACTGAATCCCGTGAGGAGTAACGTATGCTGATTCTGACTCGTCGGTGTGCCGAAAGCCTGATTATTGGCGATGGCGAAATTACCGTGACCGTGCTCGGCGTCAAAGGAAACCAGGTGCGCATTGGCGTCAACGCACCGAAGGAAGTGGCTGTGCACCGCGAGGAAATCTATCTGCGGATCAAGAAAGAGAAGGACGAAGAACCAACCCTTTAATTTTTCTCGTTTTTTTTTCAAAAAAGAGTTTGCAAACGGGGAAGGCTCTGGTTATTATACGCCCCGTGTTGCGGAGAGGTGGCCGAGTGGCCGAAGGCGCTCCCCTGCTAAGGGAGTATACCTCACAAGGGTATCGGGGGTTCGAATCCCCCCTTCTCCGCCATTATTCATGTAGGGCG
The DNA here is from genome assembly GCF_029836855.1 of Pseudomonas sp. GD04058. Taxonomy (NCBI): domain Bacteria; kingdom Pseudomonadati; phylum Pseudomonadota; class Gammaproteobacteria; order Pseudomonadales; family Pseudomonadaceae; genus Pseudomonas; species Pseudomonas sp. GD04058. Next base: position 28,311 of record NZ_JAOECN010000006.1, read on the forward strand.
CTGTAATCTGGCATGAATCGCTAAGTAGTTGAAATTAAACGAAAAAGTGATTGCCAAAAAGATTTAGCGAACTATAATGCGCGGCTTCAAATGCACTCGTAGCTCAGCTGGATAGAGTACTCGGCTACGAACCGAGCGGTCACAGGTTCGAATCCTGTCGAGTGCACCATATAGAAGAAGCAAGTTTCACTGAAATCTGCTTCGGCTTCAACCAGAGGTGATCTGGTCCATCAAGTACCAACCCTGCACTCGTAGCTCAGCTGGATAGAGTACTCGGCTACGAACCGAGCGGTCACAGGTTCGAATCCTGTCGAGTGCACCATAATCCAAGAAGCCGTTTCCTCTGGAAGTTGTTTCGGATACACCAGAGGTGATCTGGTTCATCAAGCGCCAACCTTGCACTCGTAGCTCAGCTGGATAGAGTACTCGGCTACGAACCGAGCGGTCACAGGTTCGAATCCTGTCGAGTGCACCATATAGACGAAGAGCCCGCCTTAATGGCGGGCTTTTTGTTTTCCGCAATTTGTTGATCCCGATAAATGATTTGTCATCCAGGCGTCGCCGGCGCGTGCTAATTTTTCAGGGAGTGGATGTGCTCTTTTTCGGGCACTGGCCGTCGCATTGATGGATTCGGGAGTTTGCCTTCGTCATTTCCGCAAACGATTGTTTTCACCGAGATTTTCAGCCCCTGGCAGCTCAAGCGGTGTATGATTGCGCCCGTCAGCCCCGCCGGGGCTTGTGGAATACCACCATGGACTTACCCAGTAGTTACTTAAAAGCCTGTTTTGCCAATCACGATGTGACTGATTGATCTCCCGGCGTGCTCCGCTGCTGGGAGTGGAGTTCGCCTATGACTGAAATCGAAGCAAAAAAAACGCAGGAAAGCCTGCAGGACCGCCTGGCCCAGGTGGTCGAGCTGCTGCAGCGCCAGCGCCTGGTCGAAGACCTGACCCACCGTCAGGAAGGCGCCCACAACGATCACGTGGAAAGCTTCGTCCACCGGCAGCACCTCGTCGAGCTGCAACGCAAGCTCGATGACCTGCACTCCGCCGACGTTGCCCATATTCTCGAAGCCTTGCCCCTGGACGACCGCCTGACCGTATGGCAGTTGGTCAAGGCAGAGCGCGACGGCGATATCCTTCTTGAAGTCTCCGACTCGGTGCGTGAAACCCTGATTGCCGACATGGACGATCACGAGTTGCTCGCCGCGGCCAAGGAGATGGACGCCGACGAACTGGCCGACCTTGCTCCCGAGCTGCCCCGGGATGTCGTCCACGAACTGATGGAAAGCCTCGACGCCCAGCAACGCGAGCGGGTGCGCTCGGCATTGAGCTATGACGAGGAGCAGGTCGGTGCGCTGATGGACTTCGAGATGGTCACCATCCGCGAAGATGTCAGCCTCGAAGTGGTCCTGCGCTACCTGCGCCGGCTCAAGGAATTGCCCAACCATACCGACAAGCTGTTCGTCGTCGATTACGACGGCATCCTCAAAGGCGTGCTGCCGATCAAGCGTCTGTTGGTCAATGACCCGGACAAGCAGGTCGCCGAGGTCATGGCCGACGATCCGGTCAGCTTCCATCCTGACGAGGACGCCTACGACGCAGCCCAGGCGTTCGAGCGCTACGACCTGGTTTCGGCTCCGGTAGTAGACAAGAACGACCGCCTGATCGGTCGTCTGACCATCGACGAAATGGTCGACCTGATTCGCGAAGAAAGCGAAACCGAAGTGCTGAACATGGCCGGTCTGCGCGAAGAGGAAGACATCTTCGCCTCGGTCTGGCGCTCGCTGCGCAACCGTTGGGCCTGGCTGGCAATCAACCTTATCACTGCCTTCGTGGCTTCCCGGGTGATCGGCCTGTTCGAAGGCTCGATCGAGAAACTGGTGGCTCTTGCGGCGTTGATGCCGATCGTGGCCGGTATCGGCGGCAATTCCGGCAACCAGACCATCACCATGATCGTCCGTGCCATGGCGCTCGACCAGGTCACTCCGGGCAACACTACCCGGTTGATGCGCAAGGAACTGGCGGTATCGCTGCTCAACGGCCTCATCTGGGGTGGCGTTATCGGGGTGGTGGCCTTCCTGCTCTATGGCAGTTGGTCGCTAGGGGTGGTGATGACCGCTGCAATGACCCTTAACCTGCTGCTGGCAGCGTTCATGGGGGTGTTTATCCCGATGACGCTTACGCGCCTCGGTCGCGACCCGGCAATGGGCTCCAGCGTGATGATCACGGCGGTGACCGACAGCGGTGGCTTCTTCATCTTCCTGGGGCTGGCCACCCTGTTCCTGCTGTAAGCCATCGTTGAATCAAGAGAGCCAGCTTTGCGCTGGCTTTTTTGTTGTCTGTTCCGGCCTCATCGTTGGCAAGCCAGCTCCCAAAGGGTTCAGCAACACCCCGGATCCAGAAAGTAAAACGCCCGGTGCAATCGATTGCGCCGGGCGTTTTGTTTTGAGCTGAAGTCAGTCGGGACGATCAGGACGCGTCCGCGGCCATCTCGACGTCATGGGCGATCAGGGCAACCAGGGCGTTCTGCTGGCGGTGGGACAGTTGGCGGAAGCGTTGCAGCAGCTCGCGCTCATGCAGGGACAGTTCCGGGCTGTCCAGGCGCATGCTCAGTTCGTCGCCCAGTGCACCTTCCTGGATCAGGCTCTGTTCCAGGCGGGCAATGATCTCGGAGTTCATGCTGCGGTGGTGGTTACGCGCAACCTCGGCAATGCGCTCACGCATTCCGTCTGGCAGGCGGACGACGAATTTGTCTGCGGTTCGGCTTGAGTAGATAGCCTGTTTCATTGGGCGCATATAATTGACCGGTTTAGTTCAGGGGGAGCGGTTCTTGAAGTTGGCCGCGCGATGAGACTAGGACCATCGATACGGTCAAATGTTCAACCTGAATTGTGAATGAGGTCGCAATAATGCCTCATTGTCGCCGGTTCCTTGGCGTCAATTCTGTGACAAATATTGAACCGGGTGGAGGCTTTTTGCCAGTACCAATTATCAGAAATGAGCACTGGTTTGAAAAGTTTCAATTCCCGCCTTCCCGATCCAGCCACCTTTTTGACTGTCGACGCTGACCAGCGAAAAGGTAACGGAAAGCGCCTAAAATACCTGCGCTTTTCCTATCTATGAGCATAGTGGCTATGCAGTATGACGCAAGGGGCGAGACCCCACCCAGGGCCGGCGGGAGATTGGTCTACCTGATGGGGCCATCCGGCTCCGGCAAGGACAGCATCATCGATCAGGCCAGGCCGGCGCTCCAGGCGCTGGGCGTGATTGTGATGCGGCGGGTGATTACCCGCTCCGCCGAGGCCGTGGGCGAAGCGGCGCACAGTGTATCGCTTCAGCAATTCCAGGCGCTACGGGAGCAGGGCGGGTTCGCCCTGGACTGGCAGGCCAACGGCCTCAGTTATGGCATTCCCGTTGAGATGGATCGCTGGCTTGCCGCTGGCCAATGGGTGGTGGTCAACGGCTCTAGGGCCAACCTGCCACAGGCCCGCAGCAGATACCCACACCTGCTGCCTGTGCTGGTCAGCGTTTCAGCCGCGGTGCTGGCCCGACGCCTGAAGGATCGCGGGCGGGAATCCGCAGAGGAAATCGAAGCCCGTCTGGCGCGCAACGCCCTGGTTTCCGCCGGGCTGGGCGCCGATGTGCATGATCTGGATAACTCCACCAGCCTGGCCGATGCGGCGCAGCGCCTTTTGGATATCTTGCGCGAAGCTGGCTTGCCGACTCAGAAAGCGTAGCGCTCCTCCTGGTTCACCTTGACCTGCGTCAGCGTGCCTTCTGCTTCACCCATGACCGCAGGACGCGCCTGCATCGAAGTGCGGTATTCCAGCGAATGGACCGGCGTTTTCGCGGGCAACAGGCCCATGGCGATCACGGCGGTCAGGGCCAGGGCATTCAGGGCGAGCAGGGCGTGAGTCATGGGCGTGATCCGGCTGTTGGGTGGGTACATTCCGTTATATTTCTTCCAGCATGCCGCATGCCATCTGAATAATTTTATTTTATCTTTTAAAATCAACAACTTACGTTAATTAGAGCAGGGTTCTTCCGTGCATCATGCAATGATGGCCTTGTGCTCCGTTGCAAATTGCACGAAGCCTGCACGCAGCTTGTGGATTCGGGCAGGCAAAAAGCCCGATCCATGGAATGACAAATACCTCCCGTCTGGTTAACATGCACGCCTTCCGCCGCGTGACGCCCGTCATCGGCTCAGGGTCTCAGTAGCTCAATTGGATAGAGCATCCCCCTCCTAAGGGGAAGGTTGGCAGTTCGAACCTGCCCTGGGACACCACCCCCTTCATTTCCCCCCTGTCGCATCCAGAAACGCCCCGGTCACGAATGACGCTTCGCTGCTTGCCAGCCAGAGAATGGCCTGCGCGATCTCTTCCGGCTGGCCACCCCGGCCTAGCGGAATCGTGTGCTTGACCCTGTCTACCCGTCCTGGCTCCCCGCCGCTGGCGTGCATTTCGGTATAGATGTGGCCGGCCCGAACGCAATTGACGCGAATGCCTTCCCCGGCAACTTCCTTGGCCAGGCCGGTAGTGAAGGTTTCCAGTGCACCCTTGGAGGCGGCGTAGTCCATGTATTCGTTCGGGCTGCCGAGCCTGGCCGCTGCCGAGGATACATTGACCACCACGCCGCCAGCGCCGCCATGGCGCTGCGACATGCGCTTGACCGCTTGCTGCGCGCAGAGTATCGGGCCGATGGCGTTGACGGCGAAGATCCGTCGTATCCGCTCGATATCCAGATCCTCCAGGCGTGACTGCCGGGCAATGATCCCGGCATTGTTGACCAGCACATCGAGTCGACCAAAGGTCTCGTCGACCGCGGCGAAAAGCCGGCCGACCTGTTCCGGGTCTGCGCTGTCAGCGCGCACAGGCAGCGCCCGGCTGCCAGCGGCGCGCACCTCCTGGGCCACGGCCTGGGCGGCCGCTTCATTGGAAACGTAGCTGATGACCACGTCGTAGCCGCGCGTGGCGGCAAGTCTGGCCGTTGCCGCGCCTATGCCGCGGCTGGCGCCGGTGATCACCATGACGGGTGCATGGGCAGTTGTGTCCATCGATGCTTACCTCGAAGTTGGGCTGGTCTGAAGGTACGGGCGCAGCGTCGACACCAGGGGCACGACGGCCAGTGCGGTGAGCACGGTCAGCAGCAGCGCAGTGGCTCGGCTGCTCAGGTCGGCGATCGCACCGAAAAGGATGGGGGCGATACCGCCGGAGCCGATGACGCAGGTATAGAACACCGCGAAAGCGCGTCCAGTATCGCCTTTCGATAATTCCGGGACGGTGCCGTACAGAACCGACGAGGTTCCGTTGAGCACGATCCCCAGCACGGGTAGCAGGAGCAGTGTCGGCAGCAGCGGAGTGACCAGCGTCGCCGCGATCAATAGCGCCGTTGCGCACTCGGCGAGCATGACGCAGCGCACCACGCCGATCCGCTCGCCCAGCCAGCCGAAGGTGAATTTTCCGAATGCGCCACCGATGAAGAGCAGGGCCAGGGCGACCCCGATCGTCGGCGAGTCGCCACCGCGGCCCTGGATGAGAAAGGGCAGGAACAGCAGATAGCCCATGCGCGTTGCGGTATCCAGGGCGCCGACCGTGGCCAGGATTGCGAAGCCCCGACCGTCCTGGGCGCGCCCCGGGGCACGCGTTGCGGCTCGCTGCGCTTGCATCGGCGTCGACGGTGCAAGCCTGGCCAGGGCCATGATCAGCAGGATGCCCAGCGCTGCCATCAGCACCATCACCGCTTGCCAGTCGATAACCGGTAGCAGCACCGCCACCAGCGCAGGCAGCAGTGCTTTGCCTAGGTCGCCGGAGAAGTTGTAGATACCCAAGGGACGCCGCGAATTTGCCCCGTATGTTTCGGTGACCAGCATCGAACTGCGCGGATGCTGGATACTCGAGCCAATGCCTGCCAGCACAAGCCCCGCGCAAAGCCCGATCATGCCCAGGGGCAGGGCCATGAGCAGCAGGCCGGCCAAGGCCAGTGCGGTCGAGAGCATCAGCGCCGCTCGCGGCGACCAGTTGCGCAATGCGCGGTCGGCGGGTATCTGCAGGCCGCCCATCGTTCCGGAATAGAGCGCGCGGATAACCGCCAGCCCGGCATAGGAGAGGCCGAACTGCGCTTGCCAGACCGGCAGGAACACATATAGCGCATCGGTGTAGCCGTCATGCAGGGCGTGGGTCAGGCAGGCTGCCGACAAGCTGCGTGACGCTTTTGCAGGCGTGCCGCTGGGAATCACTGGAAGCCGGGTTTGAGTATTCATGCAATGATGGTGAATGCGTTAAATAACTTGCACAAACCATATCTCCTAACGGAATACATTAGATTTTCTAAAGGAAAGAGTGATGCGCCGTCTTCCACCCCTCAACGCATTGCGCGTTTTCGAAGTGGCGGCCCGGGTGGGCAGCTACGCGGATGCTGCCCTGCAGCTGGGCGTGACCCAAGGGGCCGTGAGCCAGCAGATCGCTACGCTCGAAGACTGGTTGGGCCAGCGCCTGTTCATCAAGGAGGGGCGGCGGATGGTTGCCACACCGATGGCCCGCGTCTTTGCCGCTGAAGTCGGCCTGTCCCTGGATCGCCTCGCCGTAGCGGCCGAAGCCTGCGGCAGGCCCAGCGTGCGACGCATCCTTCGGGTCAGTGCGCCCACCAGCCTGGCGATGCGCTGGCTGATCCCCAGGCTCGAGCGCTATCACGCCGGGCATCCGGACATCGAAGTGGTGGTCACCACGGTTTCCAGCGTGGTGGAGGACCTGCGCGGCGGTGTCGACGTCGCGATCCGGCGCGGCGCTGCCCGGCCGGACCTGTGGCCGCATCACCACGTCGTGCCACTGCTGGAAGACCACGACACGCTGATCATGAGCCCAGCGTTGTTTTCCCGGCGCCCGATCCGCGAGCCAGGCGACATCGAAGGGCATCGCTGGCTGGCCAGCGAAACCCGTGCCGGAGACTGGCTGGGCTGGCTGGAAGCTGCCGGCCTGGAGCACCTGGAAGGCCATCCGCGGCAAACCTTCGATCATTTCTTCGTGACCCGCCAGGCCGTGGAAGACGGTCTGGGAATCGGCATTGGGCCGCTGCCGATGCTGGAGATCGACATCGCTCGCGGCACGCTGATGACGCCGTTGCCGGACATCAGCGTGTCCCGGACCGGATACGTGGCCCTGTTCCCGCGTCGGGCCGACCCGACGCAACTGCTTTCCGGCTTCGTGGATTGGTTGCTCGAAGAGGCAAGAGGCAGCGGCCCGGGTACAGTGGCCTGAACCAGGCCAGGTATCGCCGACGGCGATACCTGCCAGCATTAAACGCGAGGGCGTGTGCGGGCAACGTTGAGGTATAACCCGTCCATGCGCTATCGCCGCCTCGATCTCAACCTTCTCGTCGCCCTCGATGTCCTGCTCGAAGAAAGCAGCGTCAGCAGGGCGGCCGAGCGCCTGAACCTTGGTCAGTCGGCGACCAGTGCCGCCCTGGGGCGCTTGCGCGAGCACTTCCAGGATCCGCTGCTGGTCCCGGTTGGCCGCGGTCTGCAGCCCAGTGCGCTGGCCCGGCAGTTGGCACCCAGGGTCCGCGAACTGCTGCTGATGACCGACGCGCTGGTGGAAACCACGGCCGAATTCGATCCGGCCCGCTGCGAGCGCCGTTTCACCCTGATGGCCTCGGATTATGTGGCGGCGACCCTGATGCCTGCGGTCAGCCGCGCGCTGCGCCGTCTCGCGCCCGGCGCTTCGTTGGTGGTGCGCGAGCTGTCCCGGTCCCGTGATGGCGACCAGGTCGCCGAAGCCCTGGAGTACCGTCGCAGCGACCTGGCGATCGTGCCGCAACGCCGGATCAATCCCGCCTACCCCCACGCCGCGTTGCTCGACGATGCGTTGTGCTGCATCGTCTGCGCCGCACATTGGCCGGTCGGCCAGGCGCTGACGGAGGCGCGCTTTCGTGAAGGCGAGCACGTTCTGCGCGAGTTCGCCGATGGGCAGACGCTCTCCCTGGAGGCCCAGCACCTGCGGGACATCGGCATCGAGCGCAGGGTGGTGGCCACCGTGCAGAACTTTGCCCTCATGGCCGATTTCGTGGTCGGCACACCGCGTATCGCCACGCTGTTGCGCCGCCAGGCCGAAGCGCTGGCGCAGCGTTACCCGTTGCGTGTGCTACCGGCGCCTGTCGAATTCCCGCCTGCTGCCCAGGCCTTGCAATGGCATCCGCAGCAGGCCGGGGATCCGATGCTCGTCTGGTTCCGTCAGCTGTTGCTGGAGCAGGCGGCTCAGCTTTGAGGGTCGCCGGTGTCTCCCCGCAGGCCGACAGCGGCAATGGCCAGCAGCGCACAGTGTTCGTCGTTATCCGAGCTATCGCCGCTGACACCCATCGCCCCGAGCAGCCGCCCCTGTGCATCGCGCAGCAGGATCCCGCCGGGCACCGGAATCACTTCGCCGTCGGTGAGGCTGTTGATCGCATCGAAGAACGTCGGCATCGCCTGCGCGCGTCGTGCCAGTTCCCGACCGCCCACGCCCATGCCCAGGCAGCCGCGGGCCTTGCCGCTGGCGATGCGCGGCCGGAGGAAACTGGCCTGCTCGTCACGCAGCACCGCCAGTGGATGCCCGGCGGCGTCCAGTACCGCCGCAGCCAGGGGTTTGATGCCCAGCTCGCGGGCCTGGCGCAGGGTGGCCGCCGCCAGCCGTGCGGCCGTTTCAACGTCGAGTATGCTCATGTTCACAGGCTCCATTTGCCCAGCTCGGCCACGCGGTCGCGGGTGTAGAGATCGGTCCACTTCAGGGAGTTGAAGTCCGATACCTGCCTGGGGTCGTAGGCGGTACGCTGCAACTTCACCGGTTCGCCGGCCTTGTACACGGCCAGCAGGCGGCTGCGGTCCTGGAGGATACGGATATCTTCCAGCGGCGAGCCGTCGAGGATCAGCAGGTCGGCCTGCTTGCCCGATTCCAGGGTGCCAAGGGTTTCGCCACGGGGCATCAGGCGCGCGCCGACATGGGTCGCGGCGAACAGCGCCTCGGCGGGGGTGAAGTCCAGGCGTCGTACCAGCAGTTCCAGTTCGCGGGCATGCCACTCGCCATAGGGGGTCACGGCAAAGCCGCTGTCACTGCCGCAGGCGAACGGGACACCGGCGGCCTTGGCCCGTTTCAGCACCGGCGTACCCGACTCCAGGGTGCGGGCGCAGTAGCCGGCATAGCCTGTGGTGATGGCCGGGTCATGGGCCTGGCAGAAGTCCACGGTGTTCTGCGGGAAGGTCATGGTTGGCGCGAGGACGCTGCCTGCTTCGAGCAGCGCCTCGATACAGGCGTCGTCCATGTAGAAGGCATGGAACACCAGGTCGACCCCGGCCCTGGCCGCATACATGACCGCTTCACGCCCGTAGGCGTGGGCCGCCACCCGGCAGCCGAGGCGGTGGGCTTCCTCGACCATCTCGCGGGTCTCGTCGGCGGTGAAGGCGGCGATGATCTCGCCGTTGGCGCGGCGGTGAGTGCCGTCCATGGCGATCTTGATCAGGTCCACGCCGTCCTTGGCCTGCTTGCGGATCTGCGCAATGGCCTCGGTGCGGCTGGTGACCAGGGCGGCGGTGAAGTACTCCGGTGCGCCAACCCGGCTGGGAAACCAGTCGTTGAGGCTCTGGCGATTGGTGATCACCCGGCTGCTGGCGGCAATGCGTGGCCCTTCGAACAAGCCGGCGTTCACGGTGTTGCGTACGGCGATGCTGAGCTGGCCGCTGTCGCCGGGGCAGACCATCGACGTCACGCCCGCCGCCAGCACGTGCTGGGCGAAGAACAGGCCCCGCAGGGCGCGGAATTCGTCGCTGGTCCAGATATCGATGTCTTCCTCGCTTTGCGCATTGCCGAAGGCCAGGTGGGTATGCACGTCTATCAGGCCGGGCATCACGAAATGGCCGTGCACCTCACGGTCGCCCGGTTGCGGGCGCGGGGACCGGGTGCTCGGGCCGACGTGGCGGACCAGGCCGTTTTCGATGATCAGGGTCTGGTGCTGGCGGGGTTCGAGGCTGGTGCCGTCGAAGAGGGTTGCGCAGTGCAGGTGCAGGGCGGTCATGGGGTGGTGCCTCGTCTTGTCGTTTGTGACGCAGGCTAGGGGGCTGTGTTGGTGGGGACTATCAGATGCTGTCGATGGCTAGGCATTGACCGGATGGATAGGTCCAGCGCGGACCCTGTGTGTGCGGGTTCACCCGCGATAGCGGCAGTGAATTCACCATTGCAATCGCTGGCAAGCCAGCTCCCACAGTCGACCGAGTCGAGCCGGAATTCTGCGGCCGGCGCAGCACCCTGTGGGAGCTGGCTTGCCAGCGATAGCGGTAGTGAATTCACCGCTGTCATCGCGGGTAAACCCGCACACAGTCGATCGGTTCGAGCCGGAATTCTGCGGTCGGCGCAGGACCCTGTGGGCGCAGGCCCGCGTCACTCCATCAGGTCACCGGCAGATCAATATCCTGAATGCAATCCCGAATCCGTCCGCGCAACCACTTCAGCATCGGATCCCCGTCCATGCTCCGGTGCCACAGCATGTACTCGCCCATCAGCGGAATCTTCATGGGTGTCGGCAATATCCTCAGCGGCAGGTACCGCGCATAAAGCTGCGCCAGGCGCCGGTGCATGGTCGCCAGCCGGGGCGTGCCGACCAGCAGTTGCGCGAGCGTGTTGAAGTCGTTGGTGATCACCTCCAGGCGCCGCTTCACCCCGTACTGGTTCATGATCCAGTCCTCGATGCTCAGGTGCCGGTTGCGGCCGAAGCCCACCGAGATATGCCCCATGGCCAGGTACTGTTCCAGGCTCAGGCTGTCGCCGACCTCCGGGTTGTCGCGCCAGACCACGCAGACATGGTCTTCCTCGAACAGCAGCTGCGCCGGGTGATCGTCGATCCGGTAGCGCTCGGGCACGATCATCAGGTCCACCTCGCCGCGGATCAGCAGTTCGGAGCTGTTGTCGCCGGGGCTGAGCATCTCGAAGGTAACCCCTGGCGCTTGCCGGTGAATCCGTTGAATGACCTGGGCGAACAGCACGCTGATCAGGTAATCGGAGGTCACCAGGCGAAAGTGCCGCTTGCTGGCGGCCGGGTCGAATACCGGCCTGGCGGTGATCGAGGATCTGATCGTCAGCAGCACCTCGCGCACCGGCCCCGCCAGCTCCAGGGCATAGGGCGTCGGCTGCATGCGCCGGCCGACCTGCACCAGCAATTCGTCTTCGAAGAAGGTGCGCAGGCGTCCCAGCACCCCGCTGGTGGCGGACTGGGTCATGTGCAGGCGTTCGGCGGTGCGGGTGATGTTCTGCTCTTCGAGGAGCACGTCCAGGGCAACCAGCAGGTTGAGGTCCAGATGGTGAAAACGCATGGCTCGGGCTTCTTGTAGTTGTTTTGCCGATACCTTCCGGTCGCGCTCGCGCGCCGTCAATGCGCCCGGGTATCGCTTTTGCCGATGCCTGATATCCCCCTGCGCGATGCCTTCGAGGTATCGCGCCGCTCGATAGGTCGCATCCCGACAAGCGATTAGTCAGAGACAGCCGTGCAGGTCAACCTGTGCCCGTCGCCCGGTCTATCCCGCCGGGCGATGCCACCCCTGGCACACGACCCAGAACCGGTCCGGCTGCCTTACCGGCCGGTGGTGGCCAAGAAAAGATGCCAACAAAAACAATAAAAGAGGGTTCGTTCGATGGCTATTCGCTCCATCGCCGCATCGCGGCGTGCGCCTTCCACCCTGACGCTCGCTGCGGCGCTGGTCATGGGCATTCCCGGCGCCCAGGCATTCGAAATCCAGACCGGCAACCCGGACCTGAGCCTGCGCTGGGACAACACACTCAAGTACAGCGCCGCCTGGCGCACCCAGGACCAGAGCAGCAAGCTCACCCGCGGCCAGGTCGCCCTCAACCAGGACGACGGTGACCGTGCCTTCGCCAAGGGCCTGATCTCCAACCGCCTGGACATCCTTTCCGAGCTGGACATCGGCTACCGCGACTTCGGCGCCCGGGTCAGCGGCGCGGCCTGGTACGACACCGAATACCAGAAGGACAACGACAACAACGACCCGTCCCGGGCCAACGTGCGCTCGGTGGCCTACGACCGGTTCAGCGACGACACCCGTCATCTGCACGGCGGCGACGGCGAACTGCTGGATGCCTTCGTTTACTGGAACGGCGACGTCGCCGACCGCGCCGCCTCGGTGCGTCTCGGTCGCCACGGCCTGATCTGGGGCGAAAGCCTGTTCTTCGGCGCCAACGGCATTGCCGGCGGCATGGCCCCGGTGGACGTGGTCAAGGCGGTGTCGGTGCCCAACACCCAGTTCAAGGAAATCACCCGTCCGGTCAGCCAGTTGTCCGGTACCTACCAGCTCACCGACGCGCTTTCCGTCGGCGCCTACTACCAGTTCGAATGGGAAGAAACCCGCCTGCCGGGCGCCGGCAGCTACTTCTCGGTCAGCGACACCATCGGCACCGGCAACGAACGCCTGATCGTCGGCGAACCCTTCCCGGCGTTTCTTGGCGGCAATCCGGACAGCCCGGCGGCGTTCTTCCACGGCAAGGACAAGGACGCGAGAAGCTCGGGGCAGGGCGGCCTGCAGTTGCGCTACACCGCCGACACCGTCGAGTACGGCCTGTACGCCATCCAGTACCACGACAAGTCGCCCAAGCTGTACCTCAAGCCCAGCGCCAGCGGGCCCAACTACGCCAGCGGACAGATCGGCGAGTACTACTGGGTCTATCCGGAAGACATCCGCGCGCTGGGCGCCAGCTTCGCCACCAGCATCGATGAATACAGCTTCGCCGGTGAAGCCTCCATGCGCTGGAACATGCCGCTGGTTTCCAATGGCCAGACCATCGGTGCCGGCGTGGTTGCCGATAACGACGACCACCCGCTCTATGCCGTCGGCCGCACCGCGCACCTCAACCTGAACATGATCGCCTCGCTGGGCCCGTCCTTCGTCGCCAACGAGGCCAGCCTGGTCGGCGAGGTGGCCTGGAACCGCCTGCTCAGCGTGACGAAGAACCGCGCGGCCCTGGACCCGGGTGCCACCGACGACGGGGTCGGTCTCAAGCTGGTCTACACCCCGACCTACCGCCAGGTGTTCCCCGGCATCGACCTCAGCGTGCCGCTGGGCATCAGCTACTTCCCCATGGGCAAGTCGGCGGTGGTCAGCAGCTTCGGCCCGGACCGCGGCGGCGATTTCAACGTCGGGATCAGCGCCACCTACCTCGACCGGGTGACCTTCGGCCTGACCTACACCCACTACTACGGCCCCGAGGACACCAACCTCGATGCCCTCTCCCGATTCACCTTCAAACAAGCACTGAAAGACCGGGACTACCTGGCCTTCTCGGTTAAAACAACATTCTGAGGGGATCTCCGTGAACATTCCTTTCGCTCTCAAGACCTTCTGTGCCTCCTTGCTGTGCAGCGCAGTCCTGGGCCTGCAGCCGGCAGTGGCGGCGGGCGCCGACGACCTCGGCAAGCAGCTCACGCCACTGGGCGCCGAGCGCGCCGGCAACGCCGACGGCAGCATCCCGGCCTGGGACGGCGGCTACACCAAGGTCGATCCCTCGTTCAAACAGGGTGGCAAGCGCAATGATCCGTTCGCCGGCGACAAGCCGCTGTACAGCATCACCGCGAAGAATCTCGACCAGTACGCCGCCAGGCTCAGCGACGGCACCAAGGCCATGTTCAAGCGTTACCCGGAGAGCTACCGCATCGATGTCTACCCGACCCGGCGCACGGCCGCCGCGCCGCAGTGGGTCTACGACAACACCCTCAGGAATGCCCGCGAGGCGAAGCTGGTAGAGAGCAGTGCCGGCCCGGTGCCGGAAGGCGCCTATGGCGGCATCCCGTTCCCGCTGCCGAAGAACGGTGCCGAGGCCATGTGGAACCACTTGCTGAACTGGCGCGGCGTGTCCCTGGCCATGGACTTCCGCCACTACCTGATGACCGCCGACGGCGCCCAGGTGATGACCACCGACGGCAAGGCCGTGCAGGAGATGCCCTACTACTACCAGGACGGCAACGCGGCCAGCTTCGACGGTGACTACTGGCTGTTCCGCCTGCTCAACGTCGGCCCGGCCCTGCGTGCCGGCGAGCAGATCATGGGGCGTACCAACATCAACGGCGACAAGTCCCAGGCCCACGTCTACCTGACCGGCCAGCGCCGCGTGCGCAAGCTGCCCAACGCCTGTTGCGACACGCCGACGCCTGCCACTGCCGGGGTCATGTCGTTCGACGAACTGAGCGTGTTCCAGGGCCGTATGGACCGCTTCGACTGGAAGCTGGTGGGCAAGCAGGAGATGTACATCCCCTACAACACCAACAAGGTACAGACCGCCGCCAAACCTGAAGACCTGTTCGCCAAGCATCACCTCAACCCCGACTACGTGCGCTGGGAACTGCACCGGGTCTGGGTGGTGGAAGCCGACCTGGCGCCGGGCAAGCGCCACCAGTTGCCCAAGGGCCGCTACTACCTCGATGAAGACACCTGGCAAGCCATGCTCGGCGACCGCTGGGATGCCAACGGCCAACTGGCCAAGACCCTGTGGTCGCTGCCGTCGGTAATGCCCGACCTGCCGGCCGTGGCCCAGTTGTCGTCGGGCTTCTACGACCTGGTCTCCGGTGCCTGGTTCATCCAGAACCTCTACGCCGGCAAGGACCAGCAGTACGCCGTGGTCGATCGCTACAAGGCGGCCGAGTTCTCCCCGGCGGCAATGGCCGGGCGCGGCGTGCGCTGACCGCGAAGGAGGAGGGCAGGCGCTGCCCTCCCGTTCGGTACTGGATTTCGAGGTAGACATGAACAGATTGCTTCAGTCGAGCGGCCTGCTGCTGGTCCTCGCCTTGCCGCTGGCTTCCACTTGCCAGGCCCAGGCCATGCTGCAGCAGCGTGCGGTCGGCGATGTCCTGCAAAGCCCGGCGATGCAGATCGCCCATCCGCAGCGCGCCGTCTTCACCGCCCTGGCCCGGGCCGGCGAGCGGCTGGTGGCGGTGGGCGAGCGCGGGCTGATCCTGCTCTCCGACGACAACGGCCAGCACTGGCGCCAGGTTGCGGTGCCGGTCTCGGTGGGCCTGACCGCCGTGGCCTTTGCCGATGCCCGAAACGGCTGGGTGACAGGACATTCCGGGGTGGTCCTGGCGACCCGCGATGGCGGCGAGAGCTGGAGCCTGCAACTGGACGGCGAGCGTGCCGCGCACGTCGAGCTGGAGGATGCCCGCCGCGCCGCGCAGCAGGCGCCGGATGACGAGATGGCCGTGACCCGGCTGGAAACCGCCGAGCGCATCGCCGGCGAAGCCGCGGACAAACCCTTCCTCGCCGTGGCCGCCAGGGATGAGCGCAGCGTGCTGGTGGTCGGTGCCTATGGCCTGGCCCTGCGCAGCGACGATGGCGGCGCCAGTTGGCACTCGCTGATGGGCCGCATCGACAACCCCGACGGCCTGCATCTGTATGCCGTGGCGCGCCAGGGCGAGTCCTGGGTGCTGGCTGGCGAACAGGGCTACCTGGCCCGTTCCGACGATGGCGAGCATTTCCACCCGCTGCCCAGTCCTTATCACGGCAGCCTGTTCACCCTTGCCACCCGGGCCGACGGCGCGCTGCTGATCGGTGGGCTCAAGGGCAACGCCTTCGTCCTCGCCGCGGGGGCGCAACAGGCCGAAGCGCTGCCGACCCTGGCCCCGGTGTCGTTCAGCGACGCCATTACCCTCGGCGATGGCCGGGTGCTGCTGAGCAATCAGTCCGGTGGGCTGTTCACCAGTGCCGTCGGTGGCCTGGAGCCCGCCTTTGCCGCGCAGCGCAAGCCGGTGGCGGCGGTAGTCCAGGCCGCCGACGGCAGCCTGGTGACCGCCGGATTCACCGGGTTGTCCCGCGTCGCTGCGCCTACCGTTTCCGCTTCGGAGTGATCGCCATGAATTGCGCAAGCCGCCATCCCGACCCGGGCAGCCCGGACGGGTTCGACCCGCGTTCCGGCTCGCTGATCGAGCGGGCCCTGTTCAACCACCGGCACTGGGTCCTGTTGCTGTGCCTGCTGACCACCCTGGTGCTGGGCTGGCAGTCCACGCGCCTGGAGCTCAATGCCAGTTTCGAGAAGATGATCCCCACCGGGCATCCCTATATCGCCAACTACCTGGAGCGGCAAAAGGAGCTGTCCGGCCTGGGCAATACCTTGCGCATTGCCGTCGCCAACACGCGCGGCGAAATCTATGACACGGCCTACCTGGACACTCTGCAGAAACTCAGCGAACGCATCTACCTGCTGCCCGGCGTCGATCGCGCCTACATGAAGTCGCTATGGACCCCGGCCACCCGCTGGGTCTCGGTGACCGAGGACGGACTCGATGGCGGCCCGGTCATCCCCGACGACTACAACGGCAGCCCCGAGTCCCTCGCCGAGCTGCGGCGCAACGTGCAGTTGTCCAACGAGATCGGCCAACTGGTGGCCTTCGACCAGCGCTCCAGCATCATCCAGGTCCCGCTGCTGGCCCGCACCCCGGACGGCAAGGCGCTGGACTATGCGGTACTGGCCGGACAACTGGAGGCGTTGCGCGGCGAGTTCGCCAAGGATGGCATCGCTATTCATGTCACCGGCTTCGCCAAGAAAGTCGGCGACCTGATCGATGGCCTGCAACAGATCCTGGTGTTCTTCGCCGTGGCCATCCTCATCACCACGGCGGTGCTCTACGCCTACACCCGCTGCGTGCGCAGCACCTTGCTGGTGGTGATCTGCTCGCTGGTTGCGGTGGTCTGGCAACTGGGGCTGCTGCCGCTCCTGGATTTCCAGCTCGATCCTTATTCGGTGCTGGTGCCGTTCCTGGTCTTCGCCATCGGCATGAGCCATGGCGCGCAGAAGATGAACGGGATCATGCAGGACATCGGGCGCGGCATGCACCGTGTGGTCGCTGCGCGCTTCACCTTCCGCCGCCTGTTCCTCGCCGGCCTCACCGCCTTGCTCTGCGATGCGGTGGGCTTCGCGGTGCTGATGATCATCCAGATCAAGGTGATCCAGGACCTGGCCATCATCGCCAGCATCGGTGTGGCGGTGCTGATCTTCACCAACCTGATCCTGCTGCCGGTGCTGCTCTCGTACGTCGGCGTCAGCCCCCGTGCTGCCGCGATCAGCCTGCGCAGCGAGCGCGCCGAGCAGAGCGGCAAGGCCCGGCATCCGTTCTGGCGTTTTCTCGACCTGTTCACCCGCAAGCCCTGGGCAAGCCTGTGCATTGGCGTCAGCCTGGTGCTGGCGGTGCTGGGTTTCCTGGTCAGCCTGCACCTGGCCATCGGTGACCTCGACGCCGGTGCCCCGGAACTGCGTGCCGACTCGCGCTACAACCGTGACGACGCCTTCATGACCCAGGCCTACGGCGCCAGCAGCGACCTGTTCGCGATCATGGTGCAGACCCCAGCCGGGGCCTGTGCGCGCTACGACGTGCTGCGCAAGGTGGACGAGCTGGACTGGCAGCTACGCAGCCTGCCGGGCGTGGATTCGACCAACTCCCTGGCGCTGCTCAACCGGCGCATGCTGGTCGGGTTGTCGGAGGGCAACCCCAAGTGGTACGAGCTGCAGAACAACCAGGCGATGCTCAACATGATCACCGCCAGCGCCCCGCGCGGCTTGTACAACGAGGCGTGCAACCTGCTGACGCTGTACGTCTACCTCACCGATCACAAGGCCGAGACCCTGACCCGGCTGGTGCAGCATGTGGAGGGTTTCGTCGCGGCCAATGACACCGCCGAGGTGAAATTCCTCCTGGCCGCCGGCAACGCGGGCATCGAGGCGGCGACCAATATCGTTGTGCGCGAGGCCAACCGCGAAATGCTGTTCTGGGTCTACGGCGCGGTGATCCTGCTGTGCCTGCTGACCTTCCGTTCCTGGCGCGCCACGCTCTGCGCGGTGATCCCGCTGATGCTCACCTCGATCCTCTGCGAAGCGCTGATGGTCTGGCTGGGCATCGGGGTCAAGGTCGCCACCTTGCCGGTGATCGCCCTGGGCGTGGGCATCGGTGTCGATTACGCGCTGTACGTGATGAGCATCCTGCTTGCCCACCTGCGCCAGGGCGCCAGTCTGTCCGAGGCCTATTACCGGGCCCTGGTGTCCACCGGCAAGGTGGTGATGCTGACCGGCGTGACCCTGGCCATCGGCGTCGGCACCTGGATGTTCTCGCCCATCAAGTTCCAGGCCGACATGGGCGTGCTGCTGGCCTTCATGTTCGTCTGGAACATGGTCGGCGCGCTGGTGCTGCTGCCGGCCCTGGCGCGTTTCCTCCTGCCGGTGCGTCCGGCGTCCCTCCCTACCGAATCGTCCGTACGCCAGGAGGTCTCCCATGCGTCGTGAAGCCCAGGCGGGTTTGCCGCAATCCCTGTTGTTGCTGCTGGGCAGTTGCCTGCCGGTCCTTGGCGCGGTACTGCTGGCCCCGGTGTTGCCACGGATGCAGGCGCACTTTGGCGACGATCCGCTGGTCTCGGTGCTGGTCCCGGTCAGCCTGACCATCCCGGCACTGGTGATCGCCTTGCTCGCGCCCTTCGCCGGCATCATCGCCGACCGTCTCGGGCGCAAGCCGCTGCTGCTCGGCTCGATGCTGCTCTACAGCCTGTTCGGCCTGCTGCCCTTGTGGCTGGAGTCGCTGCCGGCGATCGTCGCCAGTCGTGCCGGCCTGGGTCTGGCAGAGGCGGGGATCATGACCTGCTGTACCACCCTGATCGGCGATTACTACCAGGGCGCCCGGCGCGAACGCTTGTTCGCCTTGCAGATGGTCTGCACCTCGTTGTCGGCGGCGCTGTTCATTGCCGTGGGCGGGGCGCTGGGGCAGGAGAGCTGGCGCACACCCTACATGCTGTACGGCGTCGGGCTGCTGTTGCTGCCGCTGATGGCCTGGCTGCTCTGGGAAGGCGAGGCGAGCGAGGTCCGGCTGGAACGCGACGTCGCCGGCTTTCCGTGGGGCGCCCTATTGCCGCTGTACCTGTTCAGCCTGCTGGCGGGTATCAGCCTGTTCATCGTGCCGGTGCAGGCGGGCTTCCTGCTCGGCTTGCTGCATGTCGAATCGCCGCAGCAGATCGGCATGGTCATGGGCGCCAACCAGTTGGGCGTGATGCTCGGCGCCCTGGGCTTCCGCCTGTTGCATGGCTGGGCGCGCCAGCACGTGCTGGCGCTGGCCTTCGTTACCGCGGGCATCGGCGGCGGTCTGATGGCCCAGGCGCCGGATGCGCTGTGGCTGACCCCGGCCGTCGCCCTAAATGGCCTGGGCATCGGCCTGATGCTGCCGACCCTGATCACCTGGGTAATGTCCCGTGCCGGCATGGCCCAGCGCGGGCGCGCCACCGGTGGCTTCACTGCGGCGCTGTTCGCCGGCGAATTCGCTAGCCCGCTGGCGGTGCTGGCGCTGACCTCGGGCAGTGCGCAGGCACTCCCAGGTGCCCTGGCCGTGGTGGCGCTGGCGCAACTGCTGCTGGCCCTGGTCTGCCTGGCCTTGCCGCGCATCAGCCCGATGCCGGCACTGCCTTCTTCCCCGAACAAGATCTGATAGCGGAGTCCACATGCAAGCACTTCCCCCCTTCAAACGTGTCGTCACCGGCCATAGCGCCACCGGCACGGCCCTGGCGGCACTGGTTGGCGCCGTGCCCACCAGCCTCGAACTCAAGGCGGTGCCCGGTACGGTGTTCCATGAGGTCTGGAGCAGCGACGCCAGCCCGGCCGTGATCGATAATGGCGCGGACCCGACCCTCAGGCCGCTGGCGCTCAGCCCGTCCGCCCTTGGTAGCCTGATCCGCGTAGTGGATATTCCGCCGGACAGCGTGCAGAACCAGGTCAGTGCTGCCGATGCGGCGGCGGTGTTCGCCGAAATCGGCGAGTCCCATGCCGGCACCGGTACGGGCGAGTCCCGCCACAAGCTGATGCACCGCACCGAAACCCTCGACTACGACATCGTCACCGAAGGTGAAGTGTGGCTGGTGCTGGATGACGAGGACGTGCACCTCAAGCGCGGCGATATCGTGGTCCAGCGCGGCACCAACCATGCCTGGAGCAACCGCACCGAAGCGATGGCGCGGATGGTCTTCATCCTCCTCGACGGGCGTTATGCCGAGCCGCTGCAGGAGGTGCTGGCATGAAGCTCGCGACCCTGGCCGATGGCAGCCGCGACGGTCGTCTGCACCTGGTATCCCGGGACTTGCGCCGGGCGGTCGACGCCGGCGATATCGCCGCGACCTTGCAGGCGGCAATCGACGACTGGGCGCAGCTCGAACCGCGCCTGCTGGCTCGCTACCAAGCGTTGAACAGCGCCGCGCTGGACGCTGCCTTCGACTTCGATCCGCAGCAGGCCATGGCCCCGCTGCCGCGAGCCTGGCAATGGCTGGATGGCTCGTGCTTCCTCAGCCATGGCGAGCTGATGCAGCGCGCCTTCCGCCTCGATCCTATCGAAGGCGTCGAGGACACACCGTTGATGTACCAGGGCGCCGGCGACGATTTCCTCGGCCCGCGCCAGGACATCCCGCTGCCCAGTGAAGCCCATGGCATCGATTTCGAAGGCGAGTTCGCCGTAGTAGTGGACGAGGTGCCCCTGGGCTGCTCCGCCGAACAGGCGCTCGGGCATGTACGCCTGGTCCTGCAGCTCAACGATGTCAGCCTGCGTGCCCTGGCGCCCCGGGAAATGAAGACCGGCTTCGGCTTTGTCCAGGCCAAGTCGTCCTCCAGCTTCGCCCCGGTGGCGGTCACCCCGGATGAACTGGGCGAGGACTGGCACGAAGGCCGGGTGCACCTGCCCCTGCATGTACAGCGCAATGGCCAATGGTTCGGCCATCCCGACGGCGGCGCCATGCATTTCGGTTTCCACCAGTTGATCGCCCATGCGGCCCTGACCCGACGTCTTAGCGCCGGCACCGTGATAGGTTCGGGCACGGTGTCCAACGCCGACCGCAGCGTCGGTTCGGCCTGCATCGCCGAGCGCCGCGCAGTGGAAATGCTCGAGCACGGCTCGCCGCGTACCGCGTTCATGCACTTCGGCGAGCGCGTGCGCATGGAGGCCCGCTGCCGGGATGGCTCGCCACTGTTCGGCGCCATCGACCAGCAGGTGGTCCAGGCAGGTGCGCCATGCGCGTAATGGTCACCGGGGCGGGCGGGTTCCTGGGGCGTCAGTTGGTCCGGCGCCTGTTGGCCGCCGGGCAGTTGCGCGGCCGGCGCATCGAGGCGCTGATCTTGCTCGACCAGCAGCTCGACGGCTTTGCCGAAGACCCGCGCCTGCGTCATCTGGCCGGCAGTATCACCGACCCGGCGTTGCTGCGCAGGGGGCTGGCCGACGGGGTGGATGTGATCTTCCACCTGGTCAGCATCGCGGGCGGCGCGGCCGAGGAAAACTACGCGCTCGGCCGCCAGGTCAACCTGCTTGCCAGCCTGCAGTTGCTGGAGCTGCTGCGCAATGCGCAACGCCCGCCGGTACTGGTGTATGCCAGCAGCGTTGCGGTCTACGGCGCTGACCTGCCGTTGCGCATGGACGAGCAGCAACCGACACGCCCGGCGCTGTCCTATGGCGCGCACAAGCTGATGATCGAACAGCAGCTCGGCGATCTGGGCCGGCGCGGCGAAGTGGATGGCCGCGCCCTGCGCCTGCCCGGCATCGTCGCCCGGCCCGGCGACGGCGCCGGGCTGCGTTCGGCGTTCATGAGCGAGTTGTTGCAACGTTTCGCGGCCGGGCAGCGCTACACCTGCCCGGTCTCGCCCCAGGCCACGGCCTGGTGGATGTCGGCGGCCTGCTGCGTTGACAACCTGCTGCATGCCGCCGAATTCGAACTGCACGCTGGTGCGCCGTGCCGGGTGTGGCAACTGCCGGTGCTGCACCTGTCCATCGCTGCGGTGGTGGATGCGCTGGCGCAGGTCTTCGGTGAGGAACGCCGCAGCCTGATCGATTACCAGCCCGACCCGGCGCTGGAAGCGCTGTTCGGACGCTTCCCGCCGATGCGCACGCCCCTGGCCCGGCAGCGTGGTTTCCAGCATGACGGCACGGCCAGGGCACTGGTGCGCCAGGCCCTCGACCTTACCCAACGCGTCCGTGGTTCACGGGCGCTCACCGCAACCGCCTGAGAGGAATCCCCATGACCCCGAGTCGCAAACGCCGCCTGGTCGACCTGTCGGTGACCCTGGACAACAACCCTTACACCGATCCGCCGCCGTTGCTGCCGAAGATCGACTACATGGACCACCAGCAGGGCTGGCCGGAAATGGCCGCGATGTTTCCGGGGCTGGCCATCGAGCAGATGCCGGGCGCCGAGTCCTGGGCTGCCGAGCGCCTGTCCATCACTACCCACAGCGGTACCCATATGGACGCGCCCTGGCACTACGCCTCGACCACCGACGGCGGCAAGCCGGCCTTCGGTATCGACGAGCTACCGCTGGAATGGTGCCTGCAACCCGGGGTGAAGCTGGACTTCCGTCATCTGCCGGATGGGCATGTGGTCCGCGCGGCCGAGGTCGAAGCCGAGTTGCGGCGTATCGGCCATGAACTGCAGCCGCTGGACATCGTTCTGGTCAATACCCGGGCCGGCAGCCTGTTCGGCCAGCCGGGCTACCTGGATGCCGGCGTCGGCATGGGCCGCGAGGCCACCCTGTACCTGCTCGATCGCGGCGTGCGGGTGGTGGGTACCGATGCCTGGAGCTGGGATGCACCGTTCAGTTTTACCCGCCAGCGCTTCGCCGAAAGTGGCGATGCTTCGATCATCTGGGAAGGGCACAAGGCCGGGCGCGATATCGGCTACGGGCAGATGGAAAAACTGGCCAATCTCGACAACCTGCCGGCCAGCGGTTTCCTGGTGTCCTGCTTCCCGTACAAGATCAAGCACGCCTCCGCCGGCTTCGTTCGCGCCGTGGCGATCTTCGAAGAATAAGAACAGCGAGGTTCCCGTGCGTTTTCCCTTCCTGCTCACTGCGCTGGCATGTCTCGTGTCCGGCGCTGTCGTGGCTGCCGAGCGGCCGAATATCCTGCTGATCCTGGCCGACGACCTCGGCTACTCCGACCTGGGTTCGTTTGGTGGCGAGATCGCCACGCCCAACCTCGACCAACTGGCCGCCCATGGCCTGCAACTGACCCATATGTACGCCGCGCCGACCTGCTCGCCGACCCGGGCGATGCTGATGTCCGGCACCGACAACCACCTGGCCGGGCTGGGCACCATGGAGGAGGCGATCCAGCCGTTCCAGCGTGGCAAACCGGGGTATGAGGGCTACCTCAACCGGCAATCCCATTCGATTGCCGAACTGCTGCGCGAGGGTGGTTATCGCACCAGCATGGTCGGCAAGTGGCACCTTGGCCTTGGGCCCGACCAGGGCCCTGACCGGCGTGGTTTCGAGCAGTCGTTCACCCTGCTCGAAGGGGGGGGCGTGCACTTCAAGCCACCGGGGCAACCGACGGCGAAGATCGAACGTATTACCTATCGCGAGAATGGCCAGCCGGTGGAGTTGCCGGAGAATTTCTACTCCTCGGACTTCTACACCGACAAGCTGATCGACTACCTGCGCAAGGGCCAGGACAGCGGCAAGCCGTTCTTCGCCTACGCGGCCTACACCGCGCCGCACTGGCCGTTGCAGGCGCCGCAGGCCTGGCTGGAGAAGTTTCGCGGGCTGTATGACCAGGGCTACGACAAGGTCCGCCAGGCGCGCATCGAACGCCAGCGCGAGAAAGGCCTGCTGCCGGAAGGCTTCGTTGCCGCGCAGCGCCTGCCGGTGGCGGCGGACCTGCCGGGCTGGGAACAATTGAGCCCGCAGCAGCGACGGGTCGAGGCGCGCAAGATGGAGATCTACGCCGCCATGGTCGGCAACCTCGACTACAACATCGGACGCCTGCTGGACTACCTGAAAAGCACCGGGCAATACGACAACACCCTGGTGGTGTTCATGTCCGACAACGGCGCGGCAGGGGAGCGGCACGAGCAGTTCTACCCGGCGGGCGCCCATACCGATAACAGCCTGGAGAACCTGGGGCGGCGTGGCTCGCAGATCGACTACGGGCTGCGCTGGGCCGAGGTGAGTGCGGCGCCGCTGCGCCTGTTCAAGGGCAGTACGGCGGAAGGCGGGATCAGCGTGCCGGCGATCGTGCACATGCCTCGCTCGCTGGCGCGCCAGGGTGTGGAACATGGCGTGGCGCGGGTGGACGACCTGGCACCAACGTTCCTCGAGATAGCCGGGCTGGCGGTTCCCGAAGAGCAGGGCAAGCACCCGATCACCGGGCGTTCGATGCTGCCGATGCTGGAGGGCAAGGGTGCGCTGGAACGGCCGTTGGCCGGGGAGTTGTTCGGCAGCCTGTATTACCGCGAAGGCAACCTGAAGCTGCTCGGGCTGCGCCCCTGGGCGATGCCCGGGCAGGCGCCGCAGCCCACGCGCTGGCAACTGTTCGATGTGGCGCGGGACCGGGGTGAACTGGAGGACCTGGCCTCGCGCGAGCCGGAGGTGTTCGAGCGCTTGAAGCGGCAGTGGCAGGTGTATGCGAAGGAGGTTGGGGTGGTTGTGCCGCCGCGGAAGAACTGAAGATGGACGTTGCTTTTGATGGCCTCATCGCTGGCAAGCCAGCTCCCACAGGGATCGCGTAACCTGTGGGAGCTGGCTTGCCAGCGATGAGGCCATCAGCAACACATCAAAAAAGGGGGGTGTCATCCGACACCCCCCTTTTTGCATTCCCTCAATGCTTGGCCGGCGGCCCGCCCGGGAACCATTTCTCCTGGTAGTGGAACAGGAAATACTGCGAGTTATCCGCCCCTGGCGCGGCCACGCGGGCCGTCCACTGCTCGTCGTGCAGGTCCATGTCGGCGTCATATTCCACATGGCAGCCCATGGGGCTGTTGAAGTACCAGAACCAGTTCGATCCCAACTGGTGCCGTCCCGGGCCCCAGAACGACTCATAGCCTTTCTCGACGAAGCGCGTCCCGGCCACCAGCACCTCGGTCGGCCCGCCCATATGGAAGGTGAAGTGCTCGATGCCTTTCATGAACGGCGGGGTCTGGATCAGGAACAGGGTGTGATGGTCCTGGGTGCCGCCGGGCCGCAGGAACGGTCCGGTGTCGGCGAAACGGTCGGTGCAGACGAAGCCCAGGCGCTGGTAGAACGCCTCGGCCCGGTCCGGATCCGGCACGAAATACACCACATGGGACAGGCTGCGCGGCAAGGCCGGCATGTCGTTGCTCGCACCCAGCGCATTGACCGCACGCGCTGCCGGCGCGCCCGGGGCATGGCTGGCTTCGCCCGGCAGGTCGAGGGTTCGGCGCCGGGTGATGCGAAAACCGAGGGCGAAGCCCATGTCGTCCACGCAGCGCAGCACGCCATCCTCGCCGCGCTGCACTTCGCGGTCCTTGCCCAGCTCGGCCTCGATGGCCTGCAGGGTGGCTTCGTCGGCGACGCCGTACACGGTTTCGCGCAGGGTGGTGGCGGTTTCCATCGCCGGCGGCAGGCGTGGGTCGTGGCGCGGGCGGATCAGCACGCCAGTGCCATCGAGGGCCTCCAGCCAGCCGCCGCTTTCGTCGATATCGCAAGGCTTGAGACCGTAGTCGGTCATGTACTGCACGCAGTCGGCGACGTTGTCCACGCCGAAGACCAGGTAATCGGGTCCGATGATGTTCATGATGGTGTTCTATCCGGGGTTCAGGCGGTGCGGCCGCCGAGGGTTTCGGCGACCCAGTCGGCGATGTACTGGCCCGCATTGATGGAGTTGTCGAAGCTGGAGTGCTGCACGCCGCCCTCGCGGGAGGTGAAGATCTTCAGCTCGCGCTTGGGGCTGTTGACCAGTTGCTCGTAGGTGCGGTGTGCCCATTTGAGCGGGATCTGCGAGTCCTGCTCGCCGTGGGTGACCAGGAAGGGCACGCGGATCTTCTCGACGACGCCATCGAGGTGGACGTTCTCGGCGATCTGCATGAACGCCTCGATGTCCTTGCCGCCCCAGACCCAGCGCACATGCTCCCAGTAATGCGGCACCGGGAAGCTGCCTTCGCGCTCCAGGCGGCGTTTCTGCACATCGCGCCAGTCATGGTTGGCGCCCCACACTACGCCGCAGGCGAAGCGCGGTTCGAAGGCCACGGCGCGCGGGCAGTAGTAACCACCGAGGGACACGCCTTCGCAGCCGATGCGCTTGGGGTCGATGTCTGCGCGGTCCTGCAGCCAGTCCACCACGCGGCTGGCCCAATGCTCGGCGTCGTAGCGCGCCTTCAGGTCATGCAGGCGCAGGGCTTCGCCGGTGCCGGGCTGGTCGATCAGCAGCGAGGCCACGCCACGCTTGGCCAGCCATGCGGGCAGGCCGACGCGGTATTTCATTTCCTTGGTGGAGTCCAGGCCGTTGAGCTGGACCAGCACCGGTGCCGGGCCGCTGACCCCTTCGGCGCGCACGTAGAGGCCGGAGAGCACCTTGCCCTCGTAGGGGATTTCGACCCGTTCGCAATTCTCCTTCGACAGCGCGATGCCGCGGGCGAAGGTATCGAGGAAGCGCTGGTACAGCGCCATGCGCCCGGGGGCACCGTGGGCCTGGAGGCGTTCGCAGGTCAGGTAGTAGGTGGCCGCACGGTTGTATTTCTCACCGGCGGACAGCAGCCGGCCGCGGGCTTCGTCCTCGGCAGCCAGCTCGCAAAGCTTGTCGGCCATCCTCGCCCAGGTCTCGCGGAAGGCCCGGGTGCCTTCGGCATCAGGCTGTTTCGCGGCCTCTTGCAGCGGCTCGCACATCTCGACGATTTCGCCGATGCGGGCGCCCATTTCGATGGCCAGGTTGACCGAGAGGTTCCACACGTAGTTGCTCGGGAAGTAACGGAACATGGTTGTTTTCCTTCTTGTTATGCACGTCGCCGGCATGCGGCGCAGATCTGCCGAAGCACGCGGCGACCGCCCTTCGGGCAGCCGTTGCAAACTCGCACGGGCCTCGGGAATCGGACAAATCGCTTGTTCGGATGCCAGCTATCCGGGCACGCGATACATGGCGCGGGCCGATGCGTCGCATCGCCAGATGCGATTGGTGGAGCGGGGAATGAGGCGGGCAGGATGGGCGGCCGCGCACGACGCGCGGCTTTGCGAGGAGGATGCCCTTGTCCGTTTCCAGTGTGTTCGAAACCATCCCGTCCGCCGGCGCGTTCGCTCGTCTCAGCGTGGGCGGCAAGCTGTCGCTGGGCTTTGCCCTGGTGCTGGTATGCACCCTTGGCATGGGGCTGGCGGCCTGGTACGCGTTGCAGGTGAGCCAGGCCAACAGCGAGCGCTTGCGCGAGCTGGAGCGTTTGCAGAATCACCTGGCCGAGGCGCGGCAGGCGGAGAAGGCGTTCGCCTTGCTGGTCACTGACGAGTCCGCCGGGCAGGTGACCATGGCCTTGCAGAAGCTGCGCGACGAGTCGGTCGACGGGGATTTCGCCAGGCTTGGCATGGAGTACCTGCAGGGCTTCCAGGCTTATGCCAGGGCCCGCCTGCAAGCCCAGGATGCGCGACTGCGCATGCAGGAACTGGCACAGGGGGCGGGGCAACGGTTTGCCGGGGTGTTCCTCGATCAGCTGGATGACATCAATGCCGGGCTGGAGCAGGACCAGTCACCCGGCACGGCGGCCATGCAACTGCTGGAGGACGCCGCCGCGCTGCGCGAGCGGCTGGCCAACCTGCGTGACAGCGAGCTGTATTTCACCCTCGATCCGCAGCAGCGCTATCGCGACGACTGGATCAACCGGGTCAATGAACTGGGCAGCGCATTAAGCAGCCTGGCCGCCCGGCTTGAGGGAGAGCGTCGTCAGGCCCTGGATGAGGCCGCCGCGGCGCTTGAGGAGTACCGCCAGGCGTTCCTGCGCTACAGCGATAGCGGCGAGCAGGCCCTGGGCCAGCAGGCGGCGATGAGCAACGCGGCTCAGCAGGTGATTGCCGCCCTGGATGGTGAGCGCGAGCGTGCTGTCCAGGCCTGGGAAGTGCGACGTCGGCACCTGGACCTGCAACTGGCGCTTATGCTCGGGCTGGCCTTGCTGTCGAGCATCACGGCCTGCGTGTTGATCCGCCGCTCGATCGCCGTGCCTGTCCGGCAGATGCTGGCGCTGGCACAGCGGGTCGCCGCCGGGGATCTGCACGGGCGCCTGCCAAGGCTGGGACGCAGCGATGAACTGGGGCAATTGAACGAGGCAATCGGCGTGATGTTGCAGGCACTGCGGGATCTGGTCGGGCGCATCGGCGGGGATGCGGACCAACTGGATGTCGCCGCCGGCACCCTGGCCGGAATGGTCGAGCGCACGGGGCAGGGCGTGCGGGCGCAGCGGCGGCAGACCGGCGAGGTAATGCAGGCCATGCAGTTGATGACCCAGGCGACAGTGCAGGTCAATCAGCGGGTCGATGCAAGCCAGGCCAGCCTGGGGCAGGCCAGTTCCTTGATTCACGAAGGGGACCGGCTGGTGCGCGAGGCGAGCCAGAGTCTTCAGCGGTTGTCCGGGGAAATGGCGGCGGGGACTGCGGCCATGCAACTGCTGCAAAGCCAGAGCGAGGCCATTACCGGCGTGCTGGATGTGATCAGCGCGGTGGCCGAGCAGACCAATCTGCTGGCGTTGAATGCGGCGATCGAGGCTGCGCGGGCCGGGGAACATGGGCGAGGGTTCGCCGTGGTGGCGGACGAGGTGCGCGGATTGGCCAGCCGGACCCGGGCGTCCACCGGGGAGATCGACGGGATGATCCAGCGCCTGGGCGAGGTGACACGGACGGCGGCGGCCAGCCTGGATGACAGCCAGCGACTGACTGGTGAAGGTGTGGAACTGACGGCTCGGGCCAGTGCAGTGCTGGCGGCAATCACGGCGAGCATTGTCGAGGTGGAGAGTGCTGCCGGGCATATCGCCGAAGCGGCGCGGACCCAGCAGGATCTCGCCTGGCGGGTGGATGATGCGGCGGGCGAGGTGGAGCGAGTGGTGGAGCAGAATGCGGCGGAGTGTGCGCGGCTGGAGGAGGCGAGTGAGGGATTGCAGCGGCTGAGTGCGGGGTTGGGGGAGGCGCTGGGTGTATTTCGTTTAGAGCGCCGATGAGGCCGGCTGGATCCGGCTTCAAAAGCGCAGTCTTTTCATGCGTTGGCTTGGGACTTTTCCTATATACCACTGGTTGACCGGCAGTCAGGATTCCGGGGAATTCGTTCCCCGGGACATCCGCCATGGCCGTTCAATCCGATCTGCGCTTCACCTTCACCGCAGCAGCCGGTGAATTCGAAGTCGTCGAGTTCCACCTCACCGAGGCCCTTTCCGAAACCTTTCGCCTCGAAGTCGACCTGAGCAGCACCGATGCCGCCGTGAAGTTCGGCGAGATCCTCGACCGCCCCGCGCTGTTCACCCTCTGGCAGGGCGGCCAGCCCGTACGCTACGTCCACGGTTCGGTCAGCGGCTTCCAGCAAGGTGAGACCGGCTTTCGCCACACCCGCTACCGTGCGCTCGTCGAACCCCGCCTGGCCCGCCTGCAGCTGTGTTCGGACTGGCGCATCTTCCAGACCCTCAGCGTGCCCGACATCGCCAACGTGATGCTGAAAAAACACGCCCTCACCCTCGACTACGAACTGCGCGCCGCCAAGCCCCACACTGTCCGCGAATACTGCGTGCAGGCCGGCGACACCGACTATCACTTCGTCGAGCGCATCATGCGCGAAGAGGGCTTTTTCTATGGCTTCCTGCACAGTGAGGAAGGCCACCGCCTGATCCACTGCGACTACCTGTGGATCTTCGGCAAGCAGCCCGGCCCGCCGGTGGAATACAACCCCAAGCCCGGCGCCGACCGCCCGGGCCCGGCGCTGCACCGCTTCACCTACAGCGAGAACGTGCGCAGCGCCCGCCAGGTGCAGCGCGACTACAGCTTCAAGAACCCGAGATACACCGAGCAGAGCACGTACAAGGCCACCGACCTCGAGCACCAGGCGGACAGTTACGAGCGCTACGACTACCCTGGTCGCTACCGCGGAGAAAAGCCCGGCGAGGCCTTCAGCCGCAGCCGCCTGCTCGGCCTGCGCGGTGACGCCTGCCAGGTCATTGCCGAGGGCGACGATGCCCGGCTGGTCCCCGGCTTGTTTTTCGACATGGTGGGTCACCCCCGCGAGGACATGAACCGCGGCTGGCGCCCGGTGCACCTGGAGCACCACGGCAAGCAGTACGTCAGCCAGGAAGAAGATAGCGCCGATGCTGATCGTGGCACCCACTACAACTGCATCGCCACCCTGGTCCCGCACGACGCCGAATGGCGCCCCGAGCCGCTGCCCAAACCACGCATCGACGGCCCGCAGATGGCCACGGTAGTGGGGCCGCCGGGCGAGGAAATCTATTGCGATGAATACGGCCGGGTGAAGGTGCAGTTTCCGTGGGACCGGGAAGGCAAGAACGACGAACACAGCTCCTGCTGGATCCAGGTTTCGCAAGGCATCGCCGGAGCGCTATGGGGGCATATGGCAATCCCGCGCATCGGTCAGGGCGTGATTGTCAGCTACCAGAACGGGGACGCTGACCAGCCAGTGATCACCGGTCGATGCTACACGGCACTTCAGCGCCCGCCCTACGAACTGCCCGCAAACAAGACCCGAATGGTCTTCAAGAGCCAGACCCACAAGGGCAATGGTTTCAACGAGCTGAGCTTCGAGGACGAAGCGGGGCAGGAAGAAGTCTTCATCCATGCCCAGAGAAACCAGAGGAACGAAGTCAGGAACGACGAAACCACCCACGTCGGGAATGACCGCAGCGAGCAGGTGGACAACGACGAGAGCCTTACCGTCGGTCACGACCGCAAGAACACGGTGGGCAACGACGAGCAGGTGCTGATCGGGGAGAACCGGCGCCATGAGATTGGCGAACACGACGACCTGATAGTCGGCGGCAACCACAGCATCACCACGGCCGGGGACCGGACCGAAGAGGTCGGCAACGACCGTCATGACACCACGACCGCCGACCACCACATCGAGATCGGCGGGAATCTGCGACAGCAGGTGCAAGGCGACGTCATGTTGCAAGCGGGCCAGCGCATCGTCCACCGCACCCGGGTCCATGAAATCGGCAGCGCCGACACTCTGGTCCTCAAGGGCCCCGGCGGCACGCTGCGCATCGATGCTGCAGGCATCACGCTGGATGGCATCGCGCTCACGCTCAAGGGCCCCATGAACAAGCCCGCAGGAGGCAGCGGCAACAACCTGTCCCAGACCAGCAAGGTGCTGGAAGGCGAGCACGCCCTATGCGAAAGGAAAATCAAATGAAGGCGGGGAGGGCTGTCACGCATTTCCTCGAGCATCACCGCACGCCGGATGATTATCTTTACCTGCTGCTGGATGGCCTGGCCGACTGTGCGCCGGAGCACCCACTCAGTGTGCCGTCCCTGGTCCAGTCGCTTGGCGATGCTGCGGTCTCCCGCGTATTGCGCCCGGATCTTGCCCATACTCCCGACGCCTGTCCCGCGCTGGTTCAGTTGGCCAGGCCCGGTGAATCGCCAGCGCTGCAGCATCTCGAATGGAGTGCCGAGCGCGCATCCAGGGACACGGGCTACCACAAGCGTTATGTCTGCGGCTGGCTGCTCAGCCCGCAACCACTGGATATCATCGCCGGTCATATCGCAACGCGCTGCCACACCATTGCGGGCAAAGACGGGCGCCCCTTGCCCTGGTTCGAGCCACTCCGGCTGGAGTTGTTTTGCGCCACGGCGGTCAGTGAAAAATCCTGGCTGCTATGCCCCATCCGCTTCTGGTTACTACCGCTCAGTTGGGGCACTCATGCCGTGATACGCGGCACTGACGACCCGGCCGAGGTCGTGATGCCGGAGGCGGCTCACCAGGCCCAGCAGTGGGCACCGCTGATCAGCAACTTCCTCGGTATCTGGCAGCACCTTCTGCAACGCCCTGCCGGCTTCGCGCCGTGGCGCTGGACAGGAGACACCGTCCTGCCGCCACAGGCAGCCCTGCATGCGCTGCGTCTGGTCCGCGATGCCTACGCGTTCGGTCTTCGAAGTCATCGCGACATCATCGCCCTCTGCCTGCACCGGGTGTTCATCCACCCGCTGTTGCTGCGCCACCCGGAAATCCAGGCGCTCATCACCAAGGCCGGGTCAGGTGCTCTGGACCTGCAAGGCCACTTCGCCAGCCACTACAGCGAAGCCCTCTGGAAACGCACCTTCACTGATCTGCCCCATGCGAAGGACTATTCATGACCATCAGCTTCAGCGTCATTTCCGACATCGCCACCGGCGAGGCCTGTCCGGTCCCCAGCACCCTCTGCGCCACCTGCCAGCGCAGCGGCCTGCCCATCCTGCCCCTGCGCGCCGCCTATGCCCCTGCCCCCTGGGAGACCCAGTTGCGGCCATTGACCCCTGGCTCCGAGGTCCAGGCCGTGCGCATCGGCCTTGGGCAACCTCGCATCTTGCGCCAGGGCTATCTCTATGTGCTGCTCGACCGCCGCGAATGGCAGGCCTACGAGATTTCGCCCGAAGGGGCGCTGAGCCAGTTCCGCCCGTACCAGATGCCGCAGGAAGAACCCCGGCCACTGTGTGAGGCCTGTATCCGGGAGGATCACGACATCCCGGCATCCTTCATCAACATCGATGCCAACAAGTACTCCACCGCCTGGCTGGCCATTGCCAACGACCCCTGGCCCAAGGCGGTGCTGGATAGCTACCTGCACGGCGGCGTGGTCGACGGCGTTAACCTCGATGAACGCTTCCACCAACTCGACCTCAAGGCCGCGCGCAGCGACCCCGCCAGCGTCGGCATCGCCATGAGCGAAAGCGACCCGCAGCTCCAGCAGGTGCTCGAGTACGCGCAAAACATCCCCGGCGATTTTCGCAGCGTGCACGGCTTCTATGGTCGCCAGCACCGCCTGCGTGCCCTGAAGGGGCATCTGCGCAACGTGATCCAGGAACATGAACTGCCCAACGGCGTACTGGCCCTGGTGCTGCCTGACCCCATCGGCGTGGTCCAGGAGCTCAATGCCCAGCGTCTGCTCCGCCACCAGGCCATGCTGCAATGGTGTGCCGAACCGCAGCGCAGCTTCGAGTACTTCACCTCCCAGGCCTTGCTCGCGATCCGTGGGCATCAGATGGAAGTCGCGAAGGAAAGGGCGAAGAAGCGCGCGAAAGACGAAAACAAGTGGCGGAGCGAGCAGAACAACAACCCGATGGTCAATCCGACCCTGCCGATGCTCAATCGGAACTTTCCCCTGCTCGATGTCGAGGCGGAGACCGCGCGCCTGGCCCCGATCAAGCAAGCGGAGGCCAGGGAGCGCCTGGAAGAACGCTACGACGAGCAGTCCCGTGCGGCTTTCGAGGCGGACTTCGAGCATACCCTCGCTGGCTGGCAACAGGTCTTCGATGACGTTGCCGAACACTATGAGCACCACTACAAGGACGCGGCCTATCAGCGCGCGGCCAGGTATGACTACAGCATCACCGACCCGCGCTCGGTCGCGCTGTTCTTCCGCATGCAGGGGACCTGCCTGTCCGGTGGTGCGACCGAACAGAGAGGAGACGGCCCGCTGGGCCCAACCTTGCGGCTCTGGAAAACGCTGCTGGAGGATCACGACAGCCTGCTGTACCGGGCCCTGACTGCCGGGATGATCCCGCTGTTCGGAGAGCTGCAGGATGCTCTCGCCGGTGACGAGCGCACCCGGGTCTACCACGCCATCAAGACCTTTATCACCACCCAGGAAGCCAGGAACCTGATGTCCGGGCCCGTCCAGGACGCCATCGGCCAACTGCTGTCCGCGGCGGCGACGGCCAGCAGTCGTCTCGGCAACGAGCTGTCGGACAAGACCCGGACATTGCTGGGGCATCTGCACCGCGCGGCCCTGCTGCGCCACTTCGGGGTGGAGGCCACGCGAGTCACCGTTTCCCTCAAGGTGGGCGAGTACCTTCCGCTGCTCAACGAAGTGCTGCAGGAAAGCACCGATCGCTACATGACCCGGCTCGACCAGCAGTTCCGTAAGCCGGCCCAGCGCAAGGTGCGCGCCATGCTGCTGAGCAACACCCTGTCGGCGGCCGTGCCGGGCGCTCCAGGAAAGCTGGTCGAAGTCACGTTCTGGACCCTGGAAAAGGCCGAGTCCCTGAAGACCCGGCTGGACAAGCTAAGCGCCGGGGTCAGCGACGGCATTGGCGATGCCTTGCGCACGGTCACTGTCGGTGCCGAAGCAGTCCAAGGGGCCATGGACAACCTGGCGCGCAAGGTGACCCTCCATGCCGAGGGCTCCATCCAGCTGGCGCGGGAGTCGATGCACAGCATGCGCACCGCCGCTGTTGCCGGCACACCCGGCGCCAGCGCCATGGGGCTGGGCCTGATCAGCTTGTGGTTCCAGCAGGACAGCCTGCGCCGAAGCTATGCCAGCCTGCTCGATGCGGTGGGGGACAAGCATCCCGAAGCGGTGGCGGCGGTGATGTCGGCATCGATTGGTGTGATGGGGGCCGGTACGGAGGTTGTCGGTGGGACGATTCAGATGGTTCGGCCGGATCTGCACATGCCGACCCGGATTGTTGGACAGACAGTCGGGGTGGGGGCGCGGATCGTGCAGTACGGTGGGGCGCTGGTGGCGTTGGCTAGTGCGTTGGAGGGGTTGCAGTATGCGTTTGCGGCGGTTCGAGTAGGAGAAGTCGGAGATACAAAAGCAAGAGATGCTTACATAAGAGCGGCGATCATGGCCGGTCTTTCAGCAGGAGCAGGATTTGCAGGCTCTCTGGCGCCAGTCGCTATAGCACTTGCTCCGCTCGCAGTCAGTGTATTACTGGGCCTTGTTGCGTACGGCGTAGCGGTATGGGCGAAAAAGCAAGAGTCACAACCCCTTGAACTATGGGCGAGACAATCTCTTTGGGGAGTGCCAGAGACGTATCGTCGCTGGAAGAAGCCAGAGGACATGGATACGGCAATTGGTGTCTTGAACGCAGCCTTGTTGGGTTTGACTGCGGATGTGGGAATGGCGTTGAAAGCCGAGCAGACGGGCGGGCTTGCTATTGGTGACGCAATTCCGGCGGGACTCTTTCTGGACTACAAGCTCGTCCTGCCTGGGTATAAGGCTGATGTGTCAGGTTATGAATGGGCGTTGCAGGTATTCCGGCCAAACCACACTTTGGGAGAAACCATCGCGAGTGGTCGTAGCGGTGGGGTGAATGGTCCGTTACCGCCTCCGGCGAACTGGAAGAAACCGGGTTACCATCCGGAAACAACGGCGCCTGTCATTACGCAAAATGCCCAAACACTCGAGATTCAGGGTTCCATCAGTTTCTTTGGATATCTTGAAGTTCATGCTTTTGAACTCGAAGTCCTCTATTGGCCTGACAAGAGCGATAATTCAGGCTTCGCCCGACTGATCGTGAGAGAGGACAAGATCAAGGGACAAGTCAGGTTGGAACTCGCATGAAAGGACCGAGACTCAATCCACCCTGTCCTGGATGGCGAGAGGATTTGCCCACTCCCGAAGAGTCGCCGGTTATGGCTCCAGCGCTTGGTCTCGATACCCCCAATCATCAAGATGATGTTTTTCTGGAGTTGCCTCGGGCATCGGCTCTTGTTAGAGGGGTGGTGATATGGTTCGTGCCCCCCTCAGCCGTATCTCTTTTCATATCGTCATGGCTTTATCTATTTGCTGAGCGAACGCTGGTGATCGAAGAGTGGGTCATTCTTATCTCAACTTCACTCATTGGTATCTGGTTAACCCTATTTTTTTGGAAATTCGATGTATCTCCTCCCCGCGACCTGCCTCTTCGTTTCAACCGAGCTCGCCAACGCCTCTACGCCTACAACTTCAAATACCG
Source organism: Pseudomonas sp. GD04058 (assembly GCF_029836855.1). Lineage (NCBI taxonomy): Bacteria > Pseudomonadati > Pseudomonadota > Gammaproteobacteria > Pseudomonadales > Pseudomonadaceae > Pseudomonas > Pseudomonas sp. GD04058. The sequence goes on from NZ_JAOECN010000006.1 coordinate 63,979, forward strand.
CTGGTGGAACCCCTTCGAAAAGTGGCGGGTAGTGCCCGTTGCCTACGACTGGTCACAAGTCCGAGCCGAACGCTGGAGAAGAACCCACTTCACGGCCCAGGGCGGGGTCATCATCCAGTTCGGCGTCGAACTGTCCATCGTCAAACCCGGTACCAACCAAGTTATCGACCGCTTCCCCCTGACCGCCATGGGTGCCGACGAGCACGCTTGGGCCTACGTCTGCACCTACATGCAACAAGGCCCTGACGCGCTGCCTCCACCGGGGCCACCTCGAGACCATAACGATGTGCTGTGGTGCAACGTCGCCATGCTGCTGGCGCCGAAGGTCGAGTGGCCGGCCGATATGGACCTGGAGTCGAGGACCGCGCCATGAGCAGTTCCGCAAGCTGGCCCAGCGCAAGGTGTGGGCCATGCTGCTGAGCAATACCCTGTCGGCGGCCGTGTCGGATTCGAAGGAAGCCTCAGGCCGCCAACGGTGTCGCGCTCGCCATTTCCAGCAACTTCCCCCGTAGCCACGCCAGCACCGGATCCCGGTCCAGGCTGCGGTGCCAGCTCATGTACTCCTGCATCGCCGGCAGGTTGACCGGTGGCGCGACGATGCGCAGCGGCAGGTTGCGTGCATACAGCCGGGCCAGGCGGCCATGTACCGTGGCCACGCGCTGGGTGCCGATCACCAGTTGCGGCAGGGTGTTGAAGTCGTGGGTGATCACTTCGAGCCGGCGCTTGCAGCCGTATTCGCTCATGAACCATTCCTCGATCCCCGGCGTGCGACTGCGCCCGAATACCACCGAGACATGCCCCAGCTCCAGGTATTGCTCCAGGGTCAGGCGTTCGCCCACCGCCTGGTTGTCCTGGCACACCACGCAGACGTGCTGTTCTTCGAAAAGCAACTGCGACGGGTGCTCCTTCACGATGTAGTGGTCCGGCGCGATCATCAGGTCCACTTCCCCGCGCATCAGCATTTCCCGTGCGGTTTCGCCAGGGCTGATCAGTTCGAAGGTCATCAGCGGCGCGTGCCGGTTGATCTCGCGGATGACTTCGGCGAACAGCACGCTGATCAGGTAGTCGGAGGCCATGATGCGGAAATGCCGCTTGCTTTCGGCGATGTCCTGCACCGGCTTGGCGGTGATCGAGGTCTGGATCTTGAGCAGCACTTCGCGCACCGGAATTTCCAGGTCGCGGGCCAGTGGGGTGAGCATCATCTTGCGCCCGACCTGGACCAGCAGGTCGTCCTCGAAGTAGGTGCGCAGCCTGCCCAGCACCCCGCTGGTGGCCGATTGGGTCATGTGCAGACGTTCGGCGGCTCGGGTGATGTTCTGCTCTTCGAGCAGGACATCCAGCGCCACCAGGAGGTTCAGGTCCAGGTGTTTGAAGCGCATGGCAGGCATCTCGTTGTTGTATTTATTTTCGCGATACCCTGCATCCCCAGTAACGATTAGTCAAATCCTTCCCCGGTTCCTAGCCTGTGCTTCCAGCCTCCTGCCCGAGGGCTGATCCAGACAACAAGAACAAGGGAAATACGCATGAGCGATATCAACAGAGTACTGATCGTGGGCGGCGGCATCGGCGGCCTGTGCGCAGCGATCGCGCTGCGGCGCCAGGGGGTCGAGGTCGACCTGGTGGAGATCAAGTCGGAGTGGACGGTGTACGGTGTCGGCATCATCCAGCAGAGCAACGTGGTCCGGGAAATGGCTCGCCTCGGGGTGCTCGATCGCTACCTGGACGCTGCCTACCCCTTCGAGGACGTCGGCATCTACGACCTGCAGGGCAAGGCCCTGGCGCGCATTCCCGGGCAGCGCCTGGCCGGTCCGCAATACCCGGCCAACGTCGGCATCTCGCGCCTGGCCCTGCATCAGGTGCTGAGCGATACCGCCATCGAACTCGGTACCCGGGTACGCCTCGGCATCAGCGTGGCTTCCTATGAAGAGTTTGCCCTCGACCTCAATGTCAGTTTCACCGACGGCTCCAGCGGCCGCTACGACCTGATGATCGGTGCCGACGGCGTGTATTCGAAGATCCGCGGCCTGCTCTACGGGGATAGCTATACCCCACGCTTCACCGGCCAGGCCGTGTGGCGCTACAACTTCCCCCGGCATCCCTCCATCGACCACCTGGCCAGCTACACCGGCGCCGAAGGCAATGCCGGGCTGGTGCCGTTGTCGGACGGCCTGATGTACATGTTCTCTACCTCCCATGAGCCGGAAAACCCCTGGTTCGAGAAGGACCAGCTGGCCGCCACCATGCGCGACCGCATCGCCGGAATCGGCGGGCTGGTCGGCGAGCTGCGCGAGCAGATCACCGATGACAGCCAGGTGGTCTACAAGCCGATGGAAGTGCTGTTCGTTGATGACCCGTGGTTCAAGGGCCGGGTGATCCTGATCGGCGATGCGGCCCATGCCACCACGCCGCACCTGGGGCAGGGTGCCGGGATGGCCATCGAGGATGCCCTGGTGCTGGCCGAGGAACTGTTCGGCGACGGTGACCTGCGGACCCGCTTGCAACGCTTCATGATGCGCCGCTTCGATCGCTGCAAGTACATCGCCGAAAACTCGATCCTGGCTGGCGAACGGGAAATGGCCCGGGATGCCGGGTTCGACCGGGTCGGGCTGACCAAAGCGATGCTGGCGCGTACGGCCGAGCCGATCTGAACATTGATCGGGAGAGCAACATGGGCCCTGTGGGAGCTGGCTTGCCAGCGATAGCTCTAGTGAATTCCCCATCGCTATCGCTGGCAAGCCAGCTCCCACAGGGCCGTGAATCATGTGGAGAAAAACAAGCGTGTCGAACGTTCCTGTTCTGCTATGCCACGAACACCACCTGCAAGAAGGCCAGGCCCGCGGCTTCGACCCCTGGCACCAGGGCCGCGACACCGTCCTCGCCTTGAAGTGGAAGGGCCAGATCAAGGCCTACCGCAACCTGTGCCCGCACCTCGATGTCGCCATGCAATACCGCAAGGACCGTTTCATGTCCGGCGACGGCCAGCACATCGTCTGTTTCGCCCACGGCGCGCTGTTCGATCCCGCCGACGGTTCCTGCCTGCTGGGCCCTTGCCTGGGTCAGTCACTCCAGGCCCTGGAAATCCACCAGGACGAGCAACTCAACCTGTGGATTCACTAGATTGATAACGTGTACACAAAATCAACCCTAAAGATTCACGATGCTTCGGCCGAAAACCAATAGATGGCAGGTTGCCATTATCTGACCAATGGATCAACTTCTGCCTGGATCGTGACTCTTTCATGAGAATAAAAACCAAGCTTGCCCTTGCCTTCATATCCGTCGCCATCCTCCCGGTCAGCCTGGTCGGCATCATGGCCGTAAGCAATACCCGGTCTGACGCGGTGAGCCAGTTCCTCGACAGCAGCACCCGTGAAATCCGCCAGATCGACGGCAACATGCGGCAGTTCTTCGAAGGAACGCAGCAGAACGTCGATCAGATGGCCAAGGATCCTGTATACACCTCTGTCACCAGCCTGAAACATTACCAGGGCCCGAATGCTGCGCAGCAGCCGTTGCCGGAATCCGCCAGGCAAGTGATCGCCCGCTTCGCCCAGTACGGCGAGACCCACCCGGCCGCGGCCATCCTGTCCATCGGCCTGGAAGACGGCAGCTATGCCAAGTGGCCGGATGATCCGAAACTGGCCAACTACGATCCGCGCACCCGTCCCTGGTACAAGGCGGCCATGGCCAGCCCCGACAGGACCGTACGCACCAGCGCGTATTACTACGACAAGGACGATGTCGCGCTGGTCGGCACCGCTCGCGCCATGCTCGACGAGGCCGGCAAGGCCAAGGGTGTGTTCGTGGTCAGCGTTTCCCTGAAAAACCTCACCGAACTGGTCAAGAGCATCAAGCTGGGTGACAGCGGCTACGTGATGCTGATCGAAAACGACATCGTGCTGGTCGACCCCCGTGACAGCGCCCACAGCTTCAAGCCGCTCAAGGACCTGGGCGAACCTTATGCCAGGCTGGCCGCGACCACCCAGGGCTCGACGGCGGTGGAAATCGGTGGGACCCGCTACATGGCCAATGTCTGGACCTCGCCCGGCCTGGGCTGGCGCTTCGTCGGCCTGATCGAGGAGCAGGAAGTGATGGCCACGGCCACGCGCATGACCTGGCTCACCGCCGGCATCGTGATCGTGCTGGGCTTGCTGTTCGCGGTGATCGCGGCGGCGTTCTCGCGGGTTATCGTCAAGCCGATCGGCCAGGTCAGCAGCGGCCTGCAGTCGATTGCCGAGGGCGAGGGCGACCTGCGCCAGGACCTGCGAGTCCACGGCAAGGACGAAACCGCCGAACTGGCAGGCTGGTTCAACAAGTTCCTCGCGGCGATCCGTCAACTGATCCAGCGCATCGGCGCGGCCTCCACCAACCTGCATGACGCGTCCCGGGCCAACAGCGAGATGGCCGGGAACATGAACGAGGCCGCCGGTCGCCAGCGCGAGGCGGTGGAACTGGTGTCCACCGCGTTCAACGAAATGGTCGCCACCGCCAATGAAGTGGCACGTTCCTGCAGCAGCGCGGCCGACTCCGCGGAGAACGGCCATCGCCGGGTGGCTGAAGGCAAGCAGCAGATCGAGCAGACCACCGAGAACGTCAACCGCCTGGGCAGCCGCCTGGTGGAGTCGTCCCAGGCCATGCTCGAACTGGAGGCCGGCAGCCGCAGTATCAACCAGATACTCGGTACCATTCGCGGTATCGCCGAGCAGACCAACCTGCTGGCGCTCAACGCGGCCATCGAGGCGGCGCGGGCGGGAGACCAGGGCCGGGGCTTCGCCGTGGTCGCCGACGAGGTACGCGCGCTGGCCAAGCGCACCTCCGATTCCACCGGGGAAATCGACCAGTTGCTCAACAGCCTCGGCAGCAAGACCCAGGAAGTCTCGGAGAAGATGGAAAGCTGCCTGGACCTGTCCCGGGCCAGTGTCTCGTCCATCGAAAACGCGCGGGACAGCTTCGAAGGCATCCAGCTTTCGGTCAACGAGATCCGCGACCAGAACCTGCAGATCTCGGCAGCGGCCGAAGAGCAGCACAGCGTCGCCGAGGAGATCAACCGGCATATCCAGCAGATCTACGACGAGGCGCGGGTGGTGGAGCAACTGGCGGGTTCGGCGCGGGAGGATTCGGGACGGCTTTCGGAGCTGTCGCAGGAATTGCACCAACTGGTGGGGCGGTTCAAGTCGTAACGCCGTGATGGCCCTTTCAACCCCTTGTTTTCGCATAGCATTTTTCGCTTCTTGGACAGTGGGACCTTTTTCCAGATGCGATTCGGATATGCAGGTGCGGTGGCCCTGGTGCTGATGTCGGTGATGACCTCGGCCCAGGCCAGGGAGTTGAACAGGAAACAGATCGAAATGTGCCGCTGGGGCTCGGAAGTGGCCCGCTCGGCACAGCACTCGAAGCTCTCCGGGACCACCCTGTGGCGGGCCCGGGAGAATCTCAAGACGCGCAAGTACGCGGAACGATGGATGCCGCGGATGGCCCTGGGCATCACCGAGCAGACCTACGCCAGCCGCAGTCGCCTGCAACCGGCCTCGGTGAAGAAGACCTACTACGATGGCTGTATTCGCCACGAGCGTAACCGTATTGCCAGGCGCTAGGTCACGCCTCGACTGGACAGCGGCTGCGCTGCGCAGCCGCTGCTTCCAGCGGTTCGCGTCAAGCCTTCATTGCGTTACACACACCTTCTCCGGCGGCCGCAACGACCCGATATACACCGCCACCACCGTCAGCAACGCCCCGCCAATCTGGACTGCGGAACTGGGTTTTCCCAACAGTGCGACATCCACGAAATAGGTGATCACCGGCTCCAGCAGCAGGATCAATCCCGCCAGCCCCAGGCTGATATGCCCGATCGACCGGTTCACCAGCAGCCAGCCTGCGAACTGCACCATCACCCCGTAGATCACCAGCATCAGCAAGGTCTGCCCGTCAGCGATAACCAGGCTCTCGCCGCGCAGCAGCGCATAGCCCAGCATCACCAGTCCGGCCCACAGGCTCAGGTTGAGCATCTGCGCGAGCTTGTCGCCGCCGCCGCAGGGCAATTGGCTGGCGGCCTTGAGGCAGTAGACGCAGACCGCATAGGCCAGGCCCGAGGCAATCCCGAACAGTACGCCGCGCACGCCGGCTTCGTTGCTCATCTCCGGTGCCAGCAGCAGGTACAGGCCGAAGAATGCAAGGCCGATGGCGAGGCTGAAGTTCAGCGACGGTTTTTCCTTGAGCAACCAAAGGCCCAGCAGGGTCATGAAGAACACCTGGCAGTTGGTCAGGATCGATCCGATCCCCGGGCCAACGATGTAGATGCTGTGGTGCCAGAGGATCAGGTCGATGGCCAGGAACAGGCCGGCGAGGGCAGTGAGGCGCACGGCCGCCGCCGATGGCAGGCGTACCGGTACCCGGCGCCATTTCAGGCAGAGGTAGAACAGGATCGAGGCGAACAGCATCCGGTAGAAACCGGCGCCACCCGCGCCGATATCGGCGAAGGCAACGGCCAGTGCCGAGAGGCTGAGCATCAGGCCGCCAGTGGTGAGTTCCAGGAGGGCACGTTTGTTTTGCATGTGGAAGGCATCGCTTGCAGGTTTGCTTGGGAACGCAGAACCTATCAGGCCTGCCTCCGCAACGATTGGACGAAACTGGACAGCCGATGACGCCGCACGAGAAGGACTTTTCCCGTTTCCTGCGCATTCCCGAAGGGGGCTGCGAGCTGCTCAGCGCGCGCTACAGCCAGCAGCATTTCGGCAGGCATGCCCATGATCGATATGCCTTCGGGGTGATCACCCACGGGGTGGAAAAGCTGTATTACCGTGGCGCCCACCACCTCGGCGGCAGTGGCACCGTGGTCACCCTGAGCCCGGGGGAGATCCATGACGGGGTGCCGGTGGACCAGGCTGGGTGGGTCTACCGCATGCTGTATGTCGATCCTTGCTGGTTGAACGAGCATGTGCTGGCCGGACGTCATGCCAGCCAGTACGTGCACCTGTTTCGCGCGCCGATGAGCGATGATCCGGCGCTTGCCCGGTGCCTGCTCTCGGCCCATGGTCGCCTCGCCGATTCGCTGTTGCCGCTGGAGCGCGAGACGCTGCTGGTCGAGACGCTAGCCGCTCTGTTCGAACGGCACGGGCATGACCTGGCTCGTCCCGGTCGTCCCGAGCGCGAGGCGGTGCGGCGCATTCGCAGGCGTCTTGACCAGGAAGCGGAGCACAACCTGTCCCTGGAAACCCTTGGCCTGGATGCCGGGATGGACCCGCTCTACCTGATCCGCGTGTTCAAGCGCGAGGTCGGGGTGGCACCGCACAGTTACCAGATCCAGAAGCGAGTGGCGCGGGCCCAGGTGCTGTTGCGCCTGGGTACCGACCTGGCCGAGACGGCCCTGGCCTGTGGCTTCTTCGACCAGAGCCATATGACCCGCGCCTTCAAGAAGGTGGTCGGGGTGACCCCGGCGGCGTTCCGGTCGCGTTGATGGCTCGCTCGGCGTCCCTCGATCTGCTCAAGTGGCTGGCGATCGTCAGCATGATCGGCGATCACCTGCGTTACCTGTGGCCGCAGCAGGAGTGGCTGTTCATTCCCGGGCGCCTTGCGTTCCCGTTCTTCTGCCTGGCACTGGCGGCGAATGTGCTGCGCGCGACGACTATCCAGTGGCGATACCTGTGGTGGTTCCTGGGTTTTTCGCTGCTGTCCGAGGTGCCGTATCGCTGGCTCGACAACGGCTCGCCGACCCTGAACGTAATGCCGACCCTGGGCCTTGGCCTGCTGCTCGCCTGGGGTGTGCATCTGCGCACCCGTGCCGCGACGTGGCTGGCGCTGGTGGCTGCGCTGGTCGCGACGCTGGGCAACGCCTGGCTGATGTACGGTCTGCCGGGCGTGCTGCTGCCGGCGGCGTTGCTGATCGCGTTGAAAGAGCGGCGGTTTGCCTGGCTGGCTGGATTGCTGGCGGTCGCCGGGAATTTCACCAATGGTTGGCTGTTCCAGCATCCGCTGGCGCCGGTTTCGCTGACGGTAGCCGGTACCGCGTTCATGGCGGTGTCGCTCGGCCTGGCCTTGCTGCGCCACGAATGGCCCGGCCCGGTGCCGCCGGTGGGGCGGTGGGCCTGGGCGTTCTATCCGTTGCACCTTGCCGCGATCAGCGTGTTCGCTCACATGGTTCGGGCGGGCACAGGCTCCTAGACATTCAGCGGATCCTCCCGATCCTCCTTGTCCTTGCGCAACTGCGCCGGGTCTGTTGCTTCCACCTCGCTCAGCGGCCTGATCAAGGTCTGTGCCGCCACTGCCGCCTGCATCTGCGGCTCCATCCCGGCCATGGACTTGATCTCGCTTTCCTCCTTCAAGCGCAAGGCGATCTGCTTGTCGATCGCGTCCTTCTTCTCGGGTGGCAGGGCCTCGTAGTCTGCCTCGGTCAGGCCCAGCTCGCCGAGCATCTTCAGGCGGATCTTCTCCGCTGGCGAAAGCGCCATGTAGTCACGGAATTCCTGGGCTGCGCTGCGGCTGGTCGCGTCGCTGTCGGCGGGGTTCTGCAAGGCTACCTTGAGCTTGGCGAACGCTTCGTCCTGCGCGTCCTTGGCATCCTGGTAGGTGGAGCTGGAAGCGTTGCGTGTTGCCGCCGCACTGGCGACGCTGGAAACCAGCGACACCTTGGCTGTCTGCACCTGATAGGTTTGCTCGTCCACGCCGCTGGCGGCAGGCAGGTTTCGCTGTTGCTGGACGGCAGCGTTCTGCCAGCCATGGCCATTGATGATGCTCACAGGATCGATCTCCTTGAATTGGACCACCAGTACGGGCAATAGCTGTGCCAGTCTGGTAAAACCCTTGTGTACCGCGGCTTTGCCCCTCCAGAGGGGGCGCCGCTGTGCCTCCGGGCGGAAACCCCTTGCCGCTCGCGGCAAGCCGGGCGGCATTAAAGTTTGCCTGCGTGATGCCGATCACAAGATCACTACAGCCGGGCCATGACCCGGCAGCCCATGCGGTTGGAGTTCCCTGCCGGTCGGGCAGGGGGACGTCGCCTTGCGTCCACTTCAATTCATGGCCCGCCCGGCGGGCATCAGTCTTAATGAGGAAGAGGCACCCATGAATCTCTACATCAACCAGTTGCAGAAGAAGCCGGCATTCCGCGAGCAGGTCTATGCGGGCGACATCTTCCTCGATACCCATCTGCGCAGCGCCCATGAGCTTTGCGCCCTGGCCCGGCACAGCATCACCGAAGCCTTCGACGGTGAGACCGACCACCTGTCGCTGCACAAGAAGATGCCGGTGGAAACCTTCGTCGAGCATGTCACTCGGCTCAAGCGCAAGTTCACCAACGGGCCACAGGCCAAGGCGCTGATCCGCGACTACATCCTGGAAATCGGTGCCGACCCGAACGACTACATCTTCGATGTCCCGCGGGTGCGCGTGGTCCCCAACTACGACTACCTGCACGCCGGCGTCAGCTATGCCTACAAGCCTCACCGCGATACCTGGTATGGCAGTGTCGATTGCCAGCTCAATACCTGGATGCCGATCTACAGCATCGAGCCCGGGCAGACCATGATGATCAACCCGGCGTACTTCACCAGGCCGGTGCAGAACTCGTCCCCCAGCTGGAGCCTGACCGACTGGATCAGCAACCAGCGCCTCAAGGCCAAGGACAACATCACCCAGGAAAACCGTGTGCACCCCGTGCCCCTGGAAGAGATCGACGCCAGTGCCGAACTGCGCATCGCCGGCAACAGCGGCGAGATCCTGATGTTCTCCGGCGCCCACCTGCACGGTACCGTGGCCAACCACACCGACCGCATCCGGTTCAGCGTGGATTTCCGCCTGATCCACCTGCAGGACCTGATTCACAAGCGCGGCGCGCCGAATGTCGACAACGGTTGTTTCGACGTGGAAGCCGGCTTCAAAGACCTTTTCCATGCCAGCGACTTTTCGCAATTCCAGGGAGTTAACCCATGACCAAGCGTCGTCTGACCGCTGCCGAGGTCGAGTACAACGAAAAGCGCGCCAGCGTGCTGAGCCGTGTCGATGCCCAATATGTGGCCGATGCCCCCTTCGTCTTCACCAACCGCATCGCCGTGACTGCGGCGCTGTCGCGGATCGAACTGTTCAAGATGGTCCAGGACATCCCTGGCGCCATCGTTGAATGCGGCGTGTACAAGGGCAACTCGTTGATGCTCTACATGCAGCTGTCGATGATCCTCGAGCCGTATGCGATCAACCGCTCGATCATCGGCTTCGACACCTTCCAGGGCTTTGCCAGCATCGATGCCAAGGAAGACCCGGCGGACATCAACGAAAGCATGTTCTCCGACACCGACGAGAGCCTGATCCAGGACATGATCGACGCCAACGACCTGGTGCGTCCGGTCAACCGCATCCCGCGTTGCGAGATCGTCAAGGGCGACATCCTTGAAACCGTACCGGCCTTCGTCAAGACCCGTCCGGACCTGGTAGTGGCCATGCTGATCCTCGACACCGACCTGTACTCGTCGACCAAGGTCGCCCTGGAAACCTTCCTGCCGTACATGCCGAAGGGCGCCATCGTGGTCCTGGACGAAGTTGCCTATCGCAACTTCCCAGGCGAGACTGCCGCGTTGCGTGATGTGCTGGACCTGAACAAGGTGGAGCTCAAGCGCCTACCGTTCGATTCGTCGGTGGGGTATTTCCGCGTCTGACCGTCCCGGAAATCAAGAGCGGACTTGCCAGCAGTTGCAGTAGTGGATCCACCATTGCAATCGCTGGCAAGCCAGCTCCCACAGGGTTTTGAGCCAACCCTGAAATCAGGGTCCGCCTTGGACACTGTGGGAGCTGGCTTGCCAGCGATGGGGCCAGATCAGGCAACATCATTGCCCTTGCCGCCCCAATCGCTGGCAAGCCCCACGGGAACCGCGGCCCGCTTTTTGATCTTCCTTCATATATGCAATGGGTGGCCCAACGCCCGCAGCGCCGCTTCCTGCACCGCCTCACCCAGTGTCGGATGGGCATGGATGGTCCCCGCCACATCCTCCAGCCGCGCGCCCATCTCCAGTGACTGGGCAAAGGCCGTGGACAGTTCGGAAACCCCGACGCCCACCGCTTGCCAGCCGACGATCAGGTGATTGTCACGCTGTGCCACCACGCGCACGAAGCCGCTCTTCGATTCCAGGGTCATGGCCCGGCCATTGGCGGCGAAGGGGAACTGCGCCACCAGGCAATCGAGGCCTTCTTCCTTGACCATCTCCGGCGTCTTGCCCGCCACCACCAGCTCCGGATCGGTGAAGCATACCGCCGCGATGGCTGCCGGGGTGAACGCCCGCTGCCTGCCGGCGATCAGTTCGGCGACCATCTCGCCCTGGGCCATGGCCCGGTGCGCCAGCATCGGCTCACCTGCCACGTCACCGATGGCCCAGACGTTGCGCATGCTGGTCTGGCAGCGCTCGTCGATGGCGATGGCGGCGCCGTTCATCTTCAGGTCCAGGGCTTCGAGGTTGAAGCCTCTGGTCCGCGGACGACGCCCCACGGCGACCAGCACCTGGTCGGTTTCCAGGGACAACTCCTCGCCATCCGGCGTGCGCACCTTCAGGCGTTTGGTCGCGGCGTCGAAGCCTTCGACGCTGTGCCCGAGGTACAGCTGCACGCCAAGCTTCTTCAGCGATTCGGCCACCGGCTGGGTCAGTTCGGCGTCGTAGGTCGGCAGGATGCGTTCGCGGGCTTCCACCACGCTCACCTCTACGCCGAGCTTGCGGTAGACGATGCCCAGCTCCAGGCCGATATAGCCGCCGCCGACCACGGTCAAGCGCTTGGGCAGGGCCTTGGGCGACAAGGCTTCGGTGGAGGAAATCACCGCGCCGCCCAGCGGCAGCATCGGCAATTCGACGCTGCTGGAACCGGTGGCGAGCAACAGGTGCTCGCAGCGGATGCGCAGGTCCTGCCCGTCGATTTCCACCAGCTTGCCGTCGATGACCCTGGCCCAGCCGTGGATCACCTTGACGTCGTTCTTCTTCAGCAGGGCGGCAACGCCAGTGGTCAGGCGGTCGACGATGCCGTCCTTCCAGGCCACGCTCTGCCCGATATCCAGGCTTGGCGCGGCGACCTTGATGCCCAGCGTGGATTTGCGGCTGTGCAGCTCGGTCTGATGGAACTGCTCGGCCACGTGGATCAGCGCCTTCGACGGAATGCAGCCGATGTTCAGGCAGGTGCCACCGAGGGCCTGGCCTTCGACCAGGATGGTGGGGATGCCCAGTTGCCCGGCGCGGATCGCGGCGATATAGCCGCCGGGGCCGCCGCCGATGATCAGCAGGGTGGTGTCCAGGGTCTGCATGCTTACTCCACGAACAGGCTGGCGGGTTGTTCGAGCAGGCCGCGCACGGCCTGGATGAATTGTGCGGCGTCCATGCCATCGACCACCCGGTGATCGAAGGAGCTGGAGAGGTTCATCATCTTGCGGATGACGATCTGGCCGTTGACCACCATGGGCCGCTCGACGATGCGGTTGACCCCGACGATCGCCACTTCCGGGGTGTTGACCACCGGCGTGCTGACGATGCCGCCCAGGGCGCCGAGGCTGGTCAGGGTGATGGTCGAGCCGCTGAGTTCGTCGCGGCTGGCCTTGTTGCTGCGTGCGGCCTGGGCCAGGCGCGAGATCTCGCTGGCGTTATGCCACAGGGTGCCGGCTTCGGCATGGCGCAGTACCGGCACCATCAGGCCGTTGTCGCCCTGGGTGGCGATGCCCACGTGCACCGCGCCGTGGCGGGTGATGACCTGGGCTTCGTCGTCATAGGTGGCGTTGATCTGCGGGAAGTCGCGCAGGGCCACGACCATGGCGCGCACCAGGAACGGCAGCAGGGTCAGCTTGCCGCGGCTTTCGCCGTATTTGCCGTTGAGGTGCTGGCGTAGTTCTTCCAGGGCGCTGACGTCGATCTCTTCCACATAGCTGAAGTGGGCGACGCGGCGCTTGGCGTCCTGCATGCGTTGGGCGATCTTGCGGCGCAGGCCGATCACCGGGATCTGCTCGCTGTCCTCGCGCTTGGCGTAACCGCTGGGGGCGCCGTTGCCGCTGCGGGTCGGCTGGGTCAGGAAGGCGTCGAGGTCCTCGTGGAGAATGCGCCCGGCCGGGCCGCTGCCGTGGACGTAGCGCAGTTCGATCCCGGCATCCCAGGCGCGCTTGCGCACGGCGGGGGAGGCGAGGGGTTTTTCATGGGCGTCGCGGGGTACGATCGGTGCCTTTTCGACCGCTGCGGCGGCGATGTGCGGTTTGGCCGCTGGCGCTTGCACCGGAGCCGGTTTCGGCTCGGGTGCTGCTGCTGCTGCAACCACCGCTGCCGGCTTGCCGGCGCTTTCCTGATGATTGCCGGCCCCTTCGACTTCGATGCGGATCAGCTCGCTGCCCACCGCCATGACCTCGCCGGGCTGGCCGCCCAGGGCCAGGACCTTGCCGGAGACCGGCGAAGGAATTTCCACCGTGGCCTTGTCGGTCATGACATCGGCCACCACCTGGTCCTCGGTGATGGTGTCACCGACCTTAACGAACCATTCCACCAGTTCTACCTGCGCGATGCCTTCGCCGATGTCCGGCATCTTGATGACGTGCGTGCCCATTCAGACCTCCATGACCCGTTTCAATGCCGCACCGACCCGCGAAGGGCCAGGGAAGTACGCCCACTCCTGCGCGTGCGGGTAGGGGGTGTCCCAGCCGGTGACGCGTTCGATGGGCGCTTCCAGGTGGTGGAAGCAATGTTCCTGGACCAGCGACACCAGCTCGGCACCGAAGCCGCAGGTGCGCGTGGCTTCATGCACCACTACGCAACGCCCGGTCTTCTTCACCGACTCGACGATGGTTTCCAGGTCCAGGGGCCAGAGGCTGCGCAGGTCGATGACCTCGGCATCGACGCCGGTTTCCTCGGCGGCGACCTGGGACACGTAGACCGTGGTGCCATAGGTCAGCACGGTGACGTCGTTGCCCGGACGGGTGATTGCCGCCTTGTCCAGCGGCACCGTGTAGTAGCCGTCCGGCACGGCGCTGGACGCATGCTTCGACCAAGGGGTTACCGGGCGATCATGGTGGCCGTCGAAGGGGCCGTTATACAGGCGCTTGGGTTCGAGGAAGATCACCGGGTCGTCGCATTCGATCGAGGCAATCAACAGGCCCTTGGCGTCGTAGGGGTTGGATGGCATCACCGTGCGCAGGCCGCAGACCTGGGTGAACATCGCCTCGGGGCTCTGGCTGTGGGTCTGGCCGCCGTAGATTCCGCCGCCGCAGGGCATGCGCAGGGTCAGCGGGGCGACGAATTCGCCGGCCGAGCGGTAACGCAGGCGGGCCATCTCGGAAACGATCTGGTCGGAGGCGGGGTAGAAGTAGTCGGCGAACTGGATTTCCACGACCGGGCGCAGGCCGTAGGCGCCCATGCCGACGGCAGTGCCGACGATGCCGCTTTCCGAGATCGGTGCATCGAACACCCGGGACTTGCCGTACTTGCTCTGCAGGCCCTCGGTGCAGCGGAACACACCGCCGAAGTAACCGACGTCCTGGCCGTAGATGACCACGTTGTCGTCGCGCTCGAGCATGATGTCCATGGCCGAGCGCAGGGCCTGGATCATGGTCATGGTGGTGGTCGACATGGCAGTTTCAACCTGGATGGAGGTGTTGTGGTCGTTCATGTCAGATCCCCAGTTCCTGGCGCTGCCGGCGCAGGTGCGCGGGCATTTCCTTGTAGACGTCCTCGAACATCGAGGCCGGGCTCGGCATCTGTCCGCCGGCCAGGGTGCCGTACTGCTCGGCTTCCTTCTGTGCGGCGATGATTTCCGCATCCAGCTCGGCACTGACCTGCTGGTGCTCTTCTTCGGACCAATGGCCGTTGGCGATCAGGTGCTGTTTCAGGCGCACGATCGGATCGCCCAGGGGGAAGTGAATCCAGTCGTCGGCGGGGCGGTATTTCGATGGATCGTCGGACGTGGAGTGCGGGCCGGCGCGGTAGGTGACCCACTCGATCAGCGTCGGGCCGAAGCCGCGGCGCGCGCGTTCGGCGGCCCAGCGCGAAGCGGCGTACACCGCGACGAAGTCGTTGCCGTCCACCCGCAGCGAGGCGATGCCGCAGCCCACGCCACGGCCGGCGAAGGTAGTGGCTTCGCCACCGGCGATGGCCTGGAAGGTGGAAATGGCCCACTGGTTGTTGACCACGTTGAGGATCACCGGGGCGCGGTAGACGTGGGCGAAGGTCAGGGCGGTATGGAAATCGGACTCGGCGGTGGCACCGTCGCCGATCCAGGCCGAGGCGATTTTGGTATCGCCCTTGATCGCCGAGGCCATGGCCCAGCCGACCGCCTGGACGAACTGGGTGGCAAGGTTACCGCTGATGGTGAAGAAGCCAGCTTCGCGTACCGAGTACATGATCGGCAACTGGCGACCCTTGAGCGGATCGCGCTCGTTGGACAGCAACTGGCAGATCATCTCGGTCAGCGACACTTCCCGGGCCATCAGGATGCTCTGCTGGCGATAGGTCGGGAAGCACATGTCGCTGCGGTTCAGGGCCAGGGCCTGGGCACTGCCGATGGCTTCCTCGCCCAGGCTCTGCATGTAGAAGGACATTTTCTTCTGGCGCTGGGCAACCACCATGCGGCTGTCGAACTGGCGGGTCTTCATCATTGCCCGCATGCCCTGGCGCAGGACCTGCGGGTCGATGCCCTCGGCCCAAGGGCCTACTGCATTGCCTTCGGCGTCGAGAACGCGGATCAGGCTGTAGGCCAGGTCCGAGGTATCGGCAGGTTCGACGTCGATGGCGGGTTTGCGGACTTGACCTGCGTCGTTCAGGCGCAGGTAGGAGAAATCGGTCTGGCAGCCTGGCCGGCCGGTAGGCTCGGGCACATGCAAACGCAGGGGGGCGTACTCGTTCATGCTTTTTACGCTCGCTCTGTCTTGTGTTTTTGTTGAGCTTTGACGCAGTAGCTACTGGGACCCGGCTTGTGACCGGGAAGTCAGTCTTGTCTTAATGATATTCCGGCCCCGGAAGAATATTTTTCTGATGTTCGTTGCCTTTGTTCGAGCGGACGGATAAATATTCTGCAAAAGAACAAAAGGCGGGAAGATTTATCTAATGCGCAAACTGGATCGCACTGACATCGGCATTCTCAACAGCCTTCAGGAAAACGCGCGGATCACCAACGCCGAACTGGCGCGTTCGGTGAACCTGTCGCCGACGCCCTGCTTCAACCGGGTCAAGGCGCTGGAGGAATGCGGCGTGATCCGCCAGCAGGTGACCTTGCTGGCGCCGGAGGTACTGGGGCTGGACGTCAACGTGTTCATTCACGTCAGTCTGGAGAAGCAGGTGGAGCAGTCGCTGCATCGCTTCGAGGAAGAAATCGCCGAACGGCCCGAGGTAATGGAGTGCTACCTGATGACCGGGGACCCGGATTATCTGCTGCGGGTGTTGTTGCCGAGCATCCAGGCGCTGGAGCGATTTCTCGATTACCTGACGCGGTTGCCGGGGGTGGCGAATATTCGTTCGAGCTTTGCCTTGAAACAGGTCAGGTACAAGACGGCGCTGCCGTTGCCGGCCAATGGGTTGACCCTGCGCGAGCCACGTTGATTTGAGGGCCTCAACGCTGGCAAGCCAGCTCCCACAGGGATTGTGTTCACCGTCGGACCTGTGGGAGCTGGCTTGCCAGCGATAGGGCCCCTGAGAGCAAAACATCTCTAAAGGTGTAGAAAATCACGATCAGTCGCCGCCATCACCGCTTGATATTTTGAACAGCCCCTGAGTATGTTGTCCGGGTCGCCGTTTCCGGCATGCGAAAACAACAAGGACAGAGTCATGACGACCAATGTTCAGCGTTCCCTGGAAGAGCGCCTGACGGGCATTGATGAAATCGAATGCGTTACGCCGGATCTCAACGGCGTGCCGCGCGGCAAGGTGATGACGGCCGAGGGCTTCCTCGAAGGCCGACGCCTGCAACTGGCGCGGGGCGTGCTGTTGCAATGCATCATGGGCGGTTACCCGCCGGCGCGCTTCTACGGCGGCGACGACGGCGACCTGGCACTGGTCGCCGATCCGGCGCAGATCCACCGCCTGCCCTGGAGCGCCGAACCCCGAGCCCTGGCCATCTGCGATGCCGACGAATTGAGCGGCGAACGTTCCGGTCTGTCCACCCGCGGCTTGCTCAAGACAGTGATCGCCCGCTATGCCGCACGCGGCCTGGCGCCGGTGGTGGCGACCGAGCTGGAGTTCTTCGTTTTCGCACCCAACACTGACCCGACCCGGCCATTCCAGCCTCCGCTGGGCCTGGACGGGCGCCGCGAAGACGGCCATTCGGCCTTCAGCGTCAGTTCCAACAACGGCTTGCGCCCGTTCTTCCAGGAGGTGTACCGCTGTATGGCAGCGCTGGGGCTGCCGCGCGATACCTTCATGCACGAGATGGGCGTCAGCCAGTTCGAGATCAACCTGCTGCACGGCGATCCGCTGCTGCTGGCCGACCAGACCTTCCTGTTCAAGCACCTGCTCAAGGAGGTTGCGCTCAAGCACGGCCTGACCGTGGTGTGCATGGCCAAGCCGCTGGCACATACCCCGGGCAGCTCGATGCACATTCACCAGAGCGTGGTGGAGATTGGCAGTGGCCGGAACGTTTTCAGTGATGCCGACGGCAAGCCCACCGATACCTTCCTGCATTTCATCGGTGGTCAGCAGGCGTGCATGGCCGACTTCACGGCGCTGTTCGCCCCGAACGTCAACTCCTACCAGCGCCTGTGCCATCCCTACGCATCACCGAACAATGCATGCTGGTCCGAGGACAATCGCGCCGCCGGCCTGCGCATTCCGGCCAGTTCACCCGTGGCCCGGCGTGTGGAAAACCGCCTGCCGGGGGCCGATGCCAACCCCTACCTGGCCATCGCCGCCAGCCTCGCCGCCGGTCTGCATGGCATCGAGAACGGCCTGCAACCGGCCCCGGCGATCCAGGGTGAGTTCGCGGTGCCGGATCACCTGTCGCTGCCGTGCACGCTGCATGCGGCGCTCGATCGTCTCAAGCGCAGCAGCCTGGCGCGGGAGCTGTTCGGCGAGGAGTTCATCGCCGGTTATATCGCCACCAAGACCCAGGAGCTGACCAGCTTCTTCGATGAGATCACCCCTTGGGAGCGGCGCGTACTGGCGGCCCAGGCCTGACCGGCAATCCACGGAATTAGAAGGCCGATTACGCGGGTTCCTGGCGTAATCGGCCTTTTGTTTTTTTCGCCGGTGCCGGCCGCGCGGCCGGAATAATCACTTATGCTTTCACGCAGTTTTTCCACCAGCCCAAGAGGTCGTTCGGGACGCTGATGCGCACTATCTGGAAGTCTTTTCGCGCGTTGTACTTCGCTGCTCTGATGATGTTGATCGGCTCCGGCCTGCTGAGCACCTACCTTGCCCTGCGCCTTAGCGCCGACCAGGTCGACAGCCTGTGGGTCGGTGCCCTGATGGCTGCCAACTATTTCGGTCTGGCTCTGGGTGGCAAGATCGGTCACCGCCTGATCGCCCGGGTCGGACATATCCGCGCCTATGCCACCTGCGCCGGGATCGTCGGTGCCGCGGTACTGGGTCACGGCCTGGTCAGCTTCCTGCCGGCGTGGCTGTTCCTGCGGGTCATCGTCGGCCTCGGGATGATGTGCCAGTACATGGTCATCGAGAGCTGGCTCAACGAGCAGGCCGATGCCAAGCATCGTGGCGCGGTGTTCAGCGGCTACATGATCGCCTCCTACCTGGGCCTGGTCCTGGGCCAGTTGATCCTCGTAGTCCATCCGCAACTGGGCCCCGAGCTGCTGATGCTGGTGGCGATGTGCTTTGCACTGTGCCTGGTGCCGGTGGCCCTGACCCGGCGCATCCACCCGGCGCCGCTGCGGCCGGCCCCGATGGAGCCGCGTTTCTTCATCAAGCGGGTGCCGCAGTCGTTGAGCACGGTGCTGGGCTCCGGGCTGATCGTCGGTTCGTTCTATGGCCTGGCACCGCTCTATGCCTCGAAGCAGGGCCTGAGTACCGAGCAGGTGGGTATCTTCATGGGCGTGTGCATCTTCGCCGGCCTGCTGGTGCAATGGCCGCTGGGCTGGCTGTCGGACCGCTACGACCGTGCCGTGCTGATCCGCAGCGTGGCCATCGGCCTGGCGATCGCCTCGCTGCCGTTGGCGATCCTGCCCGGGGTGCCGATGGCGGTGCTGTTCGCGGCCGGCTTCCTCGTCTCGCTCCTGCAGTTCTGCCTGTACCCACTGGCCGTGGCCTTCTCCAACGACCACGTGGAAAGCGAGCGGCGGGTCTCGCTGACGGCGATGCTGCTGGTCACCTATGGCGTCGGCGCGAGTATCGGGCCACTGGCGGCAGGGGTGCTGATGAAGGCCTTTGGCGACCAGATGCTCTATGCCTTCTTCACCTTCTTCGCCCTGGTGCTGGTCTGGCGCATTCGTCCCGATGCGGTCACCGGGTTGCACCAGGTGGAAGATGCGCCGTTGTCCCACGTGGCCATGCCGGCAGCCAGCTCGCCCCTGGCCGCTGCCCTCGACCCGCGGGTCAACGAGCAGGTGGTTCAGGAACAGATGCAGACGCCGGTCGCAGCCGAGGATACCGAAGCCGAGGACGAGGCGGGGGAGGTCAAGGAAGGGCAGGTGGTCGAGGAACCGGCCAAGCCGCTTTGAAACAAAACGGGGACCGCATGCGGTCCCCGTTTTCCTGTCAGTAGTCGTCTTTGTCGAAGCGTCGCGCTTCGCGCTGCAATTGATAGACGAAACTCTCGATCTTGCGCTGCATCTGCCCGGTCAGGTTATGGAAGCGCACGCCGGCGAAGGTGGCGTTCAGGCGCTCCTCGAAATGCAGATGGCGCAGTTCCACCGACATCTGGGTCAGGCTCAGGGGCCCGCTGGCGGCGAACTTGTCGTAGACCTGGCCCAGTTGCAGGCGCTCTTCGATATTGCCTTCGAAGCGCAGCTTGCAGCCGGTGGCAGAGATGTCCAGAAGCTTGCCGCGGATGGCACCCACGCCCTTGAGCTTGTCACCGTCAAGGACGATGTCGACCAGTTGCGAGAGCTTGAGGGCGGCACGGAAGGCATTGCGGCGCTGATGGTAGGTCACTTCCTCGGGCAGGGTGCCGCGGTAGCAGCGCACGTCGCCGGAAGAGTCGATGGTCAGTGGCTGGTTGCATTCCCAGGCGATCCGCACGCCGTCATGGAAACCTTCGACCCGAAAGGGCTCGCCGTTTTCCAGGAAACGTTCGCCGTCGCGGGGGATCATTTCATCCAGGGCCAGGACGTTGTTGTCACGGTCGACCTCGACCACGTAGCTCTGGAAACGCTGGCTGCGCTCATGGAAGGTAATGATCAGCGGATCATGGCTCTCTTGCAGCATCCGCAGGTTGGCGGCAATTTCCAAAGGCGTGTTGAACACCTTCGGAGGCTGCGGAGCTTCTACGTCATTGAACACGGTTGATGAATCTCCAGGCAAAAACGACACACGCACAAGGCATTTTGCCAGTATGCGCTATGGCTTGATAGAGGGTCACGCCTGGCTGAGTGCACGAGGCTTGGCAAGCGGCGAGGTCGAGCCCCGGCTGTCGTATAGCGAAGGGGCTTCGCCGCCCATGAGGATTCTGATCTGGTTGGCCGTGGTGGCCTGCTGAAGCGTGATGGATTCGCCGTTGCGCTCGTTGACCGCCTTGCACTCGTTGAGCAGGTTGCCCAGTACGTCGAGTTGCTGGAGCAATTGCGGGCCAAGGTGCGACTGGCTGGCCAGGGCCTCGACGCCGGCACGATCCGGGGTCAGGCCGAGGCTTGCGAGCAGCTCGCTGCGCCGACGACCGTGCTGATCGAGCAGGACTACCAGCGACTGCTTGTAGGCCAGGATGTCTTCCAGTGCCGGCATGTCACGGCCGTGCAGGGCGACGTATTCGTCCCGCAGCAGCTGCAGCAATTGCTCGGCCGGGCCGATATCTTCTTCGATCAGTTGCAGCAGGGTCGTATCGTGCATGGCTGGCTCTTGGTCTTGGCGTCCTTGAAGTCAGCGCGCCGAGGGCTAGCGCTGGGCTTCGAAATTGAGCAGTTTGCTGGCCACGCGGTTGGCGTCGACCTGGTAGCTACCGTCGGCGATGGCCTGTTTCAACGCGGCCACGCGGTCGCTGTTGACGATGGGCTGGTCGCGCAGCTTGTCGCTGACCTGTTGCAACTGCTGGGCCTCATGGCTGAGGTGTACGGTCTCCCCGCTCTGTGCGGTAACGGCTGCCGCGTCGGACTGGCCTGCGCGATTGCTGGCGGCGCTTTCCTGGCTGGTGCCGGTGCGCAGGCCGCCCGTCACTGACGGGGAGTTATTCAAACGACTGAAGTCGATGACCATGATCAGAAAACCTCTCGGAAATAGGACGCTTGCCCTTTTTTCGGCCGACCCGAAAAAAACTTTAGGCACGAATTGACAGGCATTCGTGACAAGGTCGTCATATCCGTAATACGCACAGTCTAGAAAATGCGCTTCCTGATCGCCAGCGCTGATTCGTCGCGCGGTGGCCTGTGTCACATGGTCACATGGAAACCTCCACCTCGCCGGGACCGGTTACCCTGGCCTTGACCACCCGCTTGGAGTTGAGGTTGCGTACCCGTATCTGCTCGCTCATCCCGCCCTTGCTCAGCGCTTCGCCGGGCATGCGCACGGCCAGCGTGCCACTGCGGGCGATGATGACCACATGATCACCCTTGCGGATCACCTCGGCCTGTTCCAGATGAACGGGGGTGATGACCTGGTCGATGACCATTGGTCGGACGACTTTCTGTCCTATGGCCTGGTCGAGGCTGGCGAGGAAGCCCTGGTTCAGCAGGCCGACGTCGCGTTCGCGCAGGGTCACGTCCTGTTCCTGGACCACGGCGTCACGCTTGAGTGGCCGGCTGACCACCACCACATCGCGGAACAGCTTGACCTGGGCCGGTACGAATACCGTCCACGGCGAACTGCCATCACAGCGCACCCGCACCGTCACCCGGCCCAGTGGCTGGGCCGGGCTTTCCAGGCTGGCGCCGAGCTGCTCGCTGCACAGCGGCATGCGCAGCCGCGGGTCGAGGTTGTTCACCTGGATCTCGTAGCGGCCTTCGGTCTGGCTCTTTTGCAAATAGTCTTCTACGGAAAACTCAAGAAACCCCTGGGTGACACCGATAAGCACTTCAGGCAAGGTGAAAGTGTCAGCCAGAGTTCGAGCGCCGGGAGTCAACAGGCACAGCGCAGCAAGGAAGCCGGGCAGATGGCGGTGCAGGCGTCGGAAAAATGTCGTTTTCGTATTCATGAAAGTAGAAAAGCAAGGCGCGTGCCGATCTGCGCGCTGCCCTAATGCTTCGTTTGAGGAGTCTGGCATGGCTGGTGTAATGGATTCGGTGAACCAGCGCACGCAACTGGTAGGACAGAATCGTCTCGAACTGCTGCTGTTCCGCCTGCGCGGCGAGCAGTTGTACGGGATCAACGTGTTCAAGGTACGGGAAGTGCTGCAATGCCCGAGCCTGACACTTCTGCCCAAGGCCAGTCGGGTCGTGCGCGGTGT
The DNA here is from genome assembly GCF_029836855.1 of Pseudomonas sp. GD04058. Classification (NCBI taxonomy): domain Bacteria; kingdom Pseudomonadati; phylum Pseudomonadota; class Gammaproteobacteria; order Pseudomonadales; family Pseudomonadaceae; genus Pseudomonas; species Pseudomonas sp. GD04058. Next base: position 86,443 of record NZ_JAOECN010000006.1, read on the forward strand.
CGCGAATATTCGTGGGGCGACCATCCCGATCCTGGATCTGGCGATGGCGACGGGTCTGCCTCCCCTGGAGAACCAGGACCCGAGCAAGAGCTTCGTCATCATTACCGAGTACAACACCAAGACCCAGGGCTTCCTGGTGCACTCGGTGGAGCGCATCGTCAACATGAACTGGGAAGAGATCCACCCGCCACCCAAGGGGACCGGGCGCGATCACTACCTCACGGCGGTGACCCGGGTCGACAACAAGATGGTCGAGATCATCGACGTCGAGAAGATTCTCGCCGAGGTGGCGCCTGCCTCCGAGTCGGTGTCCACCGGGGTGGTCAATGCCGAGGTGCACAGCAAGGCCGTTTCGCTGCGGGTGCTGACCGTGGACGACTCATCGGTAGCGCGCAAGCAGGTCAGTCGCTGCCTGCAGACGGTCGGTGTGGAGGTGGTCGCGCTGAATGACGGACGCCAGGCACTGGAGTACCTGAAGAAACTGGTCGACGAGGGCAAGCGCCCGGAAGAAGAGTTCCTGATGATGATCTCCGACATCGAGATGCCGGAGATGGACGGTTACACGCTGACCGCGGAGATCCGCAACGATCCGCGCATGCAAAACCTGCACATCATCCTGCATACTTCGCTGTCCGGGGTATTCAACCAGGCCATGGTGAAGAAGGTCGGCGCCGACGACTTCCTCGCCAAGTTCCGTCCGGACGACCTGGCCCAGCGGGTGGTCGACCGGATCAATGCCACACACTAATTGCCGGGGGCTCAGGCCCCTGGCGTTGTACACGATTTAAGAGGCGGCACCATTGTCTACGGGTAATTTGGATTTCGAACAGTTCCGGGTCTTCCTGGAAAAAGCCTGTGGCATCCTGCTGGGCGAAAATAAGCAGTACCTGGTTTCCAGCCGTCTCAACAAGCTGATGGAGCAGCAAGGCATCAAGACGCTGACCGAACTGGTGCAGCGCATCCAGAGCCAGCCGCGCAGCGGCTTGCGCGAGCAGGTGGTCGACGCCATGACCACCAACGAAACCCTCTGGTTCCGCGATACCTACCCCTTCGAAGTGTTGAAGAACAAGGTGTTGCCGGAGACGCTGCGAAACAGCCCCGGGCAGCGCCTGCGCATCTGGTCGGCGGCCTGTTCGTCCGGGCAGGAGCCCTACTCGATTTCCATGACCCTCGACGAGTTCGAGCGGACCAACGTCGGCCAGTTGAAGATGGGCGCGCAGATCGTGGCGACCGATCTCTCCGGCGCGATGCTGGCCAACTGCAAGACAGGCGAATACGACAGTCTGGCGATCGCCCGCGGCCTGTCCCAGGAGCGCCTGCAGCGCTACTTCGATCCGAAGGGGCCGGGGCGCTGGGCAATCAAGGCGCCGATTCGCAGCCGCGTGGAGTTCCGCTCGTTCAACCTGCTGGACAGCTATGCGGCGCTGGGCAAGTTCGACATCGTGTTCTGCCGCAACGTCCTGATCTACTTCTCGGCGCAGGTGAAGAAGGACATCCTCACCCGCATCCATGCCACGCTGAAGCCGGGTGGCTACCTGTTCCTCGGGGCGTCCGAGGCACTCAATGGCTTGCCGGATCTGTACCAGATGGTGCAGTGCAGCCCGGGGATCATCTATCAGGCCAAATGACTCCGGTGCCCTTGAGGGCCTCATCGCTGGCAAGCCCTGAAGAACACTGCAAAACCCAAAAAAGCCCCCGGCCTCACGACCGGGGGCTTTTCATTTCAGGCGATCAGAAGTCGTACCGCACCTTGGCACTGAATACATCGGCATCGAAGCCCGATTTGCCGATGTAGTCGTAGTTCACGCCCAGGGTCACCGCGCCCAGCTTGTAGTCGGTACCGATACCGGCTTCGTAGCTGTTGCGCACGGCCTTGGCGCCGCTGGTGACGAACGGGGTGCTGCCGAGCAGGAAGGTCGAGGTGCTGCTGGCCTCGTCGGCGGCGAAGTCGTGGTAGGCCATGAGTTTGACCTGCGGCTCCAGGGTGCCTGCGCCGAGGTTGAAGCTGCCGGCAACACGCACACCGGCGCCCAGTTCGATGGCTTCGTAGCGCTGGTCCTCGACTTTCAACGCAGCCGACGAACCCTTCTCGCGGTAGCCATCGATGTTCACCTGGCTGTAGCGCGCCGCCAGCCGTGGCTCGACCAGCATTTGCGGGTTGATCTTCCAGGTGTAGCCGCCGACCAGGTTCAGGCCGAGCAGGTCGCTGTCGTAGCTGGCCTTGGCCTGGGTGCCGGCGATCCGGCGCTTGCTGTCGTTGTCGTTGACGCCGTAGGTCAGGCTGCCGTCGACGAAGTAGTTGCCCAGCTCATAGCCGCCGTAGAAGGTGAAGGCGTGGCTGTCGACTTCGGTCTTGTTGCCGCTTTTGCCGTTCACGTCGGTGTTGATGAAGCTATAGGCCAGGCCCAGGGTCAGTTGGTCGTTCAGCTTGCCGTCGGCACCTACGGCGACACCGCGGCTATAGGCGTTGTAGCCGGCCACGCCGTCGCGCAGGTCCTGGGTGGCGTCGCTGTACAGGCTTTGAACCCACACGCCGGCTTCCTTGAAGGCATCGCCGGACGATGCGCCGCGCAGGCTGCTGGTGCGGCTGCCGGTGACGTTGCTGACCAGGTTCTGGCTGGTGGTGGCCGCCTGGGTGGCGCCGCCGTTGGTTTCCGGGGTCAGTTGCTCGGCAATGCGGGCCAGGTCGGCTTCGCTGGTGTTGAGCAGGGTTTGCAGGAAGGGATCGTTGGGGTTCTGCTCGCGGATACGGTTGATCACGCCATCGTTGACCAGGCTGCCGATGGCCTTCTGGCCGTTGGCGGAGCCGCCGTTGCCGACGATGATTTCCTCGACTTGCTCCTGGCCCTTGGCGGTCACGGTGGCGACCAGGGTGTTGTCCTCAAGCTTGTAGCTGTCGATGTTGAGCAGGGCGGAAGAGCTCGTCAGGTTCAGCTTGCCGTTCGGGTCGACATCGTCGTTATCGTCCGTGACAACCAGTTCACCAGCCTGGATCAGCTTGTACTGGACAGCATTGGCGGAAAAGTCGCTACCCTGGGCGGCCAGTTGGATCTGCGAGTCCTTGCTGAATCGAATGAAGTCGGAAACGCTGAGTACCGGCGTGTCAGGCCTGGTGGCGCTGGAGAGATTAAGGACCAGTGTAGTGTCGTTCGCCACGTAGACCCGGCCATCGATGCTGGTGTGTGTGCCGAGCAGGTTGAGCCGGGTGTGACCGAAGCTCGGGTTGCCGATGTCTACGGCACTGTACTGGTGGGAGAGGCGAATGTTCGCGCCGTCGGCCTGGCTGTCGGTGCCGGTGAACTGCACATCGCCGGTGATGTAGAGGTCATTCAGGTTGATCAGGTTGCCGATCACCTTGCTGCCGTCCAGCAAGCGTACATACACCCTGCTTTTGCTGTCGCTGGCGTCAATGGCTTCGTCATCGGAAATCAGCGTGCCGCTGTTTACGATGCGCATGCCCGCGAACTCGCCCGGCTGTCCGTCCACATCAGTCGCAGTGATGTGGATAGCCGCGTCGGTGGCCTGAATGGTGCCGGTGTTGACGATATGGTTGGCGATAGTTTTGAAGCTGGCGTTCGTAATGCGGATACCGTTGGCATCCGCGCCGGTGGCGGTGATGGTGCCGTTGTTTTCGATGCCGAGCAGTTTGGTAGCGGCATAGTTGCTACCGTTGAAGCCGCCGGCGACTTCCAGGCCGACTGCGTCTTCGCCGTGTGCTTGAATCTCGCCGTTGTTGATGACGTTTCCGACGATCTCGCCGCCGGTCAGGTAGATGCCCGTAGCGTCTTCGCCTTCCACGATGATCTTGCCGCTCGCAGCGTTGATCAGGTCGCCCTTGATCCGGGTTGAACCGCTCATGTCGATACCGGTGGCAATATCGACCGCGCCGCCGTCTTCCAGCGGTTCACCCTTGGCCAACAGCAAGCCTTCATTGATCACGCTGCCGCCCATGACCGCCGGGTCGATGCGCAGGGCATTGGCGCCGCCGCCGACCGCGGTGATGCTGCCCCTGTGGATCAGGTTGCCGTCGATACGGTTGTTGACCCAGGCGGTTGGGGTTTCGTAGACGTCCATGTCCACGCCGCCGGCGAAGTCGCCGGTGCTGTTGATGATGGCGTTGAGGATCAGGTCCTGTTGCAGGTGGCTGCCATTGAATTCGATCGGGTCGTTTTCGCCGGCGGTGCCGCTGTAGCTCCCGGTAATTTCCAGGGAGTCGGCATAGGTCTGGTTTTCGCTCTTGAAACCGGCATTGGTCAGTTGCACGGTCTGGGCGTGGGCCGGCAGGGCAGTGGTGGCCACCGCGAGGGCGAGCAGGGTCTTGCGGAAAAGCATCGAAGCCACGGTTCAGTCCTTAAACGTGTTTGAAATCTCGGTGCGCTCCTTGCACGGCGACTGGCAGATCGGGTTGATGGCTAACTGCCATGCAATGGGCGGCGGCATGTTAAAGGACCCGGGGTCAAAATGACATCATTTTGGCGCCGGATTCCCGTGGCCGATTGCCGCTTTTTTCCTCCGCCAGCGGCAGGCAGCGGAAACCGGTTGCCGCTTTTCTGGCATTGCCGCCTCCGGCAAAACCGCAAAGACCCCGGTTTCATTGGGGTTTCGCTTGTTGGCATGGGACTTGCTCGTTCATCGTCAACGAACCATCCGGTCAACCTTCGAAGGTTTCCCCGACATGAGCATCAGCTTCGACAAAGCGCTCGGTATCCACGAAAAGGCCCTGAGCTTCCGCGCCCAGCGCGCCGAGGTGCTGGCCAATAACATCGCCAACGCCGATACGCCGAACTTCAAGGCGCGCGACATGGACTTCTCCAAGGTGCTCGCCGCCGAAACCGAGAAGACCCAGGCGGGTGGCCATTTCGCCCTGGACCGGACCAACGCCCGGCATATCGAGGCCGAGGGCGTGACCCTCAGCGACGAGTCGCTTCAGTACCGCACGCCGATGCAGCCTTCGATCGACCAGAACACCGTCGATGCCCAGCTCGAGCAATCGAACTACACGGAAAACGCCGTGGGCTTCCAGGCCAGCTTCACGCTGCTCAACAGTAAATTCAAAGGGCTGGTTTCGGCCCTGCGCGGAGAGTAAGTCATGTCCCTCGCCAGTGTTTTCAACATCGCCGGTAGCGGCATGAGCGCCCAGACCACCCGTCTGAACACCGTCGCTTCGAACATCGCCAACGCCGAGACCGTCTCGTCGAGCATCGACCAGACCTACCGCGCGCGCCACCCGGTGTTCGCCACTACCTTCCAGCAGGCACAGAACGGCAGCCAGTCGCTGTTCCAGGACCAGGACGCAGCAGGGCAGGGCGTGCAGGTGCTCGGTGTGGTCGAAGACCAGAGCAACCTCGAAGCGCGCTACGAGCCGAACCATCCGGCGGCGAACAAGGACGGCTACGTCTACTACCCGAACGTCAACGTGGTCGAGGAAATGGCCGACATGATCTCGGCCAGCCGTTCATTCCAGACCAACGCCGAGTTGATGAACACGGCCAAGACCATGATGCAGAAAGTACTGACCCTGGGTCAGTGATAAGGGATTACGCCAATGGCTAGCGTCAACGATACGACAGCAGGGGTGAACCTCAACGACGTCATCAAGGCCTCGGGGACCAAGAGCACCTCGCAGACCGGCGTCGCCTCCGCCACCAACAGCTCCACCGGCGGCCAGACCCTGGGCAAGGATGCGTTCCTGCAGCTCCTGGTCACCCAGATGCAGCACCAGAACCCCCTGGATCCGCAGGACAACAGCGAATTCGTGGCCCAGCTCGCCCAGTTCAGCAGCCTCGAGGGGATTACCTCGCTGAACGAGTCGGTCAATGCGATTTCCGGCAACTACAAGTCGTCCCAGGCCCTGCAGGCCTCGTCCCTGGTCGGTCGCTCGGTGATCGCCCAGACCGACAAGGCGGTGGTCGATACCACCAAGAGCCTCAATGGTTCGGTAGTGGTGCCGCAGTCGGTCAGCAGCGTCACCGTCACCATCACCGACAAGGACGGCAACGCCGTGCGCACCCTGCAACTGGGCGAACAGAAGGCCGGCAACGCCTCGTTCGTCTGGGACGGCAAGAATGACAAGGGTGAAGTGGTTTCGCCGGATACCTACTCGTTCAAGGCGACCACCACCGTCGACGGCAAGGCCATGGAGATGTACACCCTGCTCCCGGCCACCGTCAGCAGCGTCACCATCAGCCAGACAGGGGGCGAGATGATGCTCAACCTCGCCGGTCAGGGCAGCGTTGCGCTGTCCAAAGTGCAAACCATCGGTATATAGAGCCGGCTAACGGCACAGGAGTGAAAGATGTCCTTCAATATCGGCCTTAGCGGTCTCTATGCAGCCAGCAAACAGCTGGACGTTACCGGCAACAACATCGCCAACGTTGCCACCACCGGTTTCAAATCCTCGCGCGCGGAGTTCGAGGACGTGTACTCGGCAAGCAAGCTCGGCGTCGGCAGCAAGACCGTCGGCAACGGCGTGCGCCTGGCGGCGGTGTCCCAGCAGTTCGGCCAGGGTGACGTGAACAACACCGGCAACGTGCTGGACATGGCCATCCAGGGCCAGGGCTACTTCATCCTCAGCGACAACGGCTCGCTCAGCTACACCCGTGCCGGTGCCTTCCAGACCAACAAGGACAACTACGTCGTCACCTCCGATGGTCTGCGCCTGCAGGGTTATGCCGCCGACGAGAACGGCACGATCATCAAGTCCGGCCTGACCGACCTGAAGATCGACACCTCGGCGCTGGCGCCCAAGGCCACCAGCCTGATCGACCAGGGCATCAACCTGAACTCCTCGGCCGACAGCATTCCGCTGGCGCCGACCGGCCCGGCCTTCGTGCCGACCGACGAAACCACCTACAGCAAGAAGTTCTCGACCGAGATCTACGATAGCCAGGGTAACAAGCACACCATGGAGCAGTACTATCGCAAGACCGATCAGAACACCTGGACCATGTACACCCTGATCGACGGCCGCAATCCGCAGGACCCGACCAGCACTGCGCCGCTGACCGGCACCATGACCTTCAAGTCCGACGGCAGCATCAACACCATGACCGGCTCGGTCGCGCCGGACGACAGCTTCGCTGTGGTCAATAACGTGTTCACGGTCAAGGGCTGGATTCCGTCGGCGTACAACTCCACCACCGGTACCTGGTCGCCCAATGGTTCGGCCGCGAACCCGGACGGCATCCGCCTGGACATGAACTCGACCACCTCGTACAACACCGAGACGGCGCGCCTGTCCCAGTCCCAGGACGGTTATGCCACCGGCATCCTGTCGAGCCTGAGCATCGACTCCACCGGTGTCATGTTCGCCAGCTTCAGCAACCAGCAGTCCCGTGCCATCGGCCAACTGGCCATTGCCAGCTTCGCCAACGAGCAGGGCCTGGAACAGCAGGGCGGCACCCGCTGGAAGGAAACCTACTCCTCGGGCATCCCGGGCATCGACACGCCGAAGACCGGTACGCTCGGCTCGATCTCCTCCAACTCCCTGGAAGAATCGAACGTCAACCTGACCCAGGAGCTGGTCGAGCTGGTCAAGGCGCAGTCCAACTACCAGGCCAACGCCAAGACCATCTCCACCCAGAGCTCCATCATGCAGACCATCATCCAGATGACCTGATGTTGGCTGGGTAGTGTGATCACGCGAGCCCCTTCCCGATCCGGGCGGGGGCTTGTCGTTTCGGTGAGGTGGAAATGAAGCGTTTTGTGCTGGCTGGAGTGTTGTTCGTGCTGGCAAGCCAGGCGGTGGCGGCGATGGCCCCGTGGTACCGCTGGGAAAGCCAGGCCGACGGGCGCCTGGTCTGTGCCCAGCAGGCGCCGGGTGAGGGCTGGAAGCGTTTTGCCGGACCGTTTAACAATGCCGGGTGCCGGCCTTGATGGTGTCCTTGATGGCCTCATCGCTGGCAAGCCAGCTCCCACAGGGTTCTGCAGTGACTCGGAACCTGTGGGAGCTGGCTTGCCAGCGATGAGGCCGAAAAGGCTTGTACAAGGGGCGGGATCTTGCCGCCCTCCGGCAAACCCACCGCCGATAATTTGTCTTCTCCCTCCGCCACAACCCTCCGCAAAACCACCAAATCCCCGTAAACACGGGGCTTTTCCCATCTGTTCAAAATCTGGTTCGAAAATTGCTTTCATCGCTCGACAGCAGCGGTGAACGGCAAGTGTTCGCCAGCCCAGCGGAGGAAGACTGTGGACAAGATGCTTTACGTGGCCATGACCGGCGCCAGCCAGAACGCGCTGGCGCAGAAGGCCCATGCCAACAACCTGGCGAACATTTCCACCAGCGGTTTCCAGCGTGATCTGGAGCAGGCCCGTTCGATGCCGGTATTCGGTGACAGCTTTCCGGCGCGGGCCTATGCCATGACCGAGCGCCCGGCCACCGATTTCAGCCCCGGTGCGCTGCAGGAAACCGGCCGTGACCTGGATATCGCCATCGGCGGCGACGGCTTCATCGCCGTGCAGGCGCCGGACGGCAGCGAAGCCTACGTGCGCACCGCCAGCCTGAACGTCGACGCGGTCGGTGTCCTGCGTGCCGGCAACGGCATGCCGGTGATGGGCAACGGCGGCCCCATCGCCGTGCCGCCGGAGCAGAAGATCGAGATCGGCCAGGATGGCACCATCACCATCCGCGCCATGGGCGAAGGCCCGCGGGTGCTGGCCGAGGTCGATCGCATCAAGCTGGTCAACCCCGACCTGAAGACCATGACCAAGGGCCTGGACGGGATGATCCATACCAAGAGCGGCCAGCCTGCCCCTGCCGATGCCAACGTGCAGGTGGTGTCCGGTTTCCTCGAGGCCAGCAACGTCAATGCCGTGGAGGAAATGACCTCGGTGCTGGCGCTGGCCCGGCAGTTCGAGTTGCACGTAAAGATGATGAACACGGCCAAGGAAGGCGACGAAGCCATGGCTCGGGTTTTGCAAATCAGCTAATGACACAGGCGTAGCGCCGAAAAACAGGCGTACGAGGAGAACAGCATGCTTCCGGCTCTTTGGGTCAGTAAAACCGGTCTGTCCGCCCAGGACACCAACCTGACCGTGATTTCCAACAACCTGGCCAACGTCTCGACCACCGGCTTCAAGCGGGATCGCGCCGAATTCCAGGACCTGCTCTACCAGGTCAAGCGCCAGCCCGGTGCCCAGTCGACCCAGGACAGCGAATTGCCGTCGGGCCTGCAAGTGGGTACCGGTGTGCGTATCGTCGGCACCCAGAAGAACTTCATGACCGGCAGCCTGCAGACCACCGAGAACCCGCTGGACCTCGCGGTCAACGGCCGGGGCTTCTTCCAGATCCTGCAGCCGGACGGCACCGTTTCCTACACCCGTGACGGCACCTTCCACCTGAACTCCGACGGCCAGATCGTCACCGCCAACGGTTTCGCCTTGGAGCCGGCCATCGTCGTGCCGCCGGATGCCCAGACCTTCACCGTCGGCCAGGACGGCACCGTGTCGATCACCACTGCCGGCAACCCGGCGGCGCAGATCATCGGCAACATCCAGACCGCCGACTTCATCAACCCGGCCGGCCTGCAGGCCCAGGGCGGCAACCTGTTCCTGGAAACCGCCGCCAGCGGCGCGCCGCAGATCGGTACTCCGGGCCTCAACGGCTTCGGTACCACCATGCAGCAGACCCTGGAGAACTCCAACGTCAGCACCGTGGAAGAGCTGGTCAACATGATCACCACCCAACGTGCCTACGAAATGAACTCCAAGGTGATTTCCACCGCCGACCAGATGCTCTCGTACGTTACCCAGAACCTGTAACTGACGTGACCAAGGTCGCTATTTCGCTACTCGTTACACCGTGAGGTCAGAGTCATGAGCCGTTTGTTGTCCGTTGTCGCCCTGGGGGGGGCGGTGTTGCTGGCTGGCTGCGTCGCGCCGACGCCCAAGCCCAACGATCCGTACTACGCGCCGGTGCTGCCGCGTACGCCCCTGCCGGCGGCCGCCAACAACGGTTCGATCTACCAGGCTGGCTTCGAGCAGAACCTGTACAGCGACCGCAAGGCGTTCCGGGTCGGTGACATCATCACCATCACCCTCAACGAGCGGACCCAGGCCAGCAAGAATGCCAATTCGCAGATCGACAAGGACAGCACCGCGAAGATCGGCCTGACCTCGCTGTTCGGCTCCAGCCTGACCACCAACAACCCGATCGGCGGCAACGACCTCAGCCTCAGCGCCGGCTACAGCGGCGACCGCGGCACCAAGGGTGATGCCAAGTCGGCGCAGAGCAACACCCTGACCGGTTCGATTACCGTGACCGTGGCCGACGTGCTGCCCAACGGCATCATCGCCGTGCGCGGGGAAAAGTGGATGACCCTGAACACCGGCGACGAGCTGGTGCGTATCGCCGGCCTGGTCCGCGCCGATGACATCAGCACCGACAACACCGTGTCCTCGACCCGGGTGGCGGATGCACGCATTACCTATTCCGGTACCGGGGCCTTCGCCGATGCCAGCCAGCCCGGCTGGTTCGACCGCTTCTTCCTCAGTCCGCTTTTCCCGTTCTAGGTTCGGGTGACCATGCTCAAGTTCAAGCAGTTCGTTGCCGCGACCCTTCTCCTGGCCGCAGCGTGCAGCGCCCAGGCCGAGCGGCTGAAGGACATCGCCAGCATTTCCGGCGTGCGTTCCAACCAGTTGATCGGCTATGGCCTGGTGGTGGGGCTCAACGGTACGGGTGACCAGACCACCCAGACCCCGTTCACCCTGCAGACCTTCAACAACATGCTCTCTCAGTTCGGTATCAAGGTGCCGCCAGGGTCGGGCAACGTGCAGTTGAAAAACGTCGCGGCGGTTTCCGTGCATGCCGACCTGCCGCCGTTCGCCAAGCCGGGGCAGGTGGTGGACATCACCGTGTCCTCCATCGGCAACTCGAAAAGCCTGCGCGGCGGCAGCCTGCTGATGACCCCGCTCAAGGGTATCGACGGCAACGTCTACGCCATCGCCCAAGGCAACCTGGTGGTAGGCGGCTTCGATGCCGAGGGCCGTGACGGTTCGAAGATCACCGTCAACGTTCCGTCGGCGGGCCGGATTCCCGGCGGCGCTTCCGTGGAGCGCGCCGTGCCCAGCGGTTTCAACCAGGGCAACAGCCTGACCCTGAACCTCAACCGTCCTGACTTCACCACCGCCAAGCGCATCGTCGACAAGGTCAACGAACTGCTCGGCCCGGGTGTGGCCCAGGCGGTGGACGGCGGTTCGGTGCGGGTCACTGCGCCCCTCGATCCGGGTCAGCGCGTCGATTACCTGTCGATCCTGGAAAACCTAGAGATCGATCCGGGCCAGGCAGTGGCCAAGGTCATCATCAATTCGCGTACCGGTACCATCGTGATCGGCCAGAACGTCAAGGTGTCGCCGGCCGCCGTGACCCACGGCAGCCTGACTGTGACCATCACCGAAGACCCGATCGTCAGCCAGCCGGGAGCGTTCTCCAACGGCCAGACCGCGGTGGTGCCGCGTTCCCGGGTCAACGCCCAGCAGGAAGCCAAGCCGATGTTCAAGTTCGGCCCGGGCACCACGCTCGACGAGATCGTCCGTGCCGTCAACCAGGTGGGCGCCGCGCCCAGCGACCTGATGGCGATCCTTGAAGCACTGAAGCAGGCCGGCGCGTTGCAGGCCGACCTGATCGTGATCTGAGGAGCGCAACCGATGGATCTGCCCAAGAGCGCCATGTTCAGCACCGCCGACAGCGGTGCCTATACCGACCTCAATCGCCTCAATTCACTGAAGGTCGGCGACCGCGACAGCGAGGGCAACCTGCGCAAGGTGGCCCAGGAATTCGAGTCGCTGTTCCTCAATGAAATGCTCAAGTCGGTGCGTTCGGCCACCGATGTGCTGGCCAAGGACAACCCGCTCAATACCGAGACCACCAAGCAGTACCAGTCGATGTACGACCAGCAGCTGGCGGTGAGCCTGTCCCGCGAGGGTGGGGGTATCGGGCTGCAGGACGTGCTGATGCGCCAGTTGTCCAAGCAGAAGTCGAGCAGCGTCAACACCAGCCCGTTCCCGCGGGTCGATGTCGAGCAAAAGGCGCTGTGGGCCAGCAAGGTCGCCGAGCCGGTGCGCAGCAGCGAGGCTGGCGCCGGCACCCGCAACGATGTTGCCGCCCTCAATTCGCGGCGCCTGGCCCTGCCGGGCAAGCTGACCGATCGCCTGCTGGCGGGCATCGTGCCGTCGGCCAATGCCAATGCGGCCACCACCAATACCGCAGCGATTCCCGGACGTACCACGGCCATGACTGACGCGGTGGTGAAGGGTGACTGGGAGCCGGCGCAAACCTTCGCCGCGCCCGGTTCGTCCATGCGCATCTACGGTCGCGCCGTGGCCCAGCCGCCGCTGGCGCCGGCGAAGAAAGCCTTCGATTCCAGCGACGACTTCGTCGCCACCATGCTGCCGATGGCCGAGCAGGCGGCCAGGCGCATCGGCGTCGATCCGCGCTACCTGGTGGCCCAGGCGGCCCTGGAAACCGGTTGGGGCAAGTCGGTCATGCGCGCCTCCGACGGCAGCAGCAGTCACAACCTGTTCGGCATCAAGGCCACCGGCAACTGGGAAGGGGATTCGGCGCGGGCGATCACCAGCGAGTTCCGCGACGGCCAGTTCGTCAAGGAGACTGCGGCGTTCCGCTCCTATGACTCGTACCAGGACAGCTTCCACGACCTGGTCAGCCTGTTGCAGAACAACAGTCGCTATCAAGAAGCGGTGAAGTCGGCCGATAACCCGGAACAATTCGTGCGAGAGCTGCAAAAGGCCGGGTACGCCACCGACCCGAACTACGCCAGCAAGATCTCGCAGATCGCAAAACAGATGAAGTCGTACGACAGCTACGCGGCGATGAGCCCAACGACGAAACTATAAGGTTTGAACCATGGCGAGTTTGATCAGCATCGGGATGTCGGGACTTGGGGCCGCCCAGTCGGGCCTGCATACCACGGGTAACAACATTGCCAACGCCGATGTTGCCGGCTATTCGCGCCAGCAGAACATCCAGACCACCAACGGCTCGATCCGCTACGGCCAGGTGTACATCGGTTCCGGTACCACCCTGGCCGACGTGCGCCGGGTGTACAACGCGTTCCTCGACAACCAGTTGCAGACCAGCACGTCGCTGAACAGCGACGCCGCGTCGTACCTGAACCAGATCACCTCGGTGGACAACCTGCTGTCCGACGCCAACACCGGCGTCACCGGCGCCCTGAAAAGCTTCTTCAGCGCGCTGCAGGGCCTGTCTGCCAAGCCCAACGACGATGCTTCGCGGCAGTTGCTGCTGACCAACGCCGAAGCCCTGGCTAACCGCTTCAACACCATCGCCGCGCAGTTCAAGGAACAGAACAGCAACATCAACGGCAACCTCAAGTCGATGACCGAACAGGTCAACAACCTGGCCAAGACCGTTGCGTCGCTGAACGAACAGATCGCCAAGGTCGGCGCGGTCAATGGCCAGCCCAACGACCTGCTCGACCAGCGCGACGAGACCATCCGCCAGCTCAACGAACTGGTCGGCGTGCAGACCACCAACCGCAATGGCAACATCGACGTGACCCTGGCCAACGGCCAGTCCCTGGTCCTGGGCACCAGCGTCAATGCCCTGAGCGTAGTGACCAGCACCACCGACCCGAGCCAGGTGTCGATCAAGCTGGCCTACAACAACACCACTGTGGATGTGACCAACTCCCTCACCGGTGGCGAGATCGGCGGCCTGCTGCGCTACCGCAAGGACACCCTGATCCCGGCGCAGAACGAGATCGGCCGCCTGGCCCTGGTCATGGCCGACAAGGTCAACACCCAGCTGGCCCAGGGGATCGACAAGAACGGTGAATTCGGTTCGGCGCTGTTCAACGACATCAACAGCGCCCTGTCCATGGCCGGGCGCAGCATCGCCATGAACGGCAACAGCGCTGGCTCGGGCAACCTCGACGTGGTGATCAAGGACACTAGCCTGCTCAGCACCAGCGACTACCAGGTGACCTTCACCAGCGCCACCAGCTACACCGTGCGCAAGCTGCCGGACAACACCAGCATGGGCAGCTTCGACCTCACTGATGATCCGCAGCCGGTCATCGATGGTTTCAGCCTGAATCTCAACGGCGGTGCGCTCAGTGCCGGCGACAGCTTCAAGATCACGCCGACGCGCAACGGCGCGGCGAACCTCGACGTGGTCATGACCGACTCGAAGAAACTGGCCATGGCTGCGCCGCTGGGCGCTACCGCCGGCGGCAGCAACACCGGCACCGGCGTGATCTCCCAGCCGGTCCTGACCTCGGTCCTGGATATCGCCGACCCGGCCCAGCGCCTGGAACTGCAGAACGGCATCAAGTACGGAACGCCGGTGCGTCTGGTGTTCGGCGACGAGACCGCCTCGCCGCAGACCTATTCGGTGGTCGATGCCAAGGGCAACGCCATCGGCAGCGGCACCTTCATTCCCGGGCAGAACAACACCCTGCAGATCAACGTGCCGATGGTCGATGCCTCCGGCGCGCCGGTGCTGGACGGCAGTGGCGTGCAGAAGACCTTCGCCTTCCAGATGGACATCAGCGGCGCGCCGAAGAAGAACGACAGCTACACCGTGTCCCTGACCGGTCCTTCGTCCTCGGACAACCGTAACGGCCTGAGCCTGCTGGAACTGCAGAACAAGCAGACCGTCGACGTCGGCAGCACCACCAAGGGCGTCAGCATCAGCGATGCCTACGGCAAGCTGGTGGAAAGCGTCGGGGCCAAGACCCAGCAAGCCAAGATGGACAGCGCGGCGACCGAGGTCATCCTGACCCAGGCCAAGGCTTCCCGGGACTCGCTCTCCGGCGTGCAGCTGGATGAAGAGGCCGGCAACCTGGTCAAGTACCAGCAGTACTACACCGCCTCGTCGCAGATCATCAAGGCGGCGCAGGAAGTCTTCAACACCTTGATCAGTGCGCTTTAAGGAGTCGTAGAGCATGCGTATTTCCACTTCCCAGTACTACGAATCCAGCGCCGCCAACTACCAGCGCAACTATTCCAATGTGGTCAAGACCGGCGAGGAAGCCAGCGACCTGATCCGTGTGCGCACCGCCGCCGATGATCCGGTGGGCGCGGCGCGCCTGTTGCAGCTCGACCACCAGAATTCGATGCTCGAGCAGTACGCCACCAACACCACGTCGGTGCGCAACAGCCTGAGCCAGGCGGAAACCACCCTGAACTCGATCAACACCCTGCTGCAGCGGGTCAATGAGCTGGCGCTGGGGGCGGGCAACGCCGGCTTTACCGATACCGAGCGCAAGGCCACCGCCACCGAGCTGGGCAAGCTCGAAGAGCAGTTGCTGAGCCTGATGAACACCCGCGACGAGAACGGCCAGTACCTGTTCTCCGGCTCCAAGAGCGATACCCAGCCCTTCGTGCGCAACGCCGATGGTACCTACAGCTACATGGGCGACGAGGGCGAGCTGAAACTGCAGGTCGGCGACATGCTGACCATGGCCGCTACCAACAGCGGGGCCAAGACCTTCCAGCAGGCGCTGAACACCAACCGTACCCAGACCACCCTGACCGCACCCACCCCGGATGACGGGCGCGTGCGTTTCACCGACGGGCAGATGTCCAGCGCCTCGGGCTACAACGACCAGTTCCGCAGCGGCCAGCCCTACACCATCACCCTGCTCAGCAGCACCCAGTTCAAGGTCACCGATGCCTCGGGTACGGATGTCACCGCCGATGCGACCAATGCCGGAACCTTCGATCCGAGCACCACGGGTGGCGTTTCGATCAGCTTCCGTGGCGTCGACCTGCGCCTGAACATCAACCTGCAGACCGGTGACACCAACCCGGATGCCGTGGTGGCCGGGCACACCTTTACCCTGGAGAGCAAGCCGGACACCATCACCGGCGTGCGCAGCCCGGGCAACGCCTCCAGCGCCCAGGTCAGCTCGACCCAGGTGGTGGATGCCGACAAATACGCCAAGGCGTTCCCGTCCGGTGGTGCGGTGATCAAGTTCACCAGCGCCACCGACTTCGAGCTGTACGCCTCGCCGGTAACCGCCGACAGCCGTCCGGTGGCCAACGGTACCCTGGCCGGTACGCCGCCGACGGCCACCGCTGCCGGTGTGCAGTTCGACTTCAGCGCAGCGCCTGCTTCCGGTGACCAGTACGTGGTGCAGGTCAACAAGCACCAGACGCAAAACATCCTCGACACCGTCGCCCAATTGCGCCAGGCCCTGGAACAGCCGATCGACGGCAGCACCGCCGGCCAGCAGCAACTGCGCGAAGCCCTCGATGCGGCCATCTCCAACATCAGCAGCGGGCAGGACCAACTTGGCTACACCGTGACTTCCATCGGTGGTCGGGGCAAGGCCCTGGACCTGCAGGAGCTGGCCAACGAGAGCCTGAGCATCGCCAACGCCAGCACCCAGTCGTCGATCCGCGACTCGGACCCGGCCGAGGTCATGACCCGCCTGACCTTGCAACAGACCATGCTCCAGGCGTCGCAGATGGCCTTCAGCCGGATCAGCCAGCTGAGCCTGTTCAACAGCCTGTAAAACCTGCGCTTGCGCCGCGTCCCCGCTACGGGCGTGGCGCGGCACAGCCGCCATTCCCCCAGTGCCAGGCTGTTCCGTTTCACCCGAGGGCGGTTCCTGGTCGAGAGTCTTCCCGTGAATCCAGCACCTCTTGTCAGCCTTGTCATTCCCGCCAACAACGCCCGTTTTTTCCGCGCGGCCCTGGTCAGCGCCCTGGCGCAGAGCCATGACCACCTCGAAGTGATCGTCTGCGACGAAGGGCGCGACGACGAGATCAAGGCCATCGTCGACGAGTTGGAACCCCTGGCGCGCTGCCCCTTGTATTACCAGCGCAACGCCCGGCCCCTCGGTCTGCCGCACAACCTGTTGGCGGGGCTGGAGCTGGCCCGCGGTGAATACGTACAGTTCCTTTGCGACGACGACCGTCTGCTGGCCGACTGCATCAGCAGCGAGCTGAAGCTGTACCTGGCCAACGACGACGTCAGCCTGGTCACCACTCGCCGCAGCCTGGTGGACGGCGAGGATTTCTCCCTGGCCCAGCGCCTGGAAAACAGCTGGTTCACCTGGGGTGACACGGTCTATCACGGCAGCGACCTGCTGGACTTCTTCGAAAGCAATCCGCTGAACTTCATCGGCGGTTTCAGCAACACCCTGATGCGCGCCAAGGACCTGAACGAGTTGCTGCCAGCGCTGGTCGAGGCCGGGTTCCACGCCCATATCGATTTCGCGCTGTTTGTCTGCCTGCTGCGGCGCGGCAACCTGGCGGTGACCGCCCAGATCAACTGCATCGAGCGCATCCATCCCGAGCAGTTGCGCCGCCAGGCGGACCTGCAAGCCTCGCGCGCCAACGAGTTGCAATGGCTGCGCAGCATGTTCGCCGCCCGTCCGCCGGCCAGCGAGTCGTTCTCCGGCTGGGTGAAGATCCATGTCCTGCCGGTGGATGGCGCCAGCGTCGAGCGTGTCTGGGAAAACCTGTTCCTGGTCCATGTCTTGCGCAGCTTGCAGGCGATCCAGGAATCCCAGGTCGGCGACCACAGCGATACCTTCGCCGAGCTTTACAAGGAATGGCTCGGCTGCCGCCAGGACCCGCTGGTACTGCGCCGCTTGATGCGCCTGAGCGAGCACTGGGAACGGCAGCCGCGGATTGCCGTGGTGGTACTCGACAGCGAGGGCGACAACCAGGCGCGCCAGCGCACCCTGGACAGCATCCAGCGCCAATGCTACGGCGCCGCGAGCACCCTGTTGCTGAGTGCCGGCCGGCTGCCGGCCAGCCTCGATGAAAGCCTGATCGGCCGGGCGTTGCAGGACGACTGGGCGTTGCAGCTCAACGAAGTGCTGCCCGAGCTGGACGGCATCGACTGGTTCTGCCTGCTGCGCGCCGGTGATCGCCTCAGCGAGTTCAGCCTGATGCTGATGGCCGAGCGCATCGTGCACCTGGGCGAAATCGCCTGCCTCTACGGTGACGAAGGCGGGCTGGATGACGAGGTTTCCAGCGAGCCGGTGTTCAAGCCCGACTTCAACCTAGACCTGCAGCGGGCCTATCCCTTCACCGGGCGGGTGCTGGCGTTCTCGCGCGCGCATTACCTGGCGGCGGGCGGCTTTGCCGGCGGCTACCGGGAACTGGCGCCCCATGACCTGCTCTGGCGCCTGGTCGAAAGCCACGGCCCGCAGGTGGTCGAACATGTTCCGGAAGTCCTGGTGGAGTCGGCCTTCGGCTTCGCCGCCTGGCTGTCCTCGCCGGCCGTGGTTGCGGAAAATCCGCGGGTGCTCGATGCCCACCTGCGCCGCCTGGGCATGGACTATCGCCTGGAAAACGAGATGGGCAGCGCGATCAACCAGATCCGCTACCTGCATCCGACGCAGCCACTGGTGACCCTGGTCTTCAGCTTCCGCGACCAGGTCGCTGCGCTGGAGCGTTGCCTGGAAAGCGTATTTGCCAAGACCACCTACCCGAACTACGAAGTGCTGGTGATCGACAACGCCAGCCAGCGCGAGGAGTCGCGAACCTGGCTGGCGGCCATGGCGCAGATGGGGGCGCGCTTGCGGGTACTGGAGCTGGACGAGGAAAGCTCGTTCGCCGCCCAGCAGAACCTGGCGGCGGGGCAGGCCCGGGGCGAATACCTGGTGATGCTCGACGTCTTCACCGTGATAACCGAAGGGGGCTGGCTGGATGAGTTGTTGGCCCATGGCCAGCGTCCCGAAGTCGGCATGGTCGGTGCCGAACTGGTCAACGCCCACGGCCTGGTGGTCAATGCCGGCGGCATCCTGGGCATGCGTGGCGCGGTGTACTCGCCGTTCGTGGGCGAGGCGAGCCAGGCTGGTGGCTATATGCAACGGCTGCAGGTGGCGCAGAACTACTCGGCCCTGGGCGCCGATTGCCTGTTGGTGCGCAAGCAGTTGCTGCTGGAACTGGGCGGCTTGAACGACGCCGTCTTCAGCGCTGCCTTCAGCGATGTCGACCTGGGGCTGCGCATGCGCCAGGCCGGTTATCTCAGTGTCTGGACGCCCCGTGCCCGCCTGGTGCTGGACCGTCCGCCGGGCCCGGCCCCGGACCCGCAGAAGGACGCCGAGCGCCAGGCCGTGCTGGTCCAGCAGCACGAGGCCTTCCAGCAGGCCTGGATGCCGGTGATTGCCCGGGATCCGGCGTATAACGTGAATCTCTCGCTCAAGGAGGCGGCGTTCCGTCTCGAGCCTGGGCTCAAGGACGGCTGGCAGCCTTTCGTCGGGCGTTCGCTGCCGCACATCCTCGCCTTGCCGATGAACAAGACCGCCGTGGGCCACTACCGGGTCATCAAGCCGCTGACCGAGCTGGAGGCGGCGGGCTGGGTGACGCAGCAGCAATACTTCGAGATTCCCACCAACGTCGAGCTCGCGCGCAGCGCGCCCGACGTGGCGATCCTGCAGGGGCGCTACACCGAAGGTTTCATCAAGGAAATCGAGCGGCTCAAGACCTACTCGAAGGGCTTCGTCATCTATGAGCTGGACGACTACGTGGTCAAGGTGCCGAAGAAGAACGGCCACCTCAAGCACACCCCGCGTGACCTGGAGGGTTCGCTGCGCCGCGGCATTGCCCGTTGCGACCGCCTGGTGGTGTCCACCGAGCCGCTGGCCGATGCCCTGAGCGATACCCACCGCGACATCCGCGTGCTGCCCAACATGCTGGCCGAGGAACTCTGGGTCGGCCAGCGCGCCCGGCGCCGTACCTCCAGCAAGCCGCGGGTAGGGTGGGGCGGCGGTACCAGCCATACCGGCGACCTGGAAGTGATTGCCGAGGTGATCAAGACCCTGGCCAACGAGGTGGAGTGGATTTTCTTCGGCATGTGCCCGCCGGCCTTGCGCCCCTACATCCACGAATTCCATCCACCGGTCGGCCTGGGTGCCTACCCGGCCAAGCTGTCCAGCCTCAACCTGGACCTGGCGCTGGCGCCGCTGGAGTTCCACATCTTCAACGACTGCAAGAGCAACCTGCGCTTGCTGGAGTACGGCGCCTGCGGCTACCCGGTGATCGTCACCGACACCGCCGCCTACCGGGGCTACCTGCCGTGCACGCGGGTCAAGACCAACTCCACCGAGGAATGGCTGGACGCGATCCGCATGCACCTGGCCGACCCTGACGCCAGCTACCGCATGGGCGACCAGTTGCACGACGAGGTCATGCGCAACTACGTGCTGCGGCCGGAGCATGTGCAGGTGTGGTATGACGGCTGGATGCCGGGGTGATGTTGCGGCCTCGATGGCCTCCAACACACAATCTCCCACTCCCATCCCAAAGACAGTTGCTCCCACAGGTATCGCGGACACCGCCGAACCCTGTGGGAGCTGGCCTTGCCAGCGATGAGGCCCGAAAGGGCGCTGCAAATCTGGCGCGTTTCCTGCAAGTCCCCCTCCTATCGCCATAAATCCCGCGCTGCAGCCGTGCGCGACGACAGGGGAAGGACATGAAGGCAGTAATTCTGGCCGGTGGGCTGGGTACCCGCATCAGCGAGGAATCGCACCTCAAGCCCAAGCCGATGATCGAGATCGGCGGGAAGCCAATTCTCTGGCACATCATGAAGCAGTACTCGGCCCACGGTATCCACGATTTCGTCATCTGCCTTGGCTACAAGGGCTATGCGATCAAGGATTTCTTCGCCAACTATTTCCTGCACACCTCCGACGTCACCTTCGACATGCGTGCCAATCGCATGGACGTGCACCAGAACTACAGCGAGCCGTGGCGGGTCACCCTGATCGACACCGGCGAGGAAACCATGACCGGTGGCCGCCTGCGCCGCGCCGCCCGCTACGTGGAAGACGAGCAGGCCTTCTGCTTCACCTACGGCGACGGTGTGTCCGACCTGAATATCGGCGCCCTGGTGGACTTCCACATGGGTCATGGCAAGCTCGCCACGGTCACCGCCGTGCAACCGCCGGGACGCTACGGCGCCCTTGAGCGCGACGGTGACAAGGTCAGCGGCTTCATCGAGAAACCCCGCGGCGACGGCGGCTGGATCAACGGCGGTTTCTTCGTGCTGTCGCCGAAGGTCCTGCCCTATATCATCGACGATCACACCTCCTGGGAATCCGAGCCCCTGGCCCGGCTGGCGGCAGAGGATCAACTGAACGCCTTCCAGCACGATGGCTTCTGGCATCCGATGGATACCCTGCGCGACAAGAATCATCTTGAACAGTTGTGGCAGAGCGGGGAGGCCCCATGGAAACAGTGGGCCTGAATGCCGGGTTCTGGAGCGGCAAGCGCGTACTGCTGACCGGTCACACCGGTTTCAAGGGCAGTTGGCTGGCACTCTGGCTGCGGGAACTGGGCGCCGAAGTCACCGGCTTCGCCCTCGATCCGCAACCCGGCCCCAACCTGTACGAGCTGGCCCAGGTCGGCCGCGATATCAAGGACGCCCGTGGCGACCTGCGCGACCTTGGCGCCCTGCTCGAAGTGGTGGCCGAGGCGCAGCCGGAAATCGTCCTGCACCTGGCGGCGCAGCCCTTGGTGCGCGAGGCCTATCGCGATCCGCTGGGCACCTGGTCCAGCAACGTGATGGGCACGCTCAACCTGCTCGAAGCCATTCGCCAGGTCGGCGGCGTGCGCTCGGTGGTGCTGGTCACTACTGACAAGGTCTATGCCAACCAGGAATGGCCATGGCCCTACCGCGAGAACGAAGCCCTCGGCGGCCACGATCCGTACAGCAGCAGCAAGGCCTGCTGCGAACTGCTGGCGCAATCCTACGCGGCGTCCTTTTTCCCGCCGGCCAGCCACGCCGAGCATGGCCTCGCCCTGGCCACGGCGCGGGCTGGCAATGTGCTCGGCGGCGGCGATTTCGCTGCCGAACGCCTTATCCCCGATGTGCTCAAGGCCTGGGATGCGGGGCATCCGGTGACCTTGCGCTATCCCCAGGCGGTCCGCCCCTGGCAGCACGCCCTCGAACCGCTGGCGGGCTACCTGCTGCTGGCCCATCGCTTGTATACCGAGGGCCCGGTTTTCGCCGGTGCCTGGAACTTCGGCCCGGCCGAAGGCGATATGTGCAGCGTTGGCGATGTGGTCGCGCACCTGTCGCGGCAATGGCCGGACTCGCCGGGCATGCGCGTCGAGCCGAGCGACCTGCATGAAGCCGGCGTGCTGCGCCTGGACAGCGGTCGTGCCCGGCAACTGCTCGGCTGGCGCACCCGCTGGTCCTTGCGAGAGTGCCTGGAGCACACCCTGCAATGGCACCTGGCGTGGAAGCGTGGCGACGAGATGCGCGCCGTTACCCTGGATCAGCTGAACCTGTACGCGGAGCTGTCGTGAGCGACCTGCAACTCCATGCCCTGCCGCTGGCCGGGCTCTACAGCGTGCAGCACAAGCGCCACGGCGATGCCCGCGGGCAGTTTTCCCGGCTGTTCTGCGAAGGCAGCCTGGCCGGCCTGGGCGTGCCGTTGCACATTCGCCAGATCAATCACTCGCACACCCTCGGCCAGGGTTCGGTGCGCGGCCTGCATTACCAGCAGGGCGAGCAGCCGGAAGCCAAGCTGATCACCTGCCTGCGCGGTGAAGTCTGGGATGTGGCGGTGGACCTGCGCGAGGGCTCGCCGACCTTCCTGCACTGGCATGCCGAACACCTCAAGGCCGGTGACGGTCGCAGCCTGCTGATCCCCGCCGGTTTCGCCCACGGTTTCCAGGTGCTCGGCGAAGAGGCCGAGCTGCTTTACCTGCACAGTGCGGACTACGCGCCGGGACGCGAAGGCGGGCTGTCGGTGCATGACCCGCGCCTGGCCATTGCCTGGCCGCTGCCTGTCAAGAATCTGTCGGCCCGGGATGAGGCCCATCCCTGGCTGGATCATCATTTCACCGGAGTGCCTGCATGAATTGCCGTGGCTGTGGCGCAGCGCTGAGCCTGCCCCTGATCGACCTGGGCACCGCGCCGCCTTCCAATGCCTACCTGCGCGCCGAGCAACTGGCGGCTGCCGAGGCCTGGGTGCCGCTCAAGGTTGGCGTGTGCCAGGCGTGCTGGCTGGTGCAGACCGAGGACTACACCCGCGCCGACGCGCTGTTCGATGCCGACTACGCCTATTTCAGTTCCTACTCCAGTTCGTGGCTGGCCCATGCCCGGCAGTACGTCGAGGACATGAGCGCGCGCTTCGGCCTGGACGAGCACAGCCGGGTGGTGGAAATCGCCGCCAATGACGGCTACCTGCTGCAATACGTCGCCGCGCGCAGCATTCCCTGCCTCGGCGTCGAGCCGACCCGCAGCACCGCCCAGGCCGCGCGTGACAAGGGCCTGGACATTCGCGAGGTATTCTTCGGCGAACAGGCGGCTGCGCAACTGGTGGGCGAGGGCTGGAGTGCCGACCTGATGGCGGCCAACAACGTGCTCGCCCATGTTCCGGACATCAACGATTTTCTGCGCGGCTTCGCCACGCTGCTCAAGCCGTCGGGGGTTGCCACCTTCGAATTCCCGCACCTGCTCAGCCTGATGGCCGAGAGCCAGTTCGACACCCTGTACCACGAGCATTATTCCTACCTGTCGCTGACGGCGGTGCGCACCCTGTGCCAGCGCAACGGCCTGGAGATCTTCGACGTCGAGGAGTTGCCGACCCACGGCGGCTCGTTGCGGGTCTACGTGCAGCGTGTCGATGGTCCGCAGGCGCTGCGGCCGGCGGTGCAGGCCTTGCTCGACACGGAGGACAAGGTTGGAGTAACCACTGTCGATTTCTACACGACGCTGGCCCCGGCCGCCGAACGCATCAAGCACCAGTTGCTGCGCTTCCTGCTCCAGGCCAAGGCCGAGGGCAAGCGCGTGGTTGGCTATGGCGCTGCCGCCAAGGGCAACACCCTGCTCAACTACGCCGGGGTCCGCGCCGACCTGCTGGCCTGGGTGGCCGACGCCAATCCGCACAAGCAGGGCAAGTTCCTCCCCGGGAGCCGCATTCCGGTGGTCGCACCGGAGCGCCTGGCCGCCGAGCAGCCGGACTACGTGCTGGTATTGCCGTGGAACCTGCTCAAGGAAGTCAGCGAGCAGCAGGCGCTGGTGCGTGAATGGGGCGGACGTTTCGTCATCGCCGTGCCCGAGCTGACCATCCTGTGACCGCGATGACCGTACTGGTGACCGGTGCCAGCGGCTTTGTCGGGCGGCACCTGGTTGCTGCATTGCTGGCCCGTGGTTGCCAGGTGCGCGCGGTGGCCCGTCGCCAGGCGCCGGCGCGAGCCTTGCCATGGTTCGACCGGGTCGGGTTCGTGGCCGCCGATATCCATGATCCACGCACCGATGTCGCTGCCCTGTGCGAAGGCGTCGATGCCCTGGTCCACCTGGCATGGCCGGGCCTGCCCAACTACCAGGGGCTGTTCCATCTGGAGCACAACCTGATGGCCGACTACCGCTTCATCAAGCACGCCGTCGAGGCCGGGGTAGGGCAGGTGCAGGTCACCGGCACCTGCTTCGAGTACGGCATGCAGAGCGGCCCGCTGAGCGAAACCCTGGAATGCCGGCCGGCCAATGCCTACGGCCTGGCCAAGCACAGCCTGCATCTGTTCCTCGACACCTTGCGCCAGCAGGTGCCGTTCACCCTGCAATGGGCGCGGCTGTTCTACCTGCATGGCGAGGGGCAGAACCCCAACAGCCTGCTGGCGGCCCTGGACCGGGCCATTGACGCGGGGCAGGCGCAATTCGACATGTCGGCCGGCGAGCAATTGCGCGATTTCCTGCCCGTCGAGACGGCCACCGCACATCTCGCCACTTTGCTGCAACGGCGCGATTTCAGTGGCGTGGTCAATATTTGCAGCGGCCAGCCGATAGCGGTACGCAGCCTGGTGGAGCGCCAGCGCGCCGCGCGGGATTCGCGGATCGCCCTGAACCTGGGGCACTACCCTTATCCGGCGCACGAGCCCATGGCCTTCTGGGGCGATGCCCGACGCCTGCATGCCTTGCTGGGAGCAGAACATGAAGCATGAGTTGTACCGCGCCGATGCCTTGCCGGTGCTGCAGAACCGCACATTCGCCGATGCCGCCAGCGCCCGGGCCAGTGCCAGCGCCGATATGCGCCTGGTGCAGGACGCTCGCACCGGCCTGGTGTTCAACGATGCCTTCGATGCCGACAAGCTCAGCTACGACAGCGACTACCAGAACGAGCAGGCCCATTCCGGGCAGTTCCAACGTCATCTGAACGATGTCGAGGCCATCGTTGCCCGCCATTTCAAGGGCCACAGCCTGATCGAAGTGGGCTGCGGCAAGGGGTACTTCCTCGAACTGCTGCGCGAACGTGGCTATGCCGTGACCGGTATCGATCCGGCCTATGAAGGCGACAACGCCGACGTGATCAAGGCGCCGTTCACCGCCGAACTGGACCTGCGCGCCGATGCCATCGTGCTGCGCCATGTGCTGGAACATATCGCCGATCCGGTGGGTTTCCTCCACGAGATCGCCCGGGCCAACGGCAACGCCGGCCTGATCTACATCGAAGTGCCGTGCCTGGACTGGATCATCGAGCACAAGGCCTGGTTCGACCTGTTCTACGAGCACGTCAACTACTTCCGCCTCTCTGACCTGCAGCGCCTGTTCGGCCGTGTGCTGGAGGCCGGGCGCCTGTTCGGCGAGCAATACCTGTACGTGGTCGCCGACCTCGCCAGCCTGCGCCGCCTCGACGATGGCGCGGCCGAGCCACTGCGCCTGCCGGCTGATTTCAATGCCAGCCTGGCACGTGCGGTGCAGATCGTGCGGCGCGATGCCGGCAAGGGCTCGGCGATCTGGGGCGCGTCGTCCAAGGGCGTGATCTATTCGCTGTTCCTGCAGCGTGCCGGGGTGGCGGTCGACCAGGTGGTCGATATCAACCCGGCCAAGCAGGGCCGCTACCTGCCGCTGAGCGGCGTGCGCGTTTCGTCGCCGCAGGAGGCCATGGCCGCCTTGCCCGACGGCGCCAACCTGTTCGTGATGAATTCCAACTACCTCGAAGAAATCCGCCGCATGACCGCCGACCGGTTCGTCTACCACGCCGTCGACAGCGCCGCATTTCAATGACTTCCCGGAGAGACAGCACCATGACCGACGTTATCAAGGCCTTCGAAGCCGAATGCGAGGCCGGCATCAAGGCCCAGGGCCAGGACGAGCAGCTCAAGGGCCTGGCCCGGGACTTCTTCAACGAGTCAGCCAAGCACAAGTACAGCTACCACTTTTCGTGGATGGGCCGGCCGATCATCCAGCTGCCCCAGGACATGCTGGCGATGCAGGAGATCATCTGGCGGGTCAAGCCGGACCTGATCATCGAATGCGGCATCGCCCACGGCGGTTCGATCATCTACTACGCCTCGTTGCTGGAACTGCAGGGCCATGGCGAGGTGCTGGGCATCGACCTGGACATCCGCCCGCACAACCGCGAGGCCATCGAAAGCCATCAGATGGCCAGGCGCATTTCCATGATCGAGGGTTCGAGCATCGATCCGGCGGTGGTGGAGCGCGTGCGCGCCTTCGCCGAAGGCAAGAAGGTGATTCTGGTGCTGGATTCCAACCATACCCATGAGCACGTGCTCGAAGAACTGCGTGCCTACGCACCGCTGGTGGCGGTGGGCAGCTACTGCGTGGTGATGGATACCGTGGTCGAGGACATGCCGCCGGAGTTCTTCCCGGACCGTCCTTGGGGCCCGGGCGACAACCCGAAGACCGCGGTGTGGGAATACCTCAAGGAAAACGCCGATTTCGAAATCGACCAGCAGATGCAGGACAAGCTGCTGATCAGCGTGGCGCCGGATGGCTACCTGCGCCGGGTGCGCTGACTTTTACCGACCCTAATGGCCCCGGCTTGCCAGCGATGGGGCCCGAGAGCACACAGCAGATTTCCCGTCAGGTACCCACATGCCAAGCACTGCCCTGAACATCCAGTTCACCCTGGTCATGCTGACCCACAAGCGCCCCGGCTTCCTGCGCCGCGCCTTGCAGTACTACAAGGACTTTCCCGGCACCCTGCTGGTGCTCGACTCCTCGCCGGAGCCGGCTGCCGGTATCACCGAGCGCTTCCCGCGGGTCGACTACCGGCACCTGCCGCAGTTCGACTACCGTGGCTTCCAGGCCAAGATCAAGCACGGCCTGGGCCTGGTGACGACGCCCTACATGGCGCTGGTCGCCGACGATGACTTCATCCTGCCCGATGCCATCGGCGAGTCCCTGGACTTCCTCGAAGCCCATCCGGACTACGGCATGTGCCAGGGCTACAGCATGATGTACCTGGCCCAGGCGGGGCACATCAACTACTACCGCCGCGACAAGAAGATCGGCCAGGAGGACTTCGCCAGCGACGACCCGCGACAGCGCATCCTCGACTACCTGTACGCCTTCATCCCGCCGTTCTACGCGGTGACCCGCACCTCGCTGCTGCAGGACTGGGCCGCGCAGATTCCCGACAACCTGCGTTTCGAATGGCTGGAGGTCAGCCACACCTGGTTCCTGCTGGCCAGTGCCAAGGCGCGCATGCTGCCGATCCCTTATGCGGTGCGCGAAGCCAACTACGGCGCCTCCGAGCACAATACCGAGGTCACCTACGCCCTGGCCCTCCCAGACCCGGCCTCGGTGGCCAGCCGTGAGGAATTCAGCGACGTGCTGGCCGGCCTCGAGACACCGCTCAAGGGCGAGCGCGAACAATTGCGCGCCCTGGCCCGGGAGAGTTTCGCCCTGATGTACGAAGGCCTGGCCGGTGGTCGCTCGCTGATCATCGAGCCGGTCTTCTCTTCCCACGTCAATGGGCCCGGCGAAGCATCGACCTACAAGTTCCTGCCGACCCAGTACGTCAACCTGCCGTTCTACAACCAGGCGTTCTTCGACCGACTGGGCGAAATCGAATTCCTCCTGCATGCCCTGCCGGCGGGCCGCGTGCAGCAGGAAGAGCTGGAGTCGATCTGGCTGCAGCAGGAACGCCTGCTTGCCGTGCACCCCGAGGACAACGCGTTCAGCCAGATCGCTCGCGCCCGCGAAGCGCTCAAGGCCGCGCCGTACAACCTGGCGGTCGTCAAGCGCCTGGCTGACTTGCTGCATGACGATGGCGAGACCGAAGAGGCCGGCAAGTTGCAGGCATGGGCCCGGCGCCTGGAAGCCGTGGCCAGCGACGGCGGCCGCGCGCTGCTCGGCGCCCAGCCATCCGGACGCCTGCTCGACTGGCTGGAGGCGCGCCAGCCCGACCCGGCCAGCCGCGAAGCCGTCGCCGCGCACCTCAAGCAGCATCAGGGTGGCCCGCAGATCGGCATCCTCCTGCTCAACCTCGAGCATGACGAAGCCAGGCTGCAGGCCACCTTCGACAGCCTGATCAACGGCGTCAGCCGCTCGTTCCGCATCATTGTCTTCACCACCGGGCCGCTGCCGGCCATGACCAGCCTGCAAAGCACCCTGCATTTCGTCCGGGTGAGCAAGGACGACTACGTCGACAAGATCAACCAGATCGCCCGCCAGAGTAGCTGCGACTGGCTGATGCTGGCCGAGGCCGGTGACGAGTTCACCGCAACCGGCTTGCTGCGTGCCGGCCTGGAGCTGCTCGACGCGCCGGACTGCCGTGCCGTGGCAGTGGACGAGATCCAGCAACTGTCCGGCGGTGCCTGGCGTGAACTGCTGCGCCCCGGCATCAACCTCGACTTGCTGCAGAGCCTGCCGCCGCTGATGGCACGGCACTGGCTGGTACGCCGCGAAGTGCTGGTGGAGGCGGGCGGTTTCGCCAGCGAATTCAGCGAGGCGCTGGAATACGAATTGCTCCTGCGCCTGATCGAGAAGGGCGGCCTGAACGGTCTCGCCCACCTCGACGAGCCGCTGTTGATCAGCCGGGCGCCGGAGCTCAAGCACAACGAACATGCCCGCCAGGCCCTGGCCCGGCATCTGGCCGCGCGTGGCTACAAGGCCCAGGTCAGCTCGGCGCTGCCGGGGGCCTTGCGCATCGACTATCGCCACCTGGAGCGACCGCAGGTGTCGATCATCCTGCGCAGCGAGGACAACCAGGAGGCATTGCAGCGTTGCCTGGAAAGCGTTTTGCAGCGTACCCGCTACCTGCGCTACGAGGTGCTGGTCGCCGATAACGCCAGCCAGTCGCCGGCGCACCTGCAATGGCTCGAGCAGTTGCAGCAGCTCGGTGGACGCGTACGCGTCCTGCAGAGCCCGCAGCGGCTTGGCGAAGCGGCCCTGATCAACGCCGCCAGCGCCGAAGCAAGCGGTGAGTACCTGGTGCTGCTGGCCCCTGACGCCGAGGTGGTCAATGCCAACTGGCTGGAACTGTTGCTCAACCAGGCCCAGCGGCCGGAGGTCGGCATCGTCGGCGCCAAGCTGTTGGATGCTGCCGGCAACGTGACCCAGGGCGGGTTGATGCTGACGGCGGACGGTGTGCAGGCTGCGCATGTCGGCCTGAAGAAGGATGAAACCGGCTATCTCGGCCAGGCTGCGGTAGAGCAGAACTACCCGGCGGTCTCGGCCGTCTGCCTGATGGTGCGGACCGAGGTGTTCCGCGCCCTGGGCGGGCTGGATGAGGTCGGGTTCGCTGACGCCTACGCCGATGTCGACCTGTGCCTGAAAGTGGCCGAAGCCGGGCTGCTGACGGTGTGGACGCCGCAGGTGCAGGTGGTGCATCCGGGGCAATTGCCGCAGGACGAGGTTGCCCTCGCGGCGTTGCGCGGCAAGTGGGCCGGGCTTTGGAGCAGCGCCGCTCACGGGCGGCGCCTGGACCCGGCGAAAGCGGCGTTCGACTGGAAAGCGCTGATCGGCTGAAGCCGTTCCCGCCAGGTTCTGCGCCAGCCATGCGAGTCTTAGCTGGCGCGGCGCCTGTTCCGCTGGCCTGCATCTTGCTTCGAGCTTGCATAAACAGGGTCGGGGTCAGAAAACCGTTGGTTTCCCGACCCAGACCCACTGCGCTCCAGGATCCAGGCATGTTCGACGACAAGTCCATCTTCATCTCCGGCGGTACCGGCTCCTTCGGTCGCGCGTTCATCACGCGTCTGCTGGCGCAGTACCGGCCGCGCCGTGTCGTGGTGTTCTCCCGCGACGAGCTCAAGCAGTACGAGATGCAGCAAAGCTTCACCGCACCCTGCATGCGCTGGTTCCTCGGCGATGTGCGGGATGCCGAGCGCCTGCGCCAGGCCATGCGCGGCATCGACTATGTGGTGCATGCTGCCGCTCTGAAGCAGGTGCCTGCCGCCGAGTACAACCCCAGCGAATGCATCCGCACCAACGTCAATGGCGCGGAGAACATCATTGCCGCGGCCATCGAGAATGGCGTGGAAAAGGTCGTCGCCCTGTCCACCGACAAGGCTGCCAGCCCGATCAACCTGTATGGTGCGACCAAGCTGCTTTCGGACAAGCTGTTCGTCGCCGCCAACAATGTCGCCGGTAGCCAGCAAACCCGCTTCGCCGTGGTCCGTTACGGCAACGTGGCTGGCTCGCGGGGCTCGGTGGTGCCGTTCTTCAACAAGCTGATCGGCGAAGGCGCCAACGAGCTGCCGATCACCGATCCACGCATGACCCGGTTCTGGATCACCCTCGACCATGGCGTGCAGTTCGTTCTCGACAGCTTCGCGCGCATGCAGGGTGGTGAAGTCTTCGTGCCGAAGATCCCTTCCATCCGCATCGTCGACCTGGCTCGGGGCATGGCGCCGGAACTGCCGCACAAGGTGGTGGGCATCCGTCCCGGCGAGAAGCTGCACGAGCTGATGATCCCGCTGGATGATGCGCGCATGACCCTGGAGTTCGCCGACCACTTCACCATCGAGCCATCGATCCGCTTCAACAATGTCGATGCCGATTTCGCTGTGGATGGTGTTGGCGAGCAGGGCCGGCGGGTGGCGGAAGACTTCGAATACCGCTCCGATACCAACCCGGAATTCCTCTCCATCCAGGGTATCGCCGAGCTTCACGCGCGGTTGCCGGCATGATTCCCTACGGCCGGCAGAACGTCGATCAGGCGGATATCGATGCGGTGGTCGAGGTGCTGCGCTCCGACTGGCTGACCCAGGGGCCGACCCTCGAGCGCTTCGAACGGGCCGTGGCCGAGCGTTGCCAGGCCGGTCATGCGGTTGCGGTGTGCAATGCCACCGCTGGTCTGCACCTGGCCTGCCTGGCTGCCGGGCTCGGCCCTGGCGATCTGCTCTGGACCAGCCCCAACAGCTTTGTCGCCTCGGCCAACTGCGCACGCTATTGCGGCGCCGAGGTGGATTTCGTCGATATCGATCCGCTGACCTGGAACCTCGACGCCCGCGCCCTGGCTGACAAGCTGGCACGCGCGCGCGCACTGGGGCGCTTGCCCAAGGTCGTGGTGGCGGTAGCGTTTTCCGGGCAGAGCTGCGACATGGGCGAGATTGCCCGGCTGGCCCGGGAATATGGCTTTCGGGTCATCGAGGACGCCGCCCATGCCCTGGGTGCGCGTTACGCCGGTGAGCCGGTGGGCAGCGGTCGCTATGCCGACCTGACGGTGTTCAGCTTCCATCCGGTGAAGATCGTCACCAGTGGCGAAGGTGGCATGGTTCTGTGCAACGACCCGGGCCTGGCCCAACGCCTGCGTGACCTGCGCAGCCATGGCATCACCCGTGATCCGGCACGCATGAGCGAACCAAGCCATGGCGGTTGGTACTACCAGCAGGTCGAGTTGGGCTTCAACTACCGCATGTGCGATATCCAGGCGGCACTGGGGCTGTCCCAGTTGAACCGGCTGGATGACTTTCTTGCCCGCCGTCGCGAGCTGTCGGCGCGCTACCAGCGCCTGCTGGGCGAATTGCCTTTGCAGTTGCCGACGCTGCAGGACGGCGCCGAGTCGGCCTGGCATCTGTACGTGGTGCGTCTGGGCGAGGGCCTGGAGAGTCGGCATCGGCAGGTCTTCGAGGCGCTGCGCGCTGCGGGGATCGGCGTCAACCTGCACTACATCCCGATTCATCTGCAGCCTTACTACCGCGAGCTGGGCTTTGCCGACGGGGATTTCCCCGAGGCCGAGCGCTATTACCGCCAGGCCATCAGCCTGCCGCTGTTCCCGGACCTGAGCGATGCCCAGCAGGAGCAGGTAGTCGATAGCCTGCGTCGGGTGCTGGCATGACCCGTGGCGTGGTGGCGATCATCCCGGCCCGTGGCGGGAGCAAGCGTATTGCGCGAAAGAACCTCAAGCCGTTTCGCGGCGAACCGATCATCCGGCATTCGATCCGAACCGCCCTCGACAGTGGTCTGTTCGAGCGAGTGATGGTCAGCACCGACGACGCCGAAATCGCCGAAGTGGCCCGGGCCCTGGGGGCCGAGGTACCGTTCATGCGCCCGGCGGAATTGGCTGATGATCACGCCGGCACTGCCGCGGTGATCGTGCATGCCTTGCATACCCTGCAGGAGCAGGGTTATCACGCCGAGCTGGCCTGCTGTATCTACGCCACCGCGCCGTTGTTGCAGAGCCGTTATCTGCGTGAAGGGCGCGAGTTGCTGGAAGCACATGCTGAGCGTTCCTTTGCTTTCTCTGTCTGCGGATTCGGTTTTCCCGTGCAGCGTGCCCTTGGCCTGAACGAGGACGGTGCGTTGACCGCGTTGTATCCGCAGTACCGGCAAACCCGCTCGCAGGACCTGCCGCCTGCCTTCCAGGATGCCGGGCAGTTCTACTGGGGCCGTGCCGCAGCCTGGCTGCGTGGTGATGTGCTGTTTTCCGAATGCAGCCTGCCGGTGATCCTGCCGCGCCATCTGGTGCAGGACATCGATACCGAGGAAGATTGGCGCCGTGCCGAATTTCTCCATGCCGCGCTGCTCGCTGCCGGGGAGCTGCCGGGGTGAGGGTGCTGATCCGCGCCGATGCCGGTGCCATGATCGGCATCGGTCATGTCGCACGGTGCCTGACCCTCGCCGAGCAACTGGCAGCCCTGGGGGCGACGGTGGCCTTTGCCTGTCGTGAACTGCCGGGGCATCAAATCGCCCGGATCCGCGGCGAGGGGCACGAGGTGTTCGCCTTGCCGGGTGATACTGAAGACGAGGTCGCCGAATTGGCCGCTTTGCTGGCGCCGGACAGGGTGTTCGACTGGCTCATCGTCGACCACTATGGGCTTGGCGCCGCCTGGGAGCGTGCCGCACGGCGCTGGGCCCGGCAGGTAATGGTGATCGACGACCTGGCGGATCGCACCCACGATTGCGACCTGCTGCTCGACCAGAATGCTACCGCCAGTGCTGCGATCTACCGCCCACTTGTACCTGACGCCTGTCGGATCCTCGCCGGGCCGCGCTACGCCCTGTTGCGCCCGGAATTCCGTCAGGGCAGGGCGCCGGTCGATGTTGCGCGACGGGTACTGGTCAGCTTCGGCGGTTTCGACCAGTCCGGCATGACCCTGAAAACCCTCCAGGCGCTGACGAGCATCGAAGGCATCGAGGTGCAGTGCATCGCCGGGCAATCGTCACCGGATCTGCCGGCCTTGCACGCCCTGGTCGTCCAGCGGCCCGACTGGCAATTGCTCGCTTTCGTCGACGATCTGCCCCGACGCATGGCCGCTTCCACGCTGTTCATCGGCGCCGGTGGCGGAACCACCTGGGAGCGTGCCGCCATGGGCTTGCCCAGCCTGTGCATCAGTGTCGCCGACAATCAGTCGGCCAATGCCGAAGTCCTTGCCCGTGCAGGTGTGCATCTGTATCTGGGCATGGCGGCGCAGGTATCGGTGGAGGCCTTGCGCCAGGCGATCACCTTGCTGTTGGAAAACGCGCCGCTGCGTGAGCACTTCGCCGCGCGCGGCCGGGAATGGGTGGATGGCCTGGGCGCACAGCGGGTCGCAGTGGCCTTGCTCGGACCGGGCTTGCAGCTGCGCCAGGCAAGGTTCGAGGATGCACGGCTGTTGTTCGACGGGCGCAATGCCGAGGCGGTGCGTCGTGGCTCGCTCCAGCAGGCACCGCTGGAGTGGGGCGCGCATTGCCGCTGGCTGCGGGCGACCCTCGACAACGATCAGCGCCTGTTGCTGATTGGCGAGGCTGGCGATGGCGCCGTAGGGATGCTGCGCTATGACCGCCTGGAACCAACGCGGGCGCGAGTGTCGCTGTACCTGTTCGAGGGGCGTCTGGGGCTGGGCTGGGGCAGGGCGCTGCTGGCCGCCGGCGAGCGGGCGCTGGCCGAGCATTGGCCGCAGGTGCGAGTGATCGAGGCTGAGGTGCTGGCGGACAATCAGGCCTCCATAGAGCTTTTTCGTGGTGCCGGCTACTCCCGGTCGGAACGCCATTTCGAACGGTTATTCAAGGATTTTTCGCATGAGCAGTTTTGATCTGGGGGGGCGGCGTGTGGGTACCGATGCTGCGCCTTTTGTCATCGCCGAGATGAGCGGCAACCACAACCAGTCGCTGGAGCGTGCCCTGCAGATTGTCGAGGCCGCGGCGCGGGCGGGAGCCCATGCCCTGAAGTTGCAGACCTATACTGCCGAAACCATGACCCTCGACCTGAACCACGGCGAGTTCTTCATCGAGGATGCCAACAGCCTGTGGGCGGGCTCGACGCTGTATGCCTTGTACCAGCAGGCCTATACACCCTGGGATTGGCATGCGCCGATTTTCCGGCGCGCCCGCGAGTTGGGCATGCTGGCTTTTTCCACGCCGTTCGACGAGAGCGCCGTGGACTTTCTCGAAAGCCTCGACGTACCGGCATACAAGATCGCCAGTTTTGAAAACACCGACCTGCCGTTGATCCGCAAGGTGGCGGCAACCGGCAAGCCGATGATCATCTCCACCGGCATGGCCAGCCTCGCCGAGCTGGATGAAACCGTGCGGACGGCGCGTGAGGCCGGCTGTCGCGACCTGGTCTTGCTCAAGTGCACCAGCACCTATCCGGCCAGTCCGGAAAACAGCAACGTGCGCACCATTCCTCATCTGCGCGAGTTGTTCGGCTGCGAGGTCGGCCTGTCTGACCACACCCTCGGGGTAGGCGCTTCGGTGGCGGCGGTGGCCCTGGGCGCCAGCGTGGTGGAAAAGCATTTCACCCTCAGCCGAGCCGAGGGTGGGGTGGACGCGGCGTTCTCCCTGGAGCCGGCGGAACTGGCCAGCCTTGTCGAGGAAACCGCGCGCGCCTGGCAGTCGCTTGGCCAGGTGCGCTATGGCGCGACCCAGGCCGAGCAAGCATCGAAACGCTTTCGCCGTTCGTTGTACGTTGTGCGCGACATGGCCGTTGGCGAGGTTTTCGATACCAGTAATGTGCGCGCCATTCGACCGGGGCTGGGCCTGCCGCCCAAGCACCTGGAATCCCTGCTCGGACGCAAGGCCAGGCAACCGCTCAAGCGCGGTACGGCGCTGGACTGGTCGCTGGTCGAATAAGCATCACTGACCCTGCGGGGTTCACCCGCGATTACGATAGTGGCCGCACCACCGCAATCGCTGGCAAGCCAGCTCCCACAGTAACCGTGTCGAACACAAAACCCGCGGTTGGCCGAGAAACCTGTGGGAGCTGGCTTGCCAGCGATAGCCATAGTGGCTTCACCACCGTAATCCAGCCGCGACCCTAGGAAAATGTGCCATTGTCTGTGAAAATCCGTGACCTATTGGTCATGACGGACATCTGTGTCTCTATCGTTACCGGCAGCGACGGGCCGTGTCACCGGCGCTGCCATCGCCATCCAGTCCAGCGGATGGCGCAAATTCCTGTTTTCTGGCGCCCCTCGAATCATGCGAGCGGTGATATTCAGCGGTTTTTTATTGGGAAGCCATGATGATTGGCATAAAAAGCATTGCGAGCTACGTTCCGGCCGCCGGCCTGGACAACTACGCACAAGGCGCCAAGTTCGGCAAGGATGAGGAGTTCATCCTCGGCAAGATCGGCTCGGCCTTCCTGCCTCGCAAATCCGACGAACAGGAAACCTCCGACCTGTGCGTCGAGGCGGTCAATGCCCTGTTCGCCGCCAACCCGGGCCTGTCCCGCGATTCCATCGACGCCCTGATCGTCGTCACCCAGAACGGCGACGCCGAAGGCCTGCCGCATACTGCTGCCATCGTCCAGGACAAACTCGGCCTGCCGACCCGTGTCGCGGCCTTCGACATTTCCCTGGGCTGTTCCGGTTATGTCTACGGCATCTACGCGCTGAAGGGCTTCATGGAAGCCGCCGGGCTGAAGAACGGCCTGCTGGTCACTGCTGATCCGTATTCGAAGATCGTCGATCCGGAAGACCGCAACACCACCATGCTTTTCGGTGATGCCGCCACCGCCACCTGGATGGGCGAGGATCCGGTCTGGGCCCTTGGCAAGTCGGCGTTCGGCACTGACGGTTCCGGTGCGCCGCACCTGAAGGTCACCGATGGCGTGTTCTTCATGAACGGCCGCCAGGTGTTCAACTTCGCCTTGCTCAAGGTGCCCGCGCACCTGCACGAGTTGCTGGAGCAATCCGGGTTGGCGGCGGACGATATCGACGCCTTCTGCATCCACCAGGGTAGCGCGGCGATCGTCGATGCCGTGGCGCGGCGTTTCGAAGACAAACCGGAGAAGTTCGTCAAGGACATGGTCGAGACCGGCAATACCGTGTCGTCGAGCATTCCCCTGCTCCTGGAAAAACACGCGCTGGACACTACCTGGAAGCGGGTTGCAGTGAGCGGTTTCGGCGTGGGCCTTTCGTGGGGCTCGGCGATTCTTCATCGACCGTGACCTGAAACCCGGCGCAGGGTAATCTTCGGCGTTTCGCAGGCAAGGGATGCTCACCATGAGCGAGTTTTTCCAGCGTAACGCCGAAATCATCCAGGCTCGCTGGCCGTCGCTGTTCGAGCGCATCGTGCGTGAGGACTGCGACGGCATCGATGCAGTGTTGGTCCAGGGCCTGGGTTCGACCCTGAGTGTCGACGGCATCCAGCTCAGCAGCCGTCATGATCGCCTGGCCGAGGCGCAGTTCCAGGCCGACAGCCTGCCCCAGAGCGCCCACCTCAACCTCTACGGTACCGGCCTGGGCGATCTGCAGAACGCCCTGTTGCAGCGTCCTGGCGTGCAGCGCCTGCATGTGCACATCCTCAACGGCGCCCTGTTCGCGCTGGTCTTGCGTCTTCTGGACCAGAGCCCATGGCTCGCCGATCCACGGGTCGAGCTTGCCTACGCTGCAGAGGCCGGGGAAATCGCGCTGCCGTACTTCGCCTTGCCGGCGGAGCTGGCGCTGGCCGACGACTTCAACGCGAAGATCCGCGACCGTCTGGTGAGCGAAACCCACCTGGCGTTCAACAACACCAGTTTCGATACCGCTGACCCTCATCTTGTCGAGTTGCTGGAAAAAAGCCTGCCGCTATTGCGCAGCGACCGGGACGTTGCCGAACTGTTCGGCAGCCGGGCAGGGCAGGAGGCCTTCGTCATTGCCACCGGCCCGACCCTGCAAGGCCACCTGGCCGCGCTCAAGCGTATTCATGCCGATCCCGGGCGCCCGCTGTTCATTGCCGTCGATACGGCCTACAAGCCGCTGCTGGCAGCCGGCATCGAGCCGGATATCGTGGTCAGCGTCGACCACAAGATCCGCCTGCATCATCTGCCGCCCGAGGCTTCGGCGAACACCTCGCTGGTGTACATGCCGATGCTCGATGTCGACACCGTGGCGGGCTGGCGCGGTCCCCGTTATGCCGCCTACTCCGGCAGTGCCCTGTACGACCGGGTGCGCGAGGCGATTCCCCGGGGCCATTTGTTCGTGGGGGGTAGCGTCATCCATCCGGCGGCCGACCTGGCGGTCAAGATGGGCATGCGCCGCATCACGCTGTTCGGCGCCGACTTTGCCTTCCCCGGAAATCGCACCCACACCGGTTGGGACGACGGCATGCTGGGCCCGCAAGTGTCCGTGGCCCGTCACTGGGTATTGGACGGCAATGGCCAGCGGGTGCGGACCCAGCTGAATTTTCGCGGCTACCTGATCGAGCTGGAGCGCTTTATCGCCCGTCATCCCGAGGTGGCGTTCCGCAACACCAGTCGCGCCGGCGCGCTGATCGCCGGTACCACCTTCGATGAGGCGTTCTGCCAATGAGGACGATGCAAGAAAGCGCCCGGCAGTGTGCCGGGCTGTTTCGCCTGGGCCGCGATATCGAGGCGGCGGTGGCGATGGTGGAGCTGTTCGCCGCAGCCCCGGCGCTGTTCGCGCTGGCGCCAGGGGCTACCCAGGAAGCGTTTGCCGCGCTTTTCAGTGAAATGCTGGCAGCGCAGCAACGCCAGGACTGGCTCTCCCTGGCCGACAGCCTCGAGTACGAACTGCCGAACCTGATCGAGCAGGCAGCTCCGCGCTGAAGTGTGATGGCCATCACATAGACGTTGCCTCCCGGGGTGCCTGCGAACAGGGGCAAGTGCCTGATTTTCAAGGGGTGGCGGTGTGATGGCATTTTTTTTTGAAAAAACCCTAAAGCAACCCGCCAAGACGACGATAAACATTACGAAGGTTCTCTAGGCCACACCCGGCGGATGCCAGGGCCGGAAGCCGCAGTATCCATCCAACGAGGAATTCGTCATGGCATTAACCGTTAACACCAACACCACTTCGCTGGGCGTGCAGAAGAACCTGAACAAAGCTTCCGAAGCGCTGAGCACCTCGATGACCCGCCTGTCGTCCGGCCTGCGTATCAACAGCGCCAAGGACGACGCTGCTGGCCAGCAGATCGCCAACAAGCTGCAAACCATGGTCACCGGTACCACTGTTGCGATCAAGAACGCCAACGACGGCAACTCGATCACCCAGACCGCTGAAGGCGCTCTGTCGGAAATCACCAACATCCTGCAGCGTATGCGTGAACTGGCTCTGCAAGCCCGTAACGACTCGAACGGCACCACTGAACGTGCGGCGCTGAACAAAGAGTTCGCGGCCAAGTCCGACGAAATCACCCGTATCGCCACCTCCACCACCTTCGGTACCAGCAAGCAACTGCTGAACGGTTCCGCTGGCACCATGGAGTTCCAGGTCGGTGCAATGACTGGCACCAGCCAGATCCTGAGCGTGTCGATGACTTCCAGCTTCGCGGCTACCGCCCTGGCTGTTGGTACTGGTGCCCTGGCAATTTCCGGTACTTCGGACTCCGCAGTCCACACCGCTGTTGACGGCGCGATCACTGCCATCGACGCGGCACTGCAAAAAGTTGACGACAAGAAGTCCGAGCTGGGTGCTATCCAGAACCGCTTCCAGTCCACCATCAACAACCTGCAGAGCATGAACGAGAACTCGGCTGCTGCCATGGGCCGTGTTCAGGACACCGACTTCGCTTCGGAAACCGCTCAGCTGACCAAGCAGCAAACCCTGCAGCAAGCGTCCACCGCAGTTCTGGCCCAGGCCAACCAACTGCCATCCGCTGTACTGAAACTGCTTCAGTAATAGCTACGATGAAGAGCGAGGGGGTGCGCGAGCATTCCCTCGCTTTTTACTTTGGAGGTGATGGGCGATGGACATGAGCGTCAGGTTGAACGCGTCTTACCCGGCTCCAGCGGCAGCTGCAGCCCAGCAGGAAAAAGCTGCTGAACAGGGTGCGTCCGAAAAGGTCCATGCCAGGCCGGAACTCGCGGCAGTGGATAAAGACAAGCAAGACTCCGATGCCAGCCTGCAGGAAGCAGTCAAGGGTCTACAGGATTACGTCCAGTCGTTGCAGCGCAACCTGGAATTTTCGGTGGACGAATCCACCGGAACGACTGTCGTCAAGGTCGTTGCCCGTGACAGTGGCGAAGTGATTCGGCAAATTCCGTCCGAAACCGCCCTGGAACTGGCAAAGAGCCTGCAAGACGTCAACAGCCTGCTTTTCGACGAGAAAGTCTGAAAGCGGTACGAAATTTGATACAAAACCGCGTCATCGGGTAATGTTCAAGCGTTTGGCGCAAGCCAGGAAAAGGAGAATGTAATGGCAAGTCCGATTTTGCCTGCCCTCGGCCTCGGCAGTGGTCTGGATACCTCTGCAATCGTCAAGGCCCTGGCGGATGCCGAAAAAACGCCCAAACAGAACCAGATCGACCGGCAGACCAAGGCCAACACGGCCTCGATTTCGGCGATCGGCAGTCTCAAGAGCGCGCTGACCACCTTCACCACCGCCCTGAGCAAGCTCGGCAGCACCACGACACCGCAGTTCATTGGCTACTCCGCCACTTCGGCCGACGACAAACTGGTCAAGGCGACGGCGAGCAGTACTGCGGTAGGCGGCAGCTACGCGGTGAAGGTCAACGAATTGGCGACGGCCTCCAAGGTAGCCAGCCAGCGTTTTGCCAGCAGTAGCGACGCGATCAGCCAGGGCACCCTGGAAATCACCCAGAACGGTACCGTCTACAAGGTCGAGATCGGTGCCGACGCGACCCTGCAGTCCACCCGCGACGCGATCAACAGTGCCCTGAGCGCCAAGGGTATCAGTGCCAACATCATCAATGATGGCCAGGGCTCGCGCCTGGTGCTGACGTCCACCACCACCGGCCTGGGCTCGGACATCTCCGTCGCCGGTATTCCCGAGCTGGTCATCGATGGCGAGACCCAGATGTCGGGGGCGGGCGCTGGCTTCATTACTGCGTTGGCCAAGAATGCCGAGTATTCGGTCGATGGCATGGTGCTGACCAGCAAGTCAAACAAGGTAGAGAACGCAGTCAGCGGCCTGACCCTCGAACTGGTCGCCAAGGGTGCCGAAACCACCATCACCGTAGCCACCAACAGTGACGGCCTGAAAAAATCGGTGCAGAGCTTTGTCGATGCCTACAACGCGCTGGTCACCACCATCAACGGCCTGAGCCAGACGCCGAAGAATGCCGACGGCAGCCTGGGTACCGCGCCTGCGCTGGCGGGCGACTCGTTGGCTCGGGGCATGCTCTCGGCCCTGCGCAACGAGCTGGTGGTCTCCAGTACCGGCGGCAATGGTTCGCTGAAAGTGCTGTCGCAGTTGGGCATCAACACCGTGCAAAGCACCGGTCTGCTGGAGCTCGACAGCACCAAGCTCACGGCAGCGCTGGATACCCAGAAGCTTGGTGGCGAAATCCAGAGCATGTTCTCGGGTGATGAAGGGCTCGCCAACCGCCTGACCAAGGCGTTGGAGCCTTACACCCAGTCCGACGGCCTGCTCGCCGACCGTTCGAAGATCCTCGAGAGCACCAAGAAGAATCTGGCCACCCAGCAGTCGAGCCTGGATGCGCGGATCACCTCGCTAACTGCTTCGCTGACCAAGAAGTACAACACCATGGATACCCTGGTGGGTCAGTTGAACGCCCAGCGCGACAACATCACGTCCATCTTCAGTGCCATGGCCGCGCAGCAGAAGAATTCCTGACTTTTTGCTGGCGTCAAAAGCCCGACAATGTTATCTCCGCATGTCGGGCTTTTTTCATGGTGACTAAAGTTTTTTGACGCCGGGTCGATAACCCGGTCATACAGCAAGCCATTGTGTTGAGGTACGAACATGAATCCGATGTTGGCCCTTCGGCAATATCAGAAAATCAGCGCCC
Organism: Pseudomonas sp. GD04058; assembly: GCF_029836855.1. Classification (NCBI taxonomy): domain Bacteria; kingdom Pseudomonadati; phylum Pseudomonadota; class Gammaproteobacteria; order Pseudomonadales; family Pseudomonadaceae; genus Pseudomonas; species Pseudomonas sp. GD04058. The sequence continues at coordinate 127,719 of NZ_JAOECN010000006.1, forward strand.
AGGCGCAGACCTCCGAAGCCAGCCCGCACCGCCTGGTGCAAATGCTCATGGAAGGCGGTCTGGATCGCATCGCCCAGGCCAGGGGCGCCCTGGAGCGCAAGGACCTGGCCGGCAAGGGCATCGCCATCGGCAAGGCCATCGGTATTGTCGGCGGACTGCGGGAAGGCCTGGATCGCGACAACATGACGCCGGAACTGGAGCGTCTCGATGCCCTCTACCTGTATATGACCCGTCGGCTGTGCGATGCCAATATCAACAATGACATTGGCGCCCTGGACGAAGTGGCCGATCTGTTGACCACGGTCAAGGAAGGCTGGGACGCGGTCGCCCCACAATAACCAGTTGCGATGAGGATGTCGTGATGAGTGCCGTACTCAAGCGTATCGAGGAAACCCGGGAAGCCTTGGTGGGTGCATTGGCCAATCGCGACTGGGAGGCGGTGGGCGAGCTGGACCAGGCTTGCCGTGCCTGCATGGACGAAGTGATGAGCGCGGAAGTGGTCGACGAGGAGGCGCTGCGCGACAACCTCCAGAACCTGCTGGGGGTGTATCGGCAGCTGATCGATGTGGCGACGGAAGAGCGTCAGGCAATTGCCGACGAGATGTCAAAGATCAAGCAGGCGCAACAGGCGACAAAGGTATACCATCTGTACCGCTGACTGATGATCGAAAATCAGCAATGCGCCATAAATTTGACTATTAAAGGTTTTTTGACTTAACTAGTGGCTGTTTTTTAATTTCAGACGTCGGAACACTGACCGTTCAGTCGGAATGATGTCGAGCATGCCCTTCGACGGGCCTCGAGTTGACTAGGGAAGTTGCTATTGCATGTGGCGTGAAACCAAAATTCTCCTGATCGATGACGATAGTGCTCGCCGCCGTGACCTGGCGGTGGTGTTGAATTTTCTTGGGGAAGAAAATCTGCCGTGCTCCAGTCATGACTGGGAGCAGGTTGTCGAGTCGTTATCGTCCAGTCGTGAAGTCCTCTGTGTCCTCATTGGCGCTGTAAATTCGCCGGCCAGCGTTCTGGGCTTGCTTAAGACAGTGGCTGCATGGGATGAGTTCCTTCCTGTTTTGCTTTTAGGTGAATTTTCTTCGCTGGAGCTTCCGGAAGAGCTGCGTCGCCGTGTTCTGTCCAACCTCGAAATGCCGCCGAGCTACAGCAAGTTGCTGGATTCGCTGCATCGCGCCCAGGTTTATCGCGAGATGTACGACCAAGCCCGTGAGCGCGGGCGGCAACGCGAGCCGAACCTGTTCCGCAGCCTGGTCGGCACCAGCCGGGCTATCCAGCACGTGCGGCAAATGATGCAGCAGGTCGCCGACACCGACGCCAGCGTGCTGATCCTCGGTGAGTCCGGAACCGGCAAGGAAGTGGTGGCGCGCAACCTGCACTACCACTCCAAGCGCCGAGAAGCGCCGTTCGTGCCGGTCAACTGCGGTGCGATCCCTGCGGAGCTGCTCGAAAGCGAGCTGTTCGGCCATGAGAAGGGCGCCTTCACCGGGGCAATCACCAGTCGCGCCGGACGCTTCGAGCTCGCCAACGGCGGCACCCTGTTCCTCGACGAGATTGGCGACATGCCGCTGCCGATGCAGGTCAAGCTGCTGCGCGTGCTGCAGGAGCGCACCTTCGAGCGGGTCGGCAGCAACAAGACCCAGAGCATCGACGTACGGATCATTGCTGCGACCCACAAGAATCTCGAAAGCATGATCGAGGTGGGTTCGTTCCGCGAAGATCTGTATTACCGCCTGAACGTGTTCCCCATCGAGATGGCCCCGCTGCGCGAACGGGTGGAAGACATCCCGCTGCTGATGAACGAACTGATCTCGCGCATGGAGCATGAAAAGCGCGGATCGATCCGCTTCAACTCGGCGGCGATCATGTCGCTCTGCCGCCACGGCTGGCCAGGCAATGTCCGCGAGCTGGCCAACCTGGTGGAGCGCATGGCGATCATGCATCCCTATGGTGTGATCGGGGTTGCCGAGCTGCCGAAGAAATTCCGCTATGTCGACGACGAAGACGAGCAACTGGTGGACAGCCTGCGCTCCGACCTGGAGGGGCGCGTGGTTATCAACGGCCATGCGCCGAGCTTCCCGACCAACGCCATGTTGCCGCCGGAAGGCCTGGACCTGAAGGATTACCTCGGCAGCCTGGAGCAAGGACTGATCCAGCAGGCGCTGGACGATGCCAGCGGCATCGTCGCGCGGGCCGCCGAGCGCCTGCGCATTCGCCGCACCACCCTGGTGGAAAAGATGCGCAAGTACGGCATGAGCCGTCGCGATGGGGACGAGCAGGCGGAGGATTGACGCCTGCTTCTGGCGGCCAACGGGGGCCGCTGTGTTAAAACCTTTCTTTTTGTCCGGTGAAGGCCCGCCATGCGGGCCTTGTCGTTTTCGCCGGGCATGCCGCAAAAGTTTCCGGCATGGCTATTGCTATACCGCTTTCAACATACCGTTTTATGACGGTAAGCCATGCGAGAGAGCACGATGCCCCACGCCGCCATCACTTCACCCGAGCCGCAACGTCCGGATGCTGCCGAGCAGCAGGGCCGCGTCGGCCTGGAGCAGGCGTTTGCCCTGTTCGACCAGATGTCCACCCAGCTCAGCCAGTCCTATAACCTGCTCGAAGCACGGGTCACCGAACTCAAGGGCGAGCTTGAAGTGGTCAGCGCCCAGCGGATGGCCGAGCTGGCGGAAAAGGAGCGCTTGGCCAACCGTCTGCAGAACCTGCTCGACCTGCTGCCCGGCGGCGTCATCGTCATCGATGGTCATGGCCTGGTGCGTGAAGCCAACCCGGCAGCCTGCGAGTTGCTCGGCGCGCCGCTGGTCGGCGAGCTGTGGCGCCAGGTGATCGCCCGCTGCTTCGCGCCTCGCGAGGATGACGGTCACGAGATCTCCCTGCGCGACGGCCGCCGGCTGTCCATTTCCACCCGCTCCCTGGATGCCGAGCCCGGCCAGCTGGTGCTGCTCAACGACCTGACCGAGACCCGTCATCTGCAAGACCGCCTGGCCCGCCACGAGCGCCTTTCCACCCTTGGCCGCATGGTCGCCTCCCTGGCCCACCAGATCCGTACGCCGCTCTCTGCCGCGATGCTCTACGCCAGCCATCTGGCCGGGCAGGACCTGCCCCTGGAAACCCGCCAGCGTTTCGCCGGCAGTCTCAAGGAGCGCCTGCATGAACTGGAGCACCAGGTGCGCGACATGCTGGTGTTCGCCCGCGGCGAGCTGCCGCTGACCGACCGCCTGACCCCGAAGGCCTTGTTCCAGGCCTTGCAGCAGGCGGCGCAGACCCAGGTCCAGGGGCACAGCGTGCGCTGGCAGTGCGACAGTCATCTGGGCGAGCTGCTGTGCAACCGCGACACCCTGGTCGGTGCGCTGCTCAATCTGCTGGAGAACGCCTTGCAGGCCAGCTCCGGCAGCGCCCGCCTGAAAATTCACCTGTACCGTCGCGACACCACCCTGCGCCTGTGCATCAGTGATGCCGGCAGCGGCATCGACGGCGCATTGCTGCGACGCCTCGGCGAACCTTTCCTGACCACCAAGGCCACCGGTACCGGCCTGGGCCTTGCGGTGGTCAAGGCAGTTGCCAGGGCGCACCAGGGCGAGTTGCACCTGCGTTCGCGTCCGGGCCGGGGAACCTGTGCGATTGTCAGTCTGCCGCTTATCGACGGTCTGTGCGGGGTGTCGGCATGAGCGTGATCAAGGTATTGCTGGTCGAAGACGATCGCGCATTGCGCCAGGCCCTGGGTGATACCCTGGAGCTGGGCGGCTTCGCCTGGCGGGCAGCCGGTTGCGCCGAGGATGCCCTGGAAATGGCGGCTGCCGAACCGTTCAACCTGGTGGTCAGCGACGTGAACATGCCCGGGATGGACGGGCACCAGTTGCTCGCGCGCCTGCGCGCCAGCCAGCCACAGTTGCCGGTCCTGCTGATGACTGCCCATGCGGCGGTGGAGCGGGCGGTGGATGCGATGCGCCAGGGCGCTGCCGATTACCTGGTCAAGCCTTTCGAGCCGAAGGCCCTGCTGGAACTGGTCGCGCGTCATGCCCTCGGTGCCGTCGGCGCCGCCGATGCCGAAGGCCCTGTGGCCCTGGAACCCTCCAGCGCGCAATTGCTGGAGCTGGCCGCGCGGGTCGCGCGCAGCGATTCCACCGTATTGATTTCCGGCGAGTCGGGTACCGGCAAGGAAGTCCTGGCCCGCTACATTCACCAGCAGTCGCCCCGGGCCGGGCAGCCTTTCGTGGCGATCAACTGTGCGGCGATCCCCGACAACATGCTCGAGGCGACGCTGTTCGGTCACGAAAAAGGGTCGTTCACCGGTGCCATTGCGGCGCAGGCAGGCAAGTTCGAGCAGGCCGACGGCGGTACGTTGTTGCTGGACGAGATTTCCGAGATGCCCCTGGGCCTGCAGGCCAAGCTGCTGCGTGTGTTGCAGGAAAGGGAAGTGGAGCGGGTCGGCGGACGCAAGCCGATTGCCCTGGATATCCGTGTGGTTGCCACGACCAACCGTGACCTGGCGGGCGAAGTTGCGGCGGGGCGTTTCCGCGAAGACCTGTTCTATCGCCTGTCGGTGTTCCCGCTGGCCTGGCGACCGCTCAGGGAGCGGAGCGCCGATATTCTGCCATTGGCCGAGCGTTTGCTCTTGCGCCACGTCAATAAAATGAAGCACGCACCGGTTAGGCTCTCCGAGGAAGCCAGGGCCTGCCTGCAAGGCTATGCCTGGCCGGGCAACGTGCGCGAGCTGGACAACGCGATCCAGCGCGCCTTGATCCTGCAGCAGGGCGGGGTGATCGCAGCGGCGGATTTCTGTCTTGCCGGTGCACTCCCGGTTTTGTCCTCGACCCCGCAGGCGACGCGGCCTGCAGCGCCGCAGGCGGTTGCCGTGGCAGACGAGGCGGGCGGGTTGGGAGACGACTTGCGCCGGCATGAGTTCCAGATGATCATCGACACCCTTCGCGCCGAGCGTGGCCGTCGCAAGGAGGCTGCCGAGCGTCTCGGGATCAGTCCGAGGACCTTGCGTTACAAACTGGCACAAATGCGCGATGCAGGCCTCGATGTGGAGGCCAGCCTTTATGCCACGGGGCTTTGAGGGATGTTGGTGATGGTTTCGCAAAATCGTTGGGGCTAGCTGGCACTCTTGTTGCTATGTCCTGTTTCAGCTGCTGCGTGAGTGTCAAAAAAATGCGGGCCCCCGGAGAGAGAAGTTCATGAGCCAAGGTGTTGAATTCAATCGGTTGATGCTGGACATGCGCGCCATGCAGGCGGAAGCCATGTCGGGCTCGAAGTCCGTGCAGGCACCTGCCGAACTGGGCCAGAGCAGTTTCGCCGATATGCTGGGTCAGGCCATCAACAAGGTCAACGACACCCAGCAGGCGTCCACCCAACTGGCCAATGCCTTCGAAATCGGCAAGAGCGGCGTCGACCTGACCGACGTGATGATCGCCTCGCAGAAAGCCAGCGTCTCGTTCCAGGCCCTCACGCAAGTGCGCAACAAGCTCGTGCAGTCGTATCAAGACATCATGCAGATGCCGGTTTAAGGCGGGATTTGATTCATGGCCGATGCAGTCGTCGATAACGTGCCCGCCAAGGGCAGCCCGCCAGCGCCCAAGCCGCCGCTGTTCGGCATGTCGTTCCTGGAAAACATTTCGCAGATGCCCATGCTGCGGCAGATCGGCCTGCTGGTCGGCCTGGCTGCCAGCGTGGCCATCGGTTTCGCCGTGGTCCTCTGGTCGCAGCAGCCGGACTACCGTCCGCTGTATGGCAGCCTGTCCGGCATGGACACCAAGCAGGTCATGGAAACCCTCGCTGCCGCAGACATCCCCTACAACGTCGAGCCCAATTCCGGTGCATTGCTGGTAAAGGCCGATGACATTTCCCGTGCCCGCCTGAAGCTTGCCGCTGCCGGCGTGGCGCCGAGCGACGGCAACGTCGGCTTCGAGATCCTCGACAAGGAACAGGGCCTTGGCACCAGCCAGTTCATGGAGGCCACCCGCTACCGTCGCGGCCTGGAAGGCGAGCTGGCGCGGACCATCTCGGCCCTGAGCAATGTCAAGGCGGCCCGCGTGCACCTGGCGATCCCGAAAAGCTCGGTGTTCGTCCGTGACGAGCGCAAGCCGAGCGCATCGGTGCTGGTCGAGCTGTATCCGGGGCGTTCCCTGGAAGCCGGGCAGGTCATGGCCATCGTCAACCTGGTGGCGACCAGCGTTCCGGAGCTGGACAAGTCCCAGGTCACCGTGGTCGACCAGAAAGGCAACCTGTTGTCCAGCCAGCTGGAAAACACCGAGCTCACCGTGGCCGGCAAGCAGTTCGACTACACCCGGCGCATGGAAGGGCTGATGACCCAGCGGGTGCACAACATCCTGCAGCCTGTCCTGGGTAACGATCGCTACAAGGCCGAGGTCTCTGCCGACGTCGATTTCAGTGCCGTCGAGTCCACCGCCGAACAGTTCAACCCCGACCAGCCTGCCTTGCGCAGCGAGCAGTCGGTCAACGAGCAGCGCTCCAGCAGTTCCGGTCCGCAGGGCGTGCCCGGCGCGTTGAGCAACCAGCCTCCCGGGCCGGCTTCGGCGCCGCAGACCACCGGTGGCGCTGCGCCCGGTGCCGCAGCGGCGATCCAGCCGGGCCAGCCGCTGCTCGATGCCAACGGCCAGCAGGTCATGGACCCGGCCACCGGGCAGCCGATGCTGGCGCCGTATCCTTCGGACAAGCGCATCCAGTCGACCAAGAACTTCGAGCTGGACCGCTCCATCAGCCATACCCGCCAGCAGCAGGGTCGCCTGACCCGCCTGTCGGTCGCGGTGGTGGTCGATGACCAGGTCAAGATCGACCCGGCCAACGGCAATGCCACCACGGTGCCATGGAGCGCCGAGGACCTGGCGCGCTTTACCCGCCTGGTCCAGGACGCGGTAGGCTTCGATGCCAGCCGCGGCGACAGCGTCAGCGTGATCAACGTGCCGTTCGCCGCCGACCGTGGCGAGGCCATCACCGAGATCCCGTTCTATTCGCAGCCGTGGTTCTGGGACATCGTCAAGCAAGTGCTGGGCGTGCTGTTCATCCTCGTGCTGGTGTTCGGGGTCCTGCGGCCGGTGCTCAACAACATCACCGGCGGCGGCAAGCAGTCCGGCAGCGACAGCGACATGGAACTGGGCGGCATGATCGGGCTGGACGGCGATATGCCGAGCGACCGTGTCAGCCTGGGTGGTCCGCAAAGCATCCTCTTGCCTAGTCCGAGCGAGGGCTATGACGCCCAGCTCAACGCTATCAAGAGTCTGGTGGCAGAAGACCCGGGTCGCGTGGCCCAGGTCGTGAAAGAGTGGATCAACGCCGATGAGTGACAATCGAGCCCTGACTTCCAAGCTGACCCGTGTCGACAAGGCAGCCATCCTGCTGTTGTCGCTGGGCGAGACCGACGCTGCGCAGGTACTTCGGCACATGGGGCCGAAGGAGGTCCAGCGCGTGGGCGTGGCCATGGCGCAGATGGGCAACGTCCATCGCGAGCAGGTCGAGCAGGTGATGAGCGAGTTCGTCGAGATCGTCGGCGACCAGACCAGCCTGGGCGTCGGCTCCGACGGCTATATCCGCAAGATGCTGACCCAGGCCCTTGGCGAGGACAAGGCCAACGGCCTGATCGACCGCATCCTGCTGGGCGGCAATACCAGTGGTCTGGACAGCCTGAAGTGGATGGAACCTCGCGCCGTCGCCGACGTCATTCGCTACGAACACCCGCAGATCCAGGCGATCGTCGTGGCCTATCTCGATCCGGACCAGGCCGGGGAAGTCCTCGGCAACTTCGACCATAAGGTGCGCCTGGACATCATCCTGCGCGTCTCGTCGTTGAACACCGTGCAGCCGGCGGCGTTGAAGGAACTGAACCAGATCCTCGAGAAGCAGTTCTCCGGCAACTCGAATGCCGCCCGTACCACCCTGGGTGGTATCAAGCGTGCCGCAGACATCATGAACTTCCTCGACAGTTCGGTCGAAGGGCAGCTCATGGACGCGATCCGCGAGATCGACGGCGATCTTTCCGAGCAGATCGAAGACCTCATGTTCGTCTTCAACAACCTGGCCGATGTCGACGACCGCGGCATCCAGGCCCTGTTGCGCGAAGTCTCCTCCGATGTGCTGGTGGTGTCGCTCAAGGGCGCGGACGAAAAGGTCAAGGACAAGATCTTCAAGAACATGTCCAAGCGTGCCTCCGAGCTGCTGCGCGACGACCTGGAAGCCAAGGGGCCGGTGCGCGTCAGCGACGTCGAGACGGCGCAGAAGGAAATCCTCACCATCGCCCGTCGCATGGCCGAAGCCGGCGAGATCGTGCTGGGCGGCAAAGGTGCCGAAGAGATGATCTGATGCGTCGGCGCCGGTCCTGCGGGGCGGCGCCGATTGCCAGGCAGCTTGGGTTTGGACGTCAAGCCCGGGTCGTGCCTGGGCTTCTGTCATCTTTAACCCGACTTGAGAGCGCATGGAATCATGTCGACCAACGAACATCTGAGTGAACTGATCCGCGCCCGCGACGTCGAGGGTTTCGACCGCTGGGCACTGCCCAGTTTCGACCCGCAGCCGGAGCCGGAACCCGAGCCTGAGCCCGAGGAGGTCGCCGAGGAGGTCGAGGAAGTGCCGCTGGAGGAAGTCCAGCCGCTGACCCTCGAAGAACTCGAGAGCATTCGCCAGGAGGCCTACAACGAGGGCTTCGCCACGGGCGAGCGCGAAGGTTTCCATGGCACCCAGCTCAAGGTTCGCCAGGAGGCCGAAGTGGCCCTGAACGCGCGCCTGGAAAGCCTTGAGCAACTGATGGGCCATTTGCTCGACCCTATCGCCGAGCAGGACGCGCAGATCGAAAAGCATCTCGTGCACCTGGTCAGCCATATTGCCCGCGAGGTCGTCGGCCGCGAGCTGAAGACCGATTCCAGCCAGATCACCCATGTCCTGCGCGAAGCCCTGAAGCTGTTGCCCATGGGCGCCGAGAACATTCGCATTCACCTCAATCCCCAGGATTTCGAGCTGGCCAAGGCCCTGCGCGCGCGGCATCAGGAAAACTGGCGTCTGCTCGAAGACGACTCGCTGCAGCCTGGCGGCTGCTGGATCGAGACCGCCCACAGCCGTATCGACGCGACCATGGAAACCCGCCTCGAGAAAGCGCTCAAGCAACTGTTCGACCAATTGCATGACCAGGGGCTGCATCCGGCTGCGCCGGACCTGCATTTCCAGTTGCAGGACAAGAAGGCGCCGGTCGAGGAAACGGAAGCCAGCGATGCGCCTTGACCGCACCAGCTTCGCCAGGCGCCTGGGTACCTACGCCGACGCCATCAGCCTGCCTCAGCAGCCAGTCGTGGAAGGCCGCCTGTTGCGCATGGTCGGCCTGACCCTGGAGGCCGAAGGCCTGCGCGCTGCGGTAGGCAGCCGCTGCAAGGTCATCAATGACGACAGCTATCACCCGGTGGAAGTCGAGGCCGAGGTCATGGGCTTTGCCGGAGGCAAGGTGTTCCTCATGCCGGTGGGCAGTGTCGCCGGTATCGCCCCGGGGGCGCGGGTGGTGCCGCTCGACGACAGCGGCCGCCTGCCGATGGGCATGAGCATGCTCGGCCGTGTCCTCGACGGCGCCGGTCGGGCCCTCGACGGCAAGGGCGGGATGAAGGCCGAGGACTGGGTGCCGATGGACGGCCCGACCATCAACCCCCTTAACCGCGACCCCATCAGCCAGCCCCTGGACGTCGGCATTCGCAGCATCAACGGCCTGCTCACCGTCGGCCGCGGCCAGCGCCTGGGCCTCTTCGCCGGCACCGGCGTGGGTAAGTCGGTGTTGTTGGGGATGATGACCCGCTTCACCGAGGCCGACATCATCGTGGTCGGCCTGATCGGTGAACGGGGGCGCGAGGTGAAGGAGTTCATCGAGCATATCCTCGGCACCGAGGGCCTCAAGCGCTCGGTGGTGGTGGCTTCGCCGGCGGACGACGCACCGCTGATGCGCCTGCGCGCAGCCATGTATTGCACGCGCATCGCCGAGTATTTCCGCGACAAGGGCAAGAACGTCCTGCTGCTGATGGACTCCCTGACCCGCTTCGCCCAGGCCCAGCGCGAAATCGCCCTGGCCATCGGCGAGCCACCGGCGACCAAGGGCTACCCGCCTTCGGTATTCGCCAAGCTGCCCAAGCTGGTGGAGCGTGCCGGTAACGGCGAGGCCGGCGGCGGTTCGATCACCGCTTTCTATACCGTGCTTTCCGAAGGCGACGACCAGCAGGATCCGATCGCCGACTCGGCGCGTGGCGTGCTCGACGGCCATATCGTGCTGTCGCGGCGCCTGGCGGAGGAGGGGCATTATCCGGCCATCGATATCGAGGCCTCCATCAGCCGGGTCATGCCGCAGGTGGTCACGCCCGAGCAGATGACCCAGGCCCAGCAGTTCAAGCAGCTGTGGTCGCGGCTGTCGCAGAGTCGCGACCTGATCAGCGTCGGCGCCTACGTGGCCGGCGGCGACAAGGAAACCGACCTGGCCATATCCCTGCAACCGCGGCTGGTGCACTTCCTGCGCCAGGGGCTGAACGAGAACGTCAGCCAGGAGCAGAGCCGCGAACAGCTGGCAGCGGTATTCACGCCGCTGACGGCAGGCTGATAGGCCATGGCCCAGCCCAGTCGTGCCGCGCGCCTGGCCCCGGTGGTGGAGATGGCCGAGGATGCCGAGCGCAAGGCCGCGCAGCGTCTCGGGCACTTCCAGCAGCAGGTGGCCCAGGCCCAGGCCAAGCTGGCCGAACTCGACCAGTTCCGCAGCGACTACCAGCAGCAATGGATGCAGCGCGGCAGCCAAGGGGTATCGGGCAAATGGCTGGTGGGCTTCCAGCGTTTCCTCGGGCAGCTCGACACGGCGGTGGCGCAGCAGCACCAGAGCCTGGTCTGGCACCAGAACAACCTCAATAGCGCCCGCGGCACCTGGCAGGAGGCCTACGCCCGGGTCGAGGGGCTGCGCAAGCTGGTCCAGCGCTACATCGAGGAAGCCCGGCTGCTGGAGGACAAGCGTGAGCAGAAGCTTCTCGACGAACTGTCGCAACGCCTGCCGCGGCACGATCGATTCTGACACCACGCGCTGGTCGGCCTGCCTTGCCGGGCTCCGGGCGGGCTGCTAAACCTTCTAGAGGACCGCACTCGCCACCTCCGAAGGAAGCGCCAACATGGCTGTTGAAACCGAGTTGTCCCAGGACGGGAAAAAGCTGACGATCCGCATCAAGGGTCGTTTCGATTTCGGCAGGCACCAGGAATTTCGCGACTCCTACGAGCGCACGCCGGTGCGCCCCGACAGCTTCGATGTCGACCTCAAGGACGCCACCTACCTGGATAGCTCCGCCCTGGGCATGCTCCTGCTGCTGCGTGACCACGCCGGTGGCGACAATTCGAATATCCGGGTGATCAACACCAACTCCGATGTGCGCAAGATCCTTGCTATCTCCAACTTCGAAAAACTCTTCGATATCACTTGAGCGCCAGCATGAGCGACGGGCATACCCTGACTGTCCTGATCGCCGAGGATGGCGCGACCGACCGGCTGTTGCTGGCTACCATCGTGCGCAAGCAGGGGCACAGGGTGCTGACCGCGGAGAACGGCAAGCTGGCGGTCGCCCTGTTCGCCGAACAGCGCCCGCAACTGGTGTTGCTCGACGCGGTCATGCCGGTAATGGACGGCTTCGAAGCGGCGCGGCAGATCAAGGCGCTGGCCGGCGAGGAGCTTGTGCCGATCATCTTTCTCACCTCCCTGACCGAAGACGATGCCCTGGTGCGCTGCCTGGAGGCCGGCGGCGACGATTTTCTCGCCAAGCCCTACAGCCCGGCGGTGCTGGCAGCCAAGATCAAGGCCATGGATCGCCTGCGCCGCCTGCAGGCCACGGTAGTGGAACAGCGCGACCAGATTGCCCTGCATCACAACCACCTGCTCAACGAACAGCGCGTGGCCAAGGCGGTGTTCGACCAGATCGCCCATGCCGGTTGCCTCGGTGCGCCGAACATCCGCTACCTGCAATCACCCTATGCACTGTTCAACGGCGACTTGCTTCTGGCAGCGTTCACGCCCACCGGTGACATGCACGTGCTGCTCGGTGACTTCACCGGCCATGGCCTGCCGGCCGCGGTGGGCGCCATGCCCCTGGCCGAAGTCTTCCATGGCATGACGGCCAAGGGCTACGGCCTGGCGGAAACCCTGCGCGAGATGAATGCCAAGCTCAAGCGCATCCTGCCGGTGGACATGTTCTGCTGCGCGTTGCTGCTGAACCTCAGCTTCGAGCGACGCGTGGTGGAGGTCTGGAACGGCGGCATGCCTGACGGCTATCTGTTACCGGCTTCCGGCGACCAGGCTACGCCACTGGTGTCGCGGCACCTGCCGCTGGGGGTGTTGTCGCCTGAACGCTTCGACGAACGTACCGATGTGCTGCCGCTGGCCCTGGGTGATCGCCTGTTCCTGCTGACCGATGGCGTGGTGGAAACCTGCGATGAAAGTGATGAGCCTTTCGGCGTCGAGCGCCTGCTGCGGGTGTTCAGCGAAAATCGCCGTCCCGAGCATCTGTTCGACGACGTCCTGCTGGCCCTGGAGGCGTTCCGTGGCCGCGCGCGGGACGATGCCAGCCTGCTGGAAATCACCGTGGTGGCCCCGGAGCGGCTGATGCCAGCGCCGTTGATGTACTCCGACAGCGGCCAGTCGAGCCCGCTGGACTGGTCGCTGTCCTTCGAGTTCCGTGCCCGGACCCTCAAGCGTTTCAACCCGCTGCCCTGGTTGATGCAGGTGCTGCAGGAGGTGCACGGCCTGCGCAAGCAGAGCGGTGTCCTGTACAGCGTGCTCAACGAGCTGTATTCCAACGCCCTGGAGCATGGCGTGCTGGGCCTGGACTCCGCGCTCAAGCGCGATGCCCAGGGCTTCACCACCTACTACCAGGAGCGCGACCGGCGCCTGCAGGCCCTGGACAGCGGCCATATCCGCGTAAGCCTGCGCGTGGAACCCTGGAAGGGAGGAGGGCGTCTCATTATTGAAGTCGAGGACAGCGGCGACGGCTTCGACATGGGTAAAGTGAGCGCCTTGCCTGCTGTCGAGCAGCGCCTGAGCGGACGTGGCCTGAATCTGGTCCGCCGGCTGGGCCGGCATGCCGAATGGAGCGATGGCGGGCGCCGGGCGCGCGTGGAGTTCGTCTGGGACGCTCTGGCATAATCGCAGTCTTGATCAAGGAGTGAACAAGTGTCCGATTCTCATGTTGACCGCAAGGTATTGAGCGACCTCCAGGACGTCATGGGGGACGACTACCTCAAGCTGCTGGAAACCTTCCTCTACGACTCCGAGCGGCGGCTGAACGACCTCTTTCGCGCCCGCAATGCCGATGAATTGCGGTTGGCGGCGCATAGCTTCAAGGGCAGTGCCAGCAACATGGGGGCGCATGAGCTGGCAGAACTTTGCCGCCAGGTGGAAGAGCGGGTGCAGCAGCACTCGCTGTTCGGCATCGAGCACCTGATCGATCAGATACGGCGGGAGTTTGCCGAGGTCCACGACATCTTTTGTGACGAGTGCAAGCGGGTGCAGGTCAGCTGAGCTTGCGCTCTTCGACGTCGCGTCAGGCGCAACCTGGCGCGACTTTTGCGTAACCTTCGCTATTCGTGATGCCAAGCTTCTGTAGCGGAGACCTTTTCATGCCCGTCGCATCAAACCCATTGCTGCAATCCAGCGTTGCCGCCAAGAGCGCACGGTCCCAGAACGGTACCCTGGACAAAGCCACGCAGAGCTTGAACGACAAGGGTTCGGACTTTTCCCGTGTCTATTCGCAGCAGGCCAAGGAGCCGGTTGCCGGCAAGAGCGAGGTGCCTGCGCAGGGCCGTGGGGGCGTCGACAAATCGGCGGCAAACAGCGGCAAGGCGCAAGAGCCCGAAGCCGGCAAAGTTGCCGATGGCGGCAAGGAATTGCCTGACGAACATGAAGTCCAGGCCGGCGCGACCGGGCAGGGCGATAGCGGCGATGCGAGCGATGCCGATGCCAATGCCCAGCCATCCCTCGACGCCAACCTGGTTGCTGGCCAGTTGACCGATGCTGCACAGGGTGCGCAATTGCTCCAGGCCCAGGCCGAAGCGGTGGCGCCGGTGATCCAGGCGGCCAGCCAGCAGCCGGCGGCGGTCACCCCTGCGGTCACTGATGATCAGGCCTTCGACCCGGAGGCGGATGCCCTGGCCGATCTGCCGGTACTGCGCCTGGCGCTGGAACAGAACGCCCAGGCCCAGGGCACTACCTCGGCCCACGCCAGCAAGACCCCGGGGCAGGAAGGGGCCCAGGCCCAGCAACCGGCTGTCAATACACTGGCGCAGATGCTCCAACCGGGTGACGCCGATGCCGGCCAGACCGAAAGCGGTGACAAGGCTTTCGCCGGCCTGATCGACGACGGCCTCAAGGACCTCAAGGGCGCCAGCAGCGACACCCGGGTCGACGATTTCGCCAACCGCCTAGCCAGCCTGACCCAGGCGGTCACGCCGAAGACCGCCAATGCCGTGGCGCCCGCGCCGCTGCACCAGCCCCTGGCCATGAACCAGGGCGGCTGGACCGAGGGCCTGGTCAACCGGGTCATGTACCTGTCCAGCCAGAACCTCAAGTCTGCCGATATCCAGCTGGAGCCCAGGGAGCTCGGGCGCCTCGACATCAAGGTGAACATGGCCGTCGATCAGCCGACCCAGATCACCTTCGCCAGCGGTCACGCCGGGGTGCGCGATGCCCTCGAAGGCCAGGTGCACCGCCTGCGCGAACTCTTCAGCCAGCAAGGCATGGCCCAGCCGGACGTCAACGTCGCCGACCAGCAGCGCCAGCAGCACAGCGCCAGCCAGGACGATTCGCCGAAGATGAGTGGCGTGGCGGCGCGGCGCAATGCCGAGGCCGGCGAGACCGATGTCGCGGCGGTGGAACCGCAGACCGTCATCGGCTCCAGTACCGTCGACTACGTCGTCTAAAGGCTGGCGCGGACCCCTGTGGGAGCTGGCTTGCCAGCGATTGGATGGTGAATTCACTGCCGTCATCGCTGGCAAGCCAGCTCCCACAGGGGGGGCGCGGCGCTCCGTTCCTTCCTGAAACTGGCATAACACTTGCTCGCCCACACGCCATAGTGGAACAAACCTTCTGTGAGTGACGGATTATTGGCATGGCGAAGAGCGAAGCAGTCAAAGACCCCGCCGTTAAAGGCAAACTCAAACTGATCCTGCTGCTGGTCCTGGCCCTGTTGCTGGCTATCGGCCTGTCGGTTGGCGCTACCTGGTTCTTCCTGCACAAGTCCGAAAGCAAGCCTGCCGCCGAACCTGCTGCGGCTGCGGCCAACGTCAAGCAACCGGCCATCTACGAATCCATGTCGCCGGCCTTCGTGGTCAACTTCAACCAGAACGGCCGCCAGCGCTACATGCAGGTGAGCATCACCATGCAGGCCCGCGACCAGGCCGCCCTCGAGGCGCTCAAGGTGCATATGCCGGTGATCCGCAACAACCTGGTCATGCTCTTCTCCGGGCAGTCCTTCGAGTCGCTGGCGACCCCGGTCGGCCAGGAAATGCTGCGCCAGAAGGCCACCGCCAGCGTCCAGGAAGTGGCGCAAAAGGAAGTCGGCAAGCTGGTCATCGACCAGTTGCTGTTCACCAATTTCGTATTGCAGTAGGAGCCGAAGATGGCCGTGCAGGACCTGCTGTCCCAGGATGAGATCGATGCCCTGTTGCATGGCGTCGACGATGGCCTGGTGCAAACCGAATCAAGCGCCGATCCCGGCAGCGTCAAGAGCTATGACCTGACCAGCCAGGATCGCATCGTCCGCGGTCGCATGCCGACCCTGGAAATGATCAACGAGCGTTTCGCCCGCTATACCCGCGTCAGCATGTTCAACCTGCTGCGGCGCTCCGCCGACGTGGCGGTGGGCGGCGTGCAGGTGATGAAGTTCGGCGAATACGTGCACTCGCTGTACGTACCGACCAGCCTCAACCTGGTGAAGATCAAGCCGCTGCGCGGCACCTCGCTGTTCATCCTCGACGCCAAGCTGGTGTTCAAGCTGGTGGACAACTTCTTCGGCGGCGACGGTCGTCACGCCAAGATCGAGGGGCGCGAGTTCACCCCGACCGAGCTTCGTGTCGTGCGCATGGTCCTCGACCAGTGCTTCGTCGACCTCAAGGAAGCCTGGCAGGCGATCATGCCGGTCAACTTCGAGTACATAAACTCCGAGGTCAACCCGGCCATGGCCAACATCGTCGGCCCGAGCGAGGCGGTGGTGGTCTCGACCTTCCATATCGAACTCGACGGCGGCGGCGGCGACCTGCACGTGACCATGCCGTATTCGATGATCGAGCCGGTGCGCGAAATGCTCGACGCCGGCTTCCAGTCCGACCTGGACGACCAGGACGAGCGCTGGGTCAAGGCCCTGCGCGAAGACGTGCTGGACGTCAGTGTGCCGCTCAGTGCCACCGTGGCCCGGCGCCAGTTGAAGCTGCGCGACATCCTGCACATGCAGCCGGGCGACGTGATTCCCGTGGAACTGCCCGAGGACCTGGTCGTGCGCGCCAACGGCGTGCCGTCGTTCAAGGCCAGCCTGGGCTCGCACAAGGGCACCCTGGCCCTGCAGATCAAGGCGCCGATCGAGCGACGCTGAGCGCCTGACCCTCATTAACCGATTTGATTGCTTGTCGAGGACAAGATGGCTAACGAAAACGACATTACTTCGATGGAAGAGCAGGCACTGGCCGACGAGTGGGCCGCTGCCCTGAGCGAAAGCGGCGACGGCCAGGCCGATATCGATGCGCTGATGGCCGGCGACAGCGGTGCCTCCAGCGGCGGCCCCAGCCGTCTGCCGATGGAAGAATTCGGCAGTTCGCCACGCCCTAGCGAAGTGGTCAGCCTGGACGGGCCGAACCTGGACGTGATCCTGGATATCCCGGTGAACATCTCCATGGAAGTGGGCAGCACCGAAATCAGCATCCGCAACCTGCTGCAGCTCAACCAGGGTTCGGTGATCGAGCTTGATCGCCTGGCCGGCGAGCCGCTGGACGTGCTGGTCAACGGCACGCTGATCGCCCATGGCGAGGTGGTGGTGGTCAACGAGAAGTTCGGCATCCGCCTGACCGACGTGATCAGCCCGAGCGAACGCATCAAGAAGCTGCGCTGAGTGAAGCGTTTTCTCCTCCTGCTGGCGCTCGCCGCCGGCCTGTGCTGGATGCCCGTGGGCCTGGCGGCGCAGGTTGGCGCCACGCCGGCCGTGGCGACGGTGGCACCGGCAACCTCCGGCAGCGTCGCTGGCCAGTTGACCCAACTGGTTCTTGGCCTGTTGCTGGTGCTGGGGTTGATCTTCTTTCTCGCCTGGCTGTTGCGCCGGGTGCAGAACGCTGCGCCCAACGCCAACCAGCTGATCCAGGTGGTCGGCAGTCGCCAGGTGGGCCCTCGTGATCGGCTGCTGCTGGTGCAGGTCGGCGACGAGCAGATCCTCATCGGCCATACCCCGGGCAGCCTGACCGCCCTGCATGTCATGAACACAGCCGTCGAAGCGCCGGCCAGCGCCCGCCCGGCCACGCCGGAATTCGCCCAGCGCCTGATGGAGCTGCTGGGCAAGGATCAGAAGGACAAGCCGTGATGGCCGCATTGCGAACGATATTGACGCTGCTGGTGCTGCTGGCCGCCCCTGCGGCGCTGGCCGCCGACCCGCTGTCGATCCCGGCGATCACCCTGTCCAGCGGGGCGGATGGCCAGCAGGAGTACTCGGTCAGCCTGCAGATCCTGCTGATCATGACCGCGCTGAGTTTCATCCCGGCGTTCGTCATCCTGATGACCAGCTTCACCCGGATCATCATCGTCTTCTCGATCCTGCGCCAGGCCCTGGGCCTGCAGCAGACCCCGTCGAACCAGATCCTCATCGGCCTGGCGCTGTTCCTGACCCTGTTCATCATGGGCCCGGTATTCGACCGGGTGAACCGCGACGCCCTGCAGCCCTACCTGTCCGAGACCCTGACCGCGCCGCAGGCGCTGGAGAAGGCCCAGGTGCCGCTGAAGGACTTCATGCTGGCGCAGACCCGGCAGAGCGACCTCGACCTGTTCATGCGCCTGTCCAAGCGCACCGACATCGCCGGCCCCGACCAGGTGCCGCTGACCATCCTGGTCCCGGCGTTCGTGACCTCGGAGTTGAAGACCGCGTTCCAGATCGGCTTCATGATCTTCATCCCGTTCCTGATCATCGACCTGGTGGTGGCGAGCGTGCTGATGGCCATGGGCATGATGATGCTGTCGCCGTTGATCATTTCCCTGCCGTTCAAGATCATGCTGTTCGTCCTGGTGGATGGCTGGGCCTTGATCATCGGCACCCTTGCCGGCAGTTTCGGCGGCGTTTGACGCGCAGGAGAGCAGCATGACCCCTGAAGTCGCAGTCGACCTGTTTCGCGATGCCCTGTGGCTGACCACCCTCATGGTGGCGGTGCTGGTGGTGCCGAGCCTGCTGGTGGGGTTGCTGGTGGCGATGTTCCAGGCGGCCACCCAGATCAACGAACAGACCCTTAGCTTTCTCCCGCGCCTGCTGGTGATGCTGGTCACCCTGATCGTCGCCGGGCCCTGGCTGGTGCAGAAGTTCATGGAGTACATCCTGAACCTGTACGGCAGCATTCCACAGCTGATCGGCTGACTGCGCCGTGCTCGAACTGACCGACACGCAGATTTCCACCTGGGTGGCCAGTTTCATCCTGCCGCTGTTCCGCGTGCTGGCCGTGCTGATGACCATGCCGGTGTTCGGTACCTCGCTGCTGCCCCAGCGGATCCGCCTGTATTTCGGCGTGGCCATTACCGTGGTGATCGTCCCGGCGTTGCCGCCGATGCCACCGGTCGAGGCGCTGGACATGAGCGCCCTGCTGCTGGTCGGCGAGCAGATCCTCATCGGCGCGCTGTTCGGCCTGTCCCTGCAACTGTTCTTCCAGGCCTTCGTGATCGCCGGGCAGATCGTCGCGATCCAGATGGGCCTGGCCTTCGCCTCCATGGTCGACCCGGCCAACGGCGTCAATACCACGGTGATCAGCCAGTTCCTGACCATGTTGGTGACCTTGCTGTTCCTGTCGATGAACGGCCATCTGGTGGTCTTCGAAGTCCTTGTCGAAAGCTTCACCACCCTGCCGGTGGGCAGCGGGCTGATGGTCAACCATTTCTGGGAGCTGGCCGGACGCATGGGCTGGGTGCTGGGCGCCTCGCTGCTGCTGGTGCTGCCGGTGATCACCTCGTTGCTGGTGATCAACATCGCCTTTGGCGTGATGACCCGGGCGGCGCCACAATTGAACATCTTCGCCATCGGCTTCCCGCTGACCCTGGTGATCGGCATGGGGCTGTTCTGGGTCGGCCTGGCGGACATTCTTTCCCATTACCAGTCGTTGGCGTCCGAGGCGCTGCAATGGCTGCGTGAACTGGCACGGGCGCGCTGAGCATGGCAGAGAGCGAAAGCGGTCAGGACAAGACAGAAGACCCCACGGACAAACGCCGCAATGACGCCCGCGAAAAAGGCGAGATCGCCCGATCCAAGGAGCTCAACACGGTTGCCGTGATGATTGCCGGGGCGGGTGGCCTGCTGGCCTTCGGCGGTTATCTGGCCGAAGCGCTGATGGAGATCATGCGCAGCAACTTCAGCCTGTCGCGCGAGGTGCTGATGGACGAGCGCTACATGGGCATCTTCCTGCTGAGCTCGGGCAAGCTGGCGATCCTTGCCACCCAGCCGGTGCTGCTGGTGCTGTTGCTGGCCGCCTTGCTCGGCCCGATTGCCCTGGGTGGCTGGCTGTTCGCCACCGGCACCCTGGCGCCGAAGTTCAGCCGGATGAACCCGCTCGCGGGGATCAAGCGGATGTTCTCGGTGCATTCCCTGGCCGAGTTGCTCAAGGCCATCGCCAAGTTCACCGTGATCCTGGTGGTGGCCCTGGCGGTGCTGTCCGCCGACCGTGACGACCTCCTGGCGATCGCCAACGAGCCGCTGGACCAGGCCATCATCCACAGCGTCCAGGTGGTCGGCTGGAGCGCCATGTGGATGGCCTGCGGGTTGCTGCTGATCGCCGCGGTGGACGTGCCGATCCAGCTCTGGCAAGCCAAGCAGAAGCTGATGATGACCAAGCAGGAAGTGCGCGACGAATACAAGGACACCGAGGGCAAGCCGGAGGTCAAGCAGCGCATCCGCCAGGTGCAGCGCGAGATTTCCCAGCGGCGGATGATGGCGGCGGTGCCCGAGGCCGACGTCATTATCACCAACCCGACCCACTATGCGGTAGCGCTCAAGTACGACCCGGAGAAGGGCTCGGCGCCCTTGCTGCTGGCCAAGGGTACCGATTTCATCGCCCTGAAGATCCGCGAGATCGCCGTGCAGCACAACATCCAGCTGCTGGAGTCGCCGGCGCTGGCGCGCTCCATCTACCACTCCACGGAGCTGGAGGAAGAGATTCCCGCCGGCCTGTACCTCGCCGTAGCCCAGGTGCTGGCCTACGTCTACCAGATCCGCCAGTACCAGGCGGGCAAGGGCAAGCCTCCCGAGCCGCTCAAGGACCTGCCGATTCCGCCGGACCTGCGGCGCGACTCCTGATTCTCTGCTGTTCTTTCGGGCCCCATCGCTGGCAAGCCAGCTCCCACAGGGGCTGTGGGAGCTGGCTTGTCGGATCGCCGCACCGCAGCGATGGGGCCCTCATGTTCACCGCAAAGTTGGAAAGCTTCTTGCAAAGAGCAGCGCCAAGCGCCCCCGTGGCGTCAAAGTTTTGCTTGAAGAGGAAGACCGGTGGATCGCTCTCAGTTAATCAACAGCGCGCGCAGCAACCTCGGCAGCCTTGGCCGGGGCAATATCGGGGTGCCGGTATTGCTGCTGATCATGCTGGCCATGATGATGTTGCCGATCCCGCCGTTCCTGCTGGACGTCTTCTTCACCTTCAACATTGCCCTGTCCATCGTGGTCCTGCTGGTCTGCGTGTACGCGCTGCGGCCGCTGGATTTTGCCGCGTTCCCGACCATCCTGCTGGTGGCAACCCTGCTGCGCCTGGCGCTGAACGTGGCCTCGACGCGGGTTGTGCTGCTCCACGGCCACGACGGCCACGGTGCCGCCGGTAAAGTGATCCAGGCTTTCGGTGACGTGGTTATCGGCGGCAACTACGTGGTCGGTATCGTGGTCTTCGCCATCCTGATGATCATCAACTTCGTGGTGGTGACCAAGGGTGCCGGGCGGATCTCCGAGGTGAGCGCACGCTTCACCCTCGACGCCATGCCCGGCAAGCAGATGGCCATCGACGCCGACCTCAACGCCGGCCTGATCAACCAGGACCAGGCCAAGGCACGCCGTGCCGAAGTGGCCCAGGAAGCCGAGTTCTACGGGTCCATGGACGGTGCCAGCAAGTTCGTGCGGGGCGACGCCATTGCCGGCCTGCTGATCCTGTTCATCAACCTGATCGGCGGCATGGCCATCGGCATGGTCCAGCACGGCATGACCTTCGGCGATGCCGGCCGGGTCTACGCCCTGCTGACCATCGGTGACGGTTTGGTGGCGCAGCTGCCGTCCCTGTTGCTGTCCACCGCCGCTGCGATCATGGTGACCCGTGCTTCCGGCTCGGAAGACATGGGCAAGCAGATCAATCGGCAGATGTTCGATTCGCCAAAGGCCCTGGCGGTCTCGGCGGCCCTGATGATCGTCATGGGCCTGGTCCCGGGCATGCCGCACATCGCCTTCATCAGCCTCGGCCTGCTGGCCGGCGGCGGTGCCTACCTGGTGTGGAAGAAGCAGAACCAGGTCAAGGTCAAGGCTGCCCAGGAACTGCAGCGCCAGCAGGAAGCCCTGCCGTCGCCCTCGCGCGCTGCCGAAACCAAGGAACTGGGCTGGGACGATGTCACCCCGATCGACATGATCGGCCTGGAAGTGGGCTACCGCCTGATTCCCCTGGTGGACCGCAACCAGGGTGGCCAGTTGCTGGCGCGTATCAAGGGCGTGCGCAAGAAGCTGTCCCAGGACCTCGGCTTCCTGATGCCCACGGTGCATATCCGCGACAACCTCGACCTGGCCCCGAGCACCTATCGCCTGACCCTGATGGGGGTGATCCTGGCCGAGGCGGAAATCTTCCCCGAGCGGGAAATGGCCATCAACCCGGGCCAGGTATTCGGTACGCTCAACGGTATTTCCGCGCGGGACCCGGCCTTCGGCCTGGAAGCGGTGTGGATCGATGTCGCCCAGCGTAGTCAGGCTCAGTCCCTGGGCTACACGGTGGTCGATGCCAGTACCGTGGTCGCCACCCACCTCAACCAGATTCTCTACAAGCATTGCCACGAGCTGATCGGCCATGAAGAGGTCCAGCAACTGCTGGCGGTGCTGGCCAAGGGCTCGCCGAAGCTGGCAGAGGAAATCGTCCCCGGGGTGCTGTCCCTGTCCGGTTTGTTGAAAGTGCTCCAGGCCCTGCTGGCGGAGCAGGTTCCCGTCAGGGATATCCGTAGCATTGCCGAGGCGATCGCCAACAATGCCAGCAAGAGTCAAGATACCGCCGCGCTGGTCGCCGCAGTCCGCGTCGGATTGTGTCGCGCTATCGTGCAAAGCATTGTCGGCACTGAGTCCGAGCTGCCTGTGATCACCTTAGAGCCAAGGTTGGAACAGATCTTGCTCAATAGTCTGCAAAGGGCCGGGCAAGGTCAGGAAGACGGTGTTCTTCTTGAACCGAGCATGGCGGAAAAGCTTCAGCGTTCGCTGATCGAGGCTGCCCAGCGTCAGGAGATGCAAGGTCAGCCGGCCATCCTGCTGGTAGCAGGACCGATCCGGCAAATGCTCTCGCGTTTCGGTCGCCTGGCCGTACCGAATTTGCATGTTTTGGCGTATCAGGAAATACCTGACAACAAGCAAGTCACCATCGTTGCCACAGTGGGCCCCAACGGCTGAGGTAGTGGGTTATGCAAGTTAAGCGTTTTTTCGCCGCCGATATGCGTCAGGCCATGAAGCTGGTTCGCGATGAGCTGGGGGCCGATGCCGCCATCATCGGCAACCGACGGATTGCTGGCGGTGTCGAGCTGACGGCGGCGCTGGACTACAAGCTGTCCGCCCTTGCGCCTCGGGTGCCCAACGCCGAGCTTGAAGACGAGCTGCGCAAGACCCAGTCGCGCATCGCCACGGCCCAGGCCGAACTGAGCGCCCGCGACGACAGCGACAGCGGCAACCGCCAGCTCTTCGCCGGCCTGCCGCTGACGGCCTCCGAGCCGCTGGTCGAGCCGCGTCATGAAGAGCCGGCGCCTGCGCCGGCCGCCCCGGCGCCATCGGCCATCGACCGGCGCATGTTCGATTCCATGCGTTCCGAGCTTTCCGGCCTGCGCGAGCTGCTGGAAGTCCAGCTCGGCTCCCTGGCCTGGAACCAGTTGCAGGGTGCCAAGCCACACCAGGCCAATCTGTGGCGCCGCCTGCAGCGCATCGGCCTGTCCGGCCCGCTGGCCCGCGACCTGCTCGACCTGACCCAGGAAATCGTCGACCCGCGCCACGGCTGGCGCATGCTCCTGGCCCATCTGGCGCGAATGATCCATGTGCCGGATGTCGAGCCGATCGAGGAGGGCGGGGTGATCGCCATGGTCGGCCCGGCCGGCATGGGCAAGACCACCACCCTGGCCAAGCTGGCCGCGCGCTATGTGCTCAAGTACGGCGCGCAGAACCTGGCCCTGGTGAGCATGGACAGTTTCCGTATCGGTGCCCAGGAGCAACTCAAGACCCTCGGGCGCATCCTCAACGTCCCGGTGACCCACGTCGATCCCGGCCAGTCCCTGGCCCAGGCGCTGGAGCCGCTGCTGCGCAAGCGCGTGGTGCTGATCGACACCGCCGGCCTGCAGGCCAGCGACCCGGCGCTGCGCATGCAGCTGGAAACCCTTGCCGGGCGTGGCATCCAGGCGAAGAATTACCTGGTCCTGGCCACCACCAGCCAGAAACAGGTGCTGACCGCCGCCTACCACAGCTACAAGCGCTGCGGCCTGGCCGGTTGCATCCTGACCAAGCTCGATGAAACTGCCAGCCTGGGCGAGGTTCTCAGCCTGGCGATCAGTCACGAACTGCCCGTGGCCTATCTTACCGATGGCCCGCGCATTCCTGACGACCTGCACCTGCCGCGGCGGCACCAGTTGGTAAGCCGCGCGGTCAGTGTGCAGATGCAGGACGACCCGAGCGAGGAGGCCATGGCCGATATGTTCGCCGACCTGTACCACAGTGACGGCAAGCGTGTCGGCTGAGGTGGATATGTATCAGTTGCAAAGTACCTACATCACACGGATCGCGTGGCAAGTCATGGCTGTAGCCAGCGCGGCCCCGTCATGTGGCCTCGGTCTAAGCAAGACAAGGTAAAGAACAAATATGGGTAGCATGCATCCCGTACAGGTGATCGCCGTGACCGGCGGCAAAGGTGGCGTTGGCAAGACCAACGTGTCGGTGAATCTGTCACTGGCACTGGCCGAGCTCGGTCGTCGCGTCATGCTGCTGGACGCCGACCTTGGCCTGGCCAATGTCGACGTACTGCTCGGGCTCACCCCCAAGCGCACCCTGGCCGACGTCATCGAAGGCCGTTGCGAGCTGCGCGACGTCCTGCTCCAGGGCCCTGGCGGTGTACGCATCGTCCCGGCGGCCTCGGGCACCCAGAGCATGGTGCACCTGGCCCCGGCCCAGCACGCAGGCCTGATCCAGGCCTTCAGCGAGATCGGCGACAACCTCGACGTGCTGGTGATCGACACCGCTGCGGGGATCGGTGACTCGGTGGTCAGTTTCGTTCGCGCGGCCCAGGAAGTGCTGCTGGTGGTGTGCGACGAGCCGACCTCGATCACCGACGCCTACGCGCTGATCAAGTTGCTCAACCGTGACTACGGCATGAGCCGTTTCCGCGTCCTCGCCAACATGGCGCAGAGCCCCCAGGAAGGGCGCAACCTGTTCGCCAAATTGACCAAGGTCACGGATCGCTTCCTCGATGTCGCCCTACAATACGTCGGTGCTGTGCCGTACGACGAATGCGTGCGCAAGGCCGTGCAGAAGCAGCGAGCGGTCTACGAAGCCTTCCCGCGTTCCAAGTGCGCGCTGGCGTTCAAGGCGATCGCCCAGAAGGTCGATAGCTGGCCGCTGCCGGCCAACCCGCGCGGCCACCTGGAATTCTTCGTCGAACGTCTGGTGCAGCCGACCAGTGCGGGACCCGTGTTATGAACGCCAGCGGCTACCGGATGTACAGCAAGGCCTCGCGTGACGCCCAGTACGAGTTGATCGAGCGCTATGCGCCGCTGGTCAAGCGCATCGCCTACCACCTGCTGGCGCGGCTGCCGGCCAGCGTGCAGGTGGAGGACCTGATCCAGGCGGGGATGATCGGCCTGCTTGAAGTCGCCAACAAGTACGACTCGAGCAAGGGCGCCAGTTTCGAGACCTACGCCGGCATCCGTATCCGTGGCGCCATGCTCGATGAAGTGCGCAAGGGCGACTGGGCACCGCGCTCGGTACACCGCAATACCCGCATGGTCAGCGACGCAATTCGGGCAATCGAAGCAAAAACCGGCCGTGACGCTAAAGATCACGAGGTTGCTGCCGAACTCCAATTGAGTCTCGATGATTACTACGGGATTTTGAACGATACCTTGGGCAGCCGCCTGTTCAGCTTCGACGACCTGCTGCAGGACGGCGAGCATGAAGGGCTGCACGAGGACGGCGCCAGTGCCCAGCTCGAGCCTTCGCGCGATCTGGAGGACGAACGCTTCCAGGCAGCCCTGGCCGATGCCATCGCCAACCTGCCGGAACGCGAACGCCTGGTCCTGGCGCTGTACTACGACGAAGAGCTGAACCTCAAGGAAATCGGTGAGGTCCTGGGGGTCAGCGAGTCGCGCGTCAGCCAGTTGCATAGCCAGTGCGCGGCCCGCCTGCGCAGCCGGTTGGGGGAATGGCGGGCGCGTTGAACCCGGGTTCGATGCAGTCGTTACAACGTGGTAGCCGGAATGATTGAACGCGCGCTCAGCGCTGGGCGCGTTAAAGACTGCTTGGAGGTCTAATTGAACAAAGAAATGAAAATCCTCATCGTCGACGACTTTTCGACGATGCGGCGGATCATCAAGAACCTGCTGCGTGACCTGGGCTTCACCAACACGCACGAGGCCGACGACGGTACTACCGCACTGCCCATGCTGCACTCCGGCAACTTCGATTTCCTGGTCACCGACTGGAACATGCCCGGCATGACCGGTATCGACCTGCTGCGCGAAGTGCGCAAGGACGAGAAGCTGAAACACCTGCCGGTACTGATGGTGACCGCCGAAGCCAAGCGCGAGCAGATCATCGAAGCCGCCCAGGCCGGGGTCAACGGCTACGTCGTGAAGCCTTTCACCGCCCAGGTGCTGAAAGAGAAAATCGAAAAGATCTTCGAACGCGTCAACGCTTGATGCGTCAACGGGGGCGCTATGGACCATAAAGAATCATCTTTGGGCGATTTCGAAATCACCCTGAAGAAACATGCCCAGGAGCTGGTCGAGAGCCTCGAACGAGGCCAGTTCGGCGACGCGGTGCAACTGATCCATCAGCTGAACCAGACCCGTGACCGCGGCCTGTACCAGGAAGTCGGCAAGCTCACGCGCGAGCTGCACAGTGCGATCGTCAGTTTCCAGATCGACACGCACATGCCGCAGGCCGAGGAAATTTCCCAGATCACCGACGCCACCGAGCGCCTGGCCTATGTGGTCAAGCTCACCGAGGCGGCGGCGAACCGCACCATGGACCTGGTCGAGCAAGGGACGCCCGTGCTCCACGACCTGGGGGACGAGGCTCGTGCATTGCACGCCGACTGGCAGCGCTTCATGCGCCGGGAAGTGGCCGCCTCGGAGTTTCGTGAGCTGGTCCAGCGTGTCGACAGGTTCCTGGCGCGCAGCGCCGAGGACAGCCAGAAAGTCAGTGGCTACCTCAACGACATTCTCCTGGCCCAGGACTATCAGGACCTGACCGGCCAGGTGATCAAGCGGGTGACCTCGCTGGTCACCGAAGTCGAGAAGAATCTGCTCAAGCTGGTGCTGATGGCCAGCCAGGTCGACCGCTTTGCCGGTATCGAGCATGACCGCCGTGAGCTGCATGCTGAAAAAGACGAAAGTAAACATCCGACTCGGGGTGAAGGACCGCAGATTCATGCCGATAAACGTGAAGATGTCGTGTCCGGTCAGGACGATGTCGATGATCTGCTGTCCAGCCTGGGTTTTTAGGGAGCACGTTTGATGAGCTTCGGCGCCGATGAAGAAATCCTCCAGGATTTCCTGGTAGAGGCCGGCGAAATTCTTGAGCAACTGTCCGAGCAACTGGTCGAGCTGGAAAGCCGCCCGGACGATGCGGACCTGCTCAATGCGATCTTTCGCGGTTTTCACACTGTAAAAGGGGGCGCCGGCTTCCTCCAGCTCAATGAGCTGGTGGAGTGCTGCCATATCGCCGAGAACGTCTTCGACATCCTGCGCAAGGGAGAGCGCCGGGTCGATGCCGAACTGATGGACGTGGTCCTGGAAGCCCTGGACACGGTCAACAGCATGTTCGGCCAGGTGCGCGAGCGTACCGACATTACCCCGGCCACCCCGGAACTGCTCGGCGCCCTGGCGCGCCTGGCCGAGCCGGCCGGTGCCGAGCCCGCCGCGCCGGTGGCTGCAGCCGAGCCGGTGGTCGTTGCAGAGCCGGTGGCGGCGTCGGGCGACATTACCGACAGCGAGTTCGAGCAGTTGCTCGACTCGCTGGGCGCCATGCCTGACGAAGTACCGGCGACCGAGGCCGGCGGCGACGAAATCACCGACGCCGAATTCGAATCCCTGCTCGACCAGTTGCACGGCAAGGGCCAGTTCGCCGCCGACAACCTGCAAGGCGCCAGCGTGCCTGCGCCGGTTGCCGAAGCCGGGGCCGAACCGAGCGACGAAATCACCGATGCCGAGTTCGAAGCGCTGCTGGACCAGTTGCATGGCAAGGGTTCCTTCGCCGTGGATTCGCTGCCCGGTGCGGCGGCTGCCGCGCCTGCCGCTATGGCTGCGGAACCGGCGCCTGCCGCCGCAGGCAGCGACGAAATCACCGAACACGAATTCGAAGCGCTGCTCGATCAACTGCACGGCAAGGGCAAATTCGCTGCCGATGCGGTGGGCGCTGCCGCCACCGCTGCACCGGCTGCCGCAGTTGCGCCAGCCGCTGCAGTCGCCAAGCCGGCCTCACGTCCTGCTCCAGCGGCCAAGCCGGCCGCTGCCGCGCCAGCCGCTGCCGCTGGCGACAAGCATCCGCCGGCCAGCGAAGCGGAAACCACCGTGCGCGTCGATACCGCCCGCCTGGACGAGATCATGAACATGGTGGGCGAACTGGTGCTGGTGCGTAACCGCCTGGTCCGCCTGGGCCTGAACAGCGGCGACGAGGCCATGTCCAAGGCCGTGTCCAACCTCGACGTGGTCACTGCCGACCTGCAGACCGCGGTCATGAAGACCCGCATGCAGCCGATCAAGAAGGTCTTCGGGCGCTTCCCGCGCCTGGTTCGCGACCTGGCCCGGCAACTGAAGAAAGAGATCAACCTGGAACTGGTGGGCGAGGAAACCGACCTCGACAAGAACCTGGTCGAGGCCCTGGCCGACCCGCTGGTCCACCTGGTGCGCAATGCCGTCGACCACGGCGTGGAAACCCCGGAAGAACGCGAAGCGGCAGGCAAGTCCCGCGGTGGCAAGGTGGTGCTGGCGGCGGAGCAGGAGGGCGATCACATCCTCCTGTCGATTTCCGACGACGGCAAGGGCATGGACCCGGCGGTGCTGCGTGCCAAGGCCGTGGAAAAAGGCCTGATGGACAAGGACGCCGCCGACCGCCTGAGCGAGTCGGACTGCTACAACCTGATCTTCGCCCCGGGCTTCTCGACCAAGACCGAGATTTCCGATGTGTCCGGCCGCGGCGTCGGCATGGACGTGGTGAAGACCAAGATTTCCCAGCTCAACGGCTCGATCAATATCTACTCGGCCAAGGGCCAGGGCTCGAAGATCGTCATCAAGGTGCCATTGACCCTGGCGATCATGCCGACCCTGATGGTGATGCTGGGCAACCAGGCCTTCGCCTTCCCGCTGGTCAACGTCAACGAGATCTTCCACCTCGACCTGTCGCGCACCAACGTGGTGGACGGGCAGGAAGTGGTGATCGTGCGCGACAAGGCGCTGCCGTTGTTCTACCTCAAGCGCTGGCTGGTCAGTTCTGCCGCCCATGAAGAGCAGCATGAAGGCCACGTGGTGATCCTTTCGGTCGGCACCCAGCGCATCGGCTTCGTCGTCGATCAGCTGGTGGGCCAGGAAGAGGTGGTCATCAAGCCGCTGGGCAAGATGCTCCAGGGCACCCCGGGCATGTCGGGCGCCACCATTACCGGTGACGGGCGCATCGCGCTGATCCTCGACGTGCCGAGCATGCTCAAGCGTTACGCCGCGCGGCGAATCTGATCCCGACGGCGCGGCCTCGCGGTTGCGCCGTCTAATGGAGTGTTTATGTCAGTCAAGGTCCTGGTGGTGGATGATTCCGGTTTCTTCCGCCGCCGTGTCTCGGAAATTCTCTCGGCGGACCCGACCATCCAGGTGGTCGGTACCGCCACCAACGGCAAGGAAGCGATCGACCAGGCCCTGGCGCTCAAGCCCGATGTCATCACCATGGACTACGAGATGCCGACCATGGACGGCATCACCGCAGTCCGCCACATCATGCAGCGCTGCCCGACGCCGGTGCTGATGTTCTCCTCGCTCACCCACGAAGGCGCCCGTGTCACCCTGGACGCCCTGGATGCCGGCGCGGTGGACTACCTGCCGAAGAACTTCGAGGACATCTCGCGCAACCCGGACAAGGTCAAGCAACTGCTGTGCGAGAAGGTCCATACCATCTCCCGCAGCAACCGGCGCTTCAGCAGCTACTCCAGCCCGTTGCCTGCGGTGAGCAGTACCTCGTCGAGCCCGGTTGCGTCACTCGGCACGGCCCGCGCGCCATCCTCGCTGCCCGGGCGCACCACCGCTGCGGCACCTGCGCCAGCTGCAAGCCACTCGCCTGCGCCCAAGCGCAAGGCCTACAAACTGCTCGCCATCGGTACCTCCACCGGTGGTCCGGTGGCCCTGCAGCGGGTCCTGACCCAGTTGCCGGCCGGCTTCCCGGCGCCCATCGTGCTGATCCAGCACATGCCGGCGGCGTTCACCAAGGCGTTTGCCGAGCGCCTCGACAAGCTGTGCAAGATCAGCGTCAAGGAAGCCGAGGACGGCGACATGCTGCGCCCCGGCCTGGCCCTGCTGGCCCCGGGCGGCAAGCAGATGATGGTCGATGCCCGCGGCATGGTGAAGATCCTGCCGGGTGACGAGCGTCTCAACTACAAGCCCTGCGTGGACATCACCTTCGGTTCGGCGGCCAAGTCCTTCGGCGACAAGGTGCTGGCAGTGGTGCTCACCGGCATGGGCGCCGATGGTCGTGAAGGCGCGCGCCTGCTCAAACAGGGCGGCAGCCAGGTCTGGGCGCAGGATGAAGCGAGCTGCGTGATCTATGGCATGCCCATGGCGATCGTCAAGGCCAACCTGGCCGACGCGGTCTACGGGCTCGATGACATTGGCCGCCACCTGGTCGAGGCTTGCGTCTGATGGATGTCCTCAGCCTGCTCGGCATCATCCTCGCGTTCGTCGCGATCATCGGCGGCAACCTGATCGAAGGTGGTCACGTCGGCGCGCTGATCAACGGCCCGGCGGCCCTGATCGTGCTCGGTGGCACCCTGGCGGCGGCATTGCTGCAATCGCCGCTGAGTTCGTTCAAGCGCGCCCTGCAGATCTTCGGCTGGATCCTGTTCCCGCCGCGGGTCGATCTGGCCGGCGGCATCGACCGGGTGGTCAACTGGAGCCTTACCGCGCGCAAGGAAGGCCTGCTGGGCCTGGAGGGCGTGGCCGATGCCGAACCCGATCCGTACGCGCGCAAGGGCCTGCAGCTGCTGGTGGACGGCTCCGAGCCGGAAGCCATCCGCAGCATCCTCGAGGTCGATTTCCTGACCCAGGAAGCCCGGGATATCCAGGCCGCCAAGGTCTTTGAAAGCATGGGCGGCTACGCGCCGACCATCGGCATCATCGGTGCGGTGATGGGCCTGATCCACGTGATGGGCAACCTGGCCGATCCGTCGCAACTGGGTAACGGCATTGCCGTGGCGTTCGTCGCCACCATCTACGGCGTGGCCAGTGCCAACCTGATCCTGCTGCCGGTGGCCAACAAGCTCAAGGCACAAGTGATGCGCCAGTCGCGCTACCGGGAAATGCTCCTGGAAGGGCTGCTGTCCATCGCCGAAGGCGAGAACCCGCGCTCGATCGAACTGAAGCTGCAAGGCTTCATGGAGTAGGCATGGCCCGTCGTCGCAAGGTCGAGGAACACGAGAATCACGAACGCTGGCTGGTGTCCTACGCGGACTTCATCACCCTGCTGTTCGCCTTTTTCGTGGTGATGTACTCGATTTCCTCGATCAACGAGGGCAAGTACAAGATCATGTCCCAGGCCCTGATCGGCGTGTTCAGCGAGTCCGAGCGCAGCACCCGGCCGATCCCCATCGGCGAGGAGCGCCCGCTCAGCACCCGCCCGGCGCAGCCGCTGGTGCAGGACAGCGAGCAGACCGACGCCGGCCTGGCCCAGTCCAGCGCCGATCCGCTCAAGACCATCACCGACCAGGTGATGGAAGCCTTCGGCGATCTGATCAAGAGCGACCAGATGACGGTGCGCGGCAACGAGCTGTGGATCGAGATCGAGCTCAATTCCTCGCTGCTGTTCGGCAGCGGCGACGCGATGCCCAGCGATATCGCGTTCAACCTGATCGACAAGGTGGCGAACATCATCAAGCCCTTCGCCAATCCGGTGCATGTCGAGGGCTTCACCGACGACCAGCCAATCCGCACGGCGCAGTACCCGACCAACTGGGAGCTGTCTTCGGCGCGGGCGGCGAGCATTGTCCGCCTGCTGGCCATGGAAGGGGTGAACCCGGCACGCCTGGCGTCGGTGGGCTACGGCGAGTTCCAGCCGATCGCCAGCAACACCACCGCCGATGGCCGGGCGAAGAACCGCCGGGTCGTCCTGGTGATTTCGCGCAACCTGGACGTGCGCCGCAGCCTGACCGGAACCGGCACTGCCAACGCGCAGCCGGATGCGGCACTGAGGCGTGCTGGCACACAAACTGCACCGCCAGCGGTATCACCGACGTCGGGTAACAACAGCGTCAAAACCCCGTCGTCGTCGACCTTTTAATCGATCCCGGCTGGCCACGGTCTGACCGGGAGGAAGCAGCGCATGAGAGTCTGGGCAGTAGCCAATCAAAAAGGTGGGGTCGGCAAGACCACCACCTCCATCGCCCTGGCGGGCCTGCTGGCCGACGCCGGCCGGCGTGTGGTCGTCGTCGATCTCGACCCCCACGGGTCGATGACCAGCTATTTCGGCCATAACCCCGACACCCTGGAACACAGCAGCTTCGACCTGTTCCAGCACAAGGGTACGGTGCCTGACGGCCTGCCGGGCCAGCTGCTGTTGCCCACCAGCAATGAAAAGATTTCCCTGCTGCCCTCCAGCACCGCGCTGGCCGTACTCGAGCGCCAGTCCCCCGGGCAGAACGGCCTGGGCCTGGTGATCGCCAAGAGTCTGGCGCAGCTCTGGCAGGACTTCGACTACGCCATCATCGACAGCCCGCCGCTGCTCGGCGTGCTCATGGTCAACGCCCTGGCTGCCAGCCAGCAGCTGGTGATCCCGGTGCAGACCGAATACCTGGCGGTCAAGGGCCTGGAGCGCATGGTCAGCACCCTGGCCATGGTCAACCGATCGCGCCGCCAGGCGCTGCCGTACCACATCGTGCCGACCCTGTTCGATCGCCGCACCCAGGCGTCCATGGGCACCCTCAAGGTGCTGCGCGACGCTTACCCGGAAAACATCTGGCAGGGCTATATCCCGGTCGATACCCGCCTGCGCGATGCCAGCCGGGCCGGCGTCACCCCGTCGCAATACGATGCCAAGAGCCGTGGCGTGGTGGCCTACCGGGCCTTGCTCAAGCACCTGCTGACCCAGCAGAAAGCCGTGGCGCAGGTGGCTTGATGAATCGTCCGCAACCCCTGACGACCAAGCCGCAACTGGCCCTGCAGTCCTATCTCGACGGACTGTTGCAGGAGGCCACCGAAGACATTGTCGTGGAGACGGTGGCTGCACCGGCCCCGGTGGTCATGGCTCCGGTCGTGCCCGCGCCGGTCGAGGCGCCTGCCAGCAGTGAAGTCCTGGATGAGTTCCAGGCTGCGGTACTGGAAGAGCAGGCCCGTGATGCCCGCCGCGAAGCCGTCGCGGTTCCTGCCGTTGCTGTCGTTCCTGTTCCTGTGGCGCCCGTGATCCTGGCCGAGCCGCTGGTGCAGAAGGTCGAGGCCAGGGTCGAGACGGCGCAGCCGGTCGAACCGCTGGTAGAAGTACACCTGCCAGCACCGCCACCGCCGCCGAAAACCATCGATGGCCGTCCGCAGTGGGCCGCCGAGCCATTCGAATGCCTGCTGTTCGACGTCGCCGGGCTGACCCTGGCGGTGCCGCTGGTCTGCCTGGGTTCGATCTACCCCCTGGCCGGCCAGGAACTGACGCCGCTGTTCGGCCAGCCGGAATGGTTCCTCGGGATCCTGCCGAGCCAGGCCGGCAACCTGAAGGTGCTGGATACGGCGCGCTGGGTCATGCCCGAGCGCTACCGCGACGATCTGCGCGACGGCCTGCAATACGTGATTTCGGTCCAGGGCTACGAATGGGGGCTGGCGGTGCACCAGGTCAGCCGCTCGTTGCGCCTGGACCCGAGCGAGATCAAGTGGCGCTCCCAGCGTGGCCTGCGGCCATGGCTGGCGGGCACCGTCATCGAACACATGTGTGCATTGCTGGATGTCGCCGAGCTGGCCGAGCTGATCGCCAGCGGCGCGGTCCGCAACATGCAGTTGGGAAACAAATGATCGGTCGCGCATCGGCGCGGTCGCACTGAGCACTCCGCCAACGGCGGTTCTTGAGGGTTAGGGGAATGAAAAAGACGTCTGGACAAGGTTCCGAAGATCCGATCCTGCAGTGGGTTACCTTCCGCCTGGACAACGAGTCCTACGGCATCAACGTGATGCAGGTCCAGGAAGTGCTGCGCTACACCGAGATCGCTCCGGTCCCGGGCGCGCCGAGCTATGTGCTGGGCATCATCAACCTGCGTGGCAATGTGGTCACGGTGATCGACACCCGCCAGCGTTTCGGCCTGGTGCCGAGCGATATCACCGACAACACCCGCATCGTCATCATCGAGGCGGACAAGCAGGTGGTGGGCATCCTGGTCGATAGCGTGGCCGAAGTGGTCTACCTGCGCCAGTCCGAGGTCGAGACCGCGCCGAACGTCGGCAACGAGGAGTCGGCCAAGTTCATCCAGGGCGTGTGCAACAAGAACGGCGAACTGCTGATCCTGGTCGAACTGGACAAGATGATGACCGAGGAAGAATGGTCCGAGCTGGAGAACATCTGAGTTGATCCTGGAGGTAGCGGTCGTATTCCTGGCGGTGCTCTGGGCCGCCAGTGCCTGGCTGTTCGTCAACTACAGCAAGCGCCAGCGCGAGATCGTCGCGCAACAGGCCCAGGGTGATGCGCTGCGCGACCAGCGCATCAAGGACCTGAACAAGCGCCTGGACGATTACCAGAACCTATCGGTGTCGATGGGCGATGCCCTGCACGAGCTGCGCGCGACGGTATCGCCGCTGCCGGAGAAACTGCTGCAACTCGAGCAGCGCGACCCCAACAGCCTGTCGTTCGCCCAGGCGGCGCGGCTGGTGGGGATGGGCGCCAGCGTCGATGAACTGACCCAGACCTGCGGCCTGACCCAGGCAGAGGCGGAGTTGATGAGGAAGTTGCACAAGAACTGAGTCTTGTAGCCCTCTTCTAGGGCCTCATCGCTGGCAAGCTCCCACAGGGATTGC
This sequence comes from Pseudomonas sp. GD04058, assembly GCF_029836855.1. Lineage (NCBI taxonomy): Bacteria > Pseudomonadati > Pseudomonadota > Gammaproteobacteria > Pseudomonadales > Pseudomonadaceae > Pseudomonas > Pseudomonas sp. GD04058. The sequence continues at coordinate 162,622 of NZ_JAOECN010000006.1, forward strand.
GTGCACCGTTGAACCTGTGGGAGCTGCGGTTCGGCGCTCCGACTTGCCAGCGATGAGGCCCGAAAGCATCACGCAAAGCCTCAGGTGCTCACCCAACTATTGGCACTGCCGATCCGCGCAATGCGGCTCAGCGGCAGGTACTCGCGCACTGCTGCTTCATACGCCGCTAGATCGATGAACGGCGTGGCATTGAAGTTGGGCATTACCATGAAGTTGTTGATCTCCCGCAGCGTGCGCAAGGCCGGCAGGTGGCGTGTGGCTACGTCGGTCAGCATGCCGGGCCCGCACAGGCGGTTCAGGGTCGCGCTGTAGGCCTGGAAGGCCTTCGGGTCTAGGGCGCGGTCCGGCCGGCTGTTGAAGAAATCCGGATTGGCCAGGTAGCGCTGACGCAGTTCCTTGCTGATCTCCAGCAATACCGGATTGCCCGGGTGACTGCCGATCATGCTGCCGTTGAATTCCACGTTCATCCCCAACAGCTCGTTGGAAACCGGTGGGTGCAGGAGCAGCCCGTCGGCGCTGGTCTTCAGCGGCAGCTCGCGCAGCGCTGGGTTGTGCGCAGTCGCCTTGAGCAAGGTGTCATCCACGTCCATGTACAGGCCGCCCTCGTGATAGAGCAAGTGGTAGCGCAGCACATCCGAGGCCGCCGAGTAGTTTCGCGCGCGGCCACCATTGCCATCGACTGCCGCCTGGTACTGATCGTAGACCTCGGTGCGGGTGAAGGACTCATAGACGGCCTGGTCTTCCAGCGGCAGCACGGTCAGCGTCGGCGCGCGTTGCTTGAGCAGGCGCAGGTTCTGCTCGAATGCCTCCGGCCAGGTGCGCGACAGGTAGAAGCGGTAGGTGTAGCCGGCCTCGTCCAGGCGCTCGGCATTGTTGGCGATATTGGCCAGCAGTTCTTCGCTGAGGGTCTTGTGGCCGAGCCAGACGCTCATGGCATGCTTCGGGATTTCGCGCAGGCTGGCCTGGGGTAATGGCGTGGGAATCTCCACCGGTAGCGGCAGGTCGACGCCCAATGCGCGCAGGCTGGACGTACGCGTCGAATGGTCGATCAGCCGTCCCTCCGGTGCGCGAACCAGCGCGCGGCTGCCCTGGCGGGCGACATAGGCCTGCGGCTCGATTTCATTGAGGTCGCTGGCGCGGAAGAACGCATCGCTCTCCAGGTCGTAGACCACATCGGTGAGGTAGCCGTCGACGCTGGCCCGTAGCAGATCCGGGTTGCCATCGTAGCGCGGAGTGCGGATCACCGCGGCGGCAGTGGCGACATGGCCGTCATCGAGCGGGGCGATGTCTTTCGGGACATGGAAATAGTCCAGCACCGGGTCGTCCGGCAGCCGTGGCGGCTCCAGCGGGCTCAGGCGATAGCCCAGGCGCCCGTTGAAGCGCCCGGGCACCACGAACTCCGGTGCATGCAGGCGGAACAGGGCCGTAGCCCGGCTCGCGCCATCGACCAGCAGTGGCTGGGCATTGAGCAAGCCGTAGGTAGCGACTCCGACGCTGTCGGCCTGCTCGTCGAGGGTCTTGCCTTTCACCACACGATCCAGGGCCAGGCCGAACTGCGCCAGGCTGGTGGAGGCAACGAGCAGGCCCAGTTCCGGTACGACGAGCACCAGCGGTGCCAGTATGTTGGTGGCGCAGACCAGGTAGTCGCGCCATTGCGTCTTGCGCACATCGTCCTGCGTGGTGATGAGCGTGTCCGCGTCGGCGAGGGTGCGCAGGCGTTGGCGTTCGGTCAGGGCCTCGAACAGGTCGTCGCCGAGCGGCGGGCTGTAGCGGTCGGGGCGGTAGTTGATGTACTCGGCAGGGTCCCAGCGCCCGCCGGTGGTGAAGCCCGGACGGTTGGGCGGCAGGCGGTGGATCGCGGGATAGGCCGCAAGGCCTTCCAGGGCGGTGCGCAGACCGCTGAAGTCGAGGCCGTCGGGCAGGTCGGCAAGGGCGAAATGCCGGGCCAGGCTGTCGCGGATCGGCGCCGAGCGACATTGCTGCGCAAGCCAGTCCTTCATCCGGCCCTCGTCGGCGAAGCCGTGCAAGGGTGAGGCATTGCCTGGAACGTAGAGCACGACCCAGGGCGACTGGCCGTCTCGCATGCAGATCAGGTCTGTCGCGGTATAGCCGTAGATGTTCAACGGTCGTGCCTGGAAACCGGGTTGGCGGGGTAGCAGGCCGGCCGCCTGCCAGGCCAGGCGTCGGGCCGGCTCGTCCAGCGAGCCCTCGATCACCTGCTGGTTGCAGGCGCTAATGAACGCCATCCTGGCGAGGCTGCGATGGCCGGCCCGAGAGGACACCCAATAGCGTTCGAGCTGCGTGCGGTAGGTGTGGTGGAAATCCAGGTTCCAGATAAAGCCCTGCAAGGCTTCGATGGAAACCTCGACACGGGTTTGCAGGCCGTATTGCTGTGGTTCGCTGCGGCGGAACAGGCCGTTGTACACCAGGTAGGCTGCAGGGCGCAGGGCCTCGATCAGGGTGATCTGCCCGGGCAACTGCCCGGCCCAGGGCTGGTGGATCAAGCTGCCAAGCCAGTCGTTGGCTGACTCGCCCTGCCAGTTGCCGAGCATGGCTTCGATCAGGCTCAGCTTCTGCACCACCACGCCTTGCCAGCCATGGCTGGACGACCATTGGCAGTGCAGGGTGACCAGGTCGAGCCGTTCGGGGTCGATATCAAGGCCGCGCTCGGCTGCCCATTGCTTGAGGGCATCAGCGGCAGCCCGGTCGGGGCGCGGGAAGTGGGTGAAGTGCTCGCGGGCGAACAGCTGGCCCTGGCGGTTGATCTGCGGGTGGCGCATGGGGATCTACCTTTGTGTTGGCGGTTGAGGAGCCCAAGGTAGATTTTTGCAAGTTGCTAATAGTGTTAGTTATTTGTCGCTCTTTCGTGCCTCGTCATTCCGGCCTGGGCAAGCTTTTCGGTTCTGGCGTGATATCTCGCTCCCCAAGCGGCTCATCCTGAAACCCCACCGGCATCTTGCCTTTCAGTTGCCAGGCAAAGGCGATGATCTCGGCAATCGTCAGGTACAGCGCCTCGGGAATGCTGTCCCCCAATTCCATGCGGGCCAGCAGCCGCACCAGCTCGGCATTCTCGTAGATCGGCACTTCATGCTCGCGGGCGAGGGCGAGGATGGCTTCGGCCAGTTCGTCGTCGCCCTTGGCGGTGAGGGTCGGGGCCTGGGCGCCGTCGTAGCTGAGGGCGATGGCCTGGCGCGGTGGTCGTTTGCTCATGCGTTTTCATCCACCCAGCGTTGTTCAACATGGGTTCTCGGCCCTTGCGGTGGTACGCCCTGGTGGCAATGCAACTCGCCGACGTTCACCCCGCGGGCGACCAGGCGGGCGCGCAAGTCGTCGAGCTCGCGACCGATCAGCTCGGCAGTTTCCGGGCGCTGCGCCCAAAGCTGGCTGGACAGGCTGCCGCGGACGATCTGCGCCTGCACCTGCAACGGCCCCAGCGGATGCAGGTCGAAGGCCAGGTCCACGCGCCAGAGCATTTCCAGCGGGTCGCGCCGCTCGCGTTCCGGGTCGGCCTGCTGTTCCGGGGTTTCCTCGCGCTGCACCTTGACCTGCACCGGCATGAACTCCGGCCCGGTGCGCAGGGGGATTTCCAGTTGCCAGGTGGTTTGCAGGTTGCCGTCGGGGGTGTTGCCGGTCTGCTCGAGACTGGCCAGTTGATGGCTCTGCAACCGGGATATCGCTGCCGCCGCCAGGCGCAGCAAGTGTTGCAGGTCACCTTCCTGCTCCAGGTTCTGCAACAGGCGGGTGGGCAGGGGGAAGCCCGTTGGATGCGGCCTGGGCGCAACCTGGCCCAGGGCCCCGAGATAGCTGCGGACCATCCCCGGCAGGGCCTGGGCCAGGCTGGCCTGCAGCGTCGGGGAAAGCGGGGTGCCACCGGGCACATTGGGCAGCAACTGGGCGATCAGGCGCACCACCTGGGCCTTGATGTCCGGCGCCAGCTCGCTGGTTGCACCATTGAGCAGGCGCGCTTCGAGGAAGGTGCCACTGTTGCCCAGGGCCTGGGCAACCTGGCGCGCGTCGCCGAACTGGCGGATATCCGGCAGGCTCGCCAGCAGCTTGTCGATGCTGGCGCGTATTTCCGCTGGCTGGCCGTCGTCGCTGGCGATGCGCTGCATCGCTCCGAGCAGGTTTTGCAGGGAGGCCTGGCGGTTCTGCTGGGCGCTGAGATTCTGGGCGATGGCCATCTGGTCCTGACGGCCGCTGAGTGGAACGAAGCGGATCTGCTGGTCGGCCAGTACCCTGGCACTGAGCAGGCTGCCCAGCGGCAGCGGGCGTGGCGATTCGATGCTCAGGGTCGCGCCGGCCTGCAGGGTATTGAGCAAGGTCACCAGCGACCGGTACACCGGCGGCAGGTTGCCGGCCTGCGCCTGCAACTGGGTCGTCAGTACCTTGCCCTGCAGCAGGGTGCCCACCGGCAATTGCCGGGTATCGAGGCTGGTCAGGGTGGTGACGTTGTTGGCGGCCGCCTGCTGTACGGCGAGATTCAACTGGGCGGCAGTGGGCTGGGTGACCGTGACCTGGGTGCCCAGGGGCAGGGGTTGGCTGGCGCTGGTCTGCACCAGGGTCTGCTGGCCGCCGGCGCGCAGCAGGCGCAGGAGCATCTGGAACTCCTCGCCGACCTGGCGCAGGGAGACCACTTCGCCCTTGGCCGTCTCGCCTTTTTCCAGCAGGTCCGGCTGCGCATCCAGCAACTTGACCATCTCGCCGCTCAGGGCGGCGGCACGGACCTGCGGATTGCCCGCTGCCTGCGGGCCAAGGCTGTTGATTTCGCCCGTCATTGCTCTCGCGACCTGTTCAAATAGCCCTCTTTACAGTAGGACATGACATGTATAATGCCGCCCGATTTCTCCCGCGAGCGCAGGATCCGGGCGCTCGCGACCAGACCGGTCGGCCAGGTTTTCGTTGTCTCTATAACGGCCAGGGTCGAACCGACTTGAGACAGTCCCCGAACCAATAAGGCGAATCCGTGACTCCTCATCTCCAAGCCGTGGGCCTGGCCTGCGAGCGCGACTGGCGAATGCTCTTCGAACACCTGGAACTGCAGGTGACAGCCGGCGACATGCTGCAGATCAGCGGTCCCAACGGCAGCGGCAAGACCAGCCTGCTGCGCCTGCTGGCCGGGCTGATGCAGCCGACCCAGGGCCAGATCCTGCTCAACGGCCAGCCGCTGGCGGAGCAGGGCGCCGAACTGGCCCGCAGCCTGGTGTGGATCGGCCACGCCGCCGGGATCAAGGACCTGCTCACCCCCGAGGAAAACCTCACCTGGCTCTGCGCCCTGCACCGTCCGGCCTCCCGCGAGGCGATCTGGCGCGCGCTGGAAGCCGTCGGCCTGCGCGGTTTCGAGGACGTGCCCTGCCATACCCTGTCGGCCGGCCAGCAGCGCCGCGTGGCCCTGGCCCGGCTGTACCTGAACAGCCCGCCGCTGTGGATCCTCGACGAACCCTTCACCGCCCTCGACAAGCAGGGGGTTGCCCAGCTCGAAGCGCACCTGGCCCGGCATTGCGAGCAGGGCGGCATGGTCGTGCTGACCACCCACCACACGCTGGAGCGCACGCCCTCCGGTTATCGCGATATCAACCTGGGGCAGTGGGCCGCATGAGTGTATTTGTCCTGTTGTTGCGCCGTGAGGCGCGTCTGCTCTGCCGACGTCCGGCAGAACTGGCCAATCCGCTGGTGTTCTTCGCGATCGTCATCGCATTGTTCCCACTTGCGGTCGGTCCTGAGACACAATTGTTGCAAATATTGTCTCCAGGGTTAGTCTGGGTGGCCGCGCTTTTGTCGGTCCTGCTCTCGCTGGACGGGCTGTTTCGCAGCGATTTCGAGGATGGATCCCTGGAACAGTGGGTCCTTTCGCCGCACCCGCTGCCGCTTCTGGTGCTGGCCAAGGTGCTGGCACACTGGATTTTTTCCGGGCTGGCGCTGGTATTGTTGTCGCCGCTGCTGGCGGTGATGCTCGGATTGCCAGTGGAATGCCTGCCGGTCCTGCTGGCATCGCTCTTGCTCGGTACCCCGGTGCTGAGCCTGCTGGGTGCCGTCGGAGCGGCGCTCACCGTTGGTTTGAAACGTGGTGGTCTGCTTCTGGCGCTGCTGATTCTGCCGTTATATATCCCGGTATTGATCCTGGGCAGTGGCGCCTTACAAGCAGCAGTGCAAGCTATGCCCGCAACCGGATACCTGCTCTGGCTCGGCAGTCTGGCCGCCCTGGCAGTCACCCTTGCACCTTTCGCGATAGCCGCCGGCCTGAAGATCAGCGTCGGCGAATAACGAGGTCTGGGCCACGCCCAGCAAAGACCCTGGATGTACCGTGATGAAAAGCAGCGCAATAAGCTGGACATGGTTTCACAAGCTCGGTTCCCCCAAATGGTTCTATGCCATCAGCGGGCGCATGCTGCCCTGGCTGGCGGTCGCCGCAGTGTTGCTGATCGGCACCGGCGTGGTCTGGGGCCTGGCCTTCGCCCCGCAGGACTACCAGCAGGGCAACAGCTTCCGGATCATCTACATCCATGTGCCAGCGGCCATGCTGGCCCAGTCCTGCTATGTGATGCTGGCGGTGTGCGGCGTGGTCGGCCTGGTGTGGAAGATGAAGATCGCCGACGTCGCCCTGCAGAGCGCCGCGCCCATCGGCGCCTGGATGACCGCGCTGGCGCTGCTCACCGGGGCCATCTGGGGCAAGCCGACCTGGGGCAGCTGGTGGGTCTGGGATGCCCGCCTTACGTCCATGCTCATCCTGCTTTTCCTGTACTTCGGTCTCATTGCCCTCGGCCACGCGATCAGCAATCGTGACAGCGCGGCAAAGGCTTGCGCGGTGCTGGCCATCGTCGGGGTGATCAACATCCCGATCATCAAGTACTCGGTGGAATGGTGGAACACCCTGCACCAGGGCTCGACCTTCACCCTCACCGAGAAACCGGCGATGCCGGCGGAGATGTGGTTGCCGCTGCTGCTTACGGTGCTGGGTTTCTATTGCTTCTTCGGTGCCGTGGTGCTGCTGCGCATGCGCCTCGAAGTGCTCAAGCGCGAAGCCCGCGCCAGCTGGGTCCGGGAAGAAGTGCTGAACAGCCTGGGAGGCGCACGATGAGCTTCGCATCCTTCGGCGAATTTCTCGCCATGGGCCATCACGGCCTGTACGTCTGGTCGGCCTATGGCATCTGCCTGGCGGTGCTGGCCATCAACGTCGCCGCGCCCTTGCTGGCGCGCCGTCGTTACCTGCAAGCAGAGGCGCGCCGCCTGCGCCGGGAGAACGCCAAGTGAATCCGCAACGCAAGAAGCGCCTGTTCATCATCCTCGGCCTGCTCGCCGGCCTGGGTGTCGCCGTGGGCCTGGCCCTCAGTGCATTGCAGGAAAACATCAACCTGTTCTACACCCCGACCCAGATCGCCAACGGCGAGGCACCTCTGGACACGCGCATCCGCGCCGGCGGCATGGTCGAGAAGGGCTCGGTGCAGCGTTCCAGCGACTCGCTGGACGTGCGCTTCGTGGTCACCGACTTCAACAAGTCGGTGCCGATCACCTACCGCGGCATCCTTCCCGACCTGTTCCGCGAAGGCCAGGGCATCGTTGCCCTGGGCAAGCTCAATGGCGAGGGCGTGGTGGTGGCCGACGAAGTGCTGGCCAAGCACGACGAGAAGTACATGCCGCCGGAGGTCACCAAGGCCCTGAAGGAAAGCGGCCAGGCCGCCAACGGAGCGCCCGCCCAATGAATGCCGCGCTGATCATTCCCGAACTCGGCCAGTTGTCGATGATCCTGGCCATCTGCTTCGCCTGCGTGCAGGCCAGTGTTCCGCTGCTCGGCGCCTGGCGCGGCGACAGCCTGTGGATGAGCTTGGCGCGCCCGGCCGCGTGGGGGCAGTTCGCCTTCCTGGCTTTCGCCTTCGCCTGCCTGACCCACGCCTTCATGACCGACAATTTCTCGGTCGCCTACGTCGCCAGCAACTCCAACAGCGCCTTGCCCTGGTACTACAAGTTCAGTGCCGTGTGGGGCGCCCACGAAGGCTCGCTGCTGCTCTGGGCGCTGATCCTCGGCGGCTGGACCTTCGCCGTGTCGATCTTCTCCCGCCAGTTGCCGCAGGTGATGCTGGCCCGGGTCCTGGCGGTGATGGGCATGATCAGCGTCGGCTTCCTGTCGTTCCTGATCGTCACCTCCAACCCGTTCAGCCGCCTGCTGCCGCAGATGCCCGGTGATGGTCGCGACCTCAACCCGCTGCTGCAGGATATCGGCCTGATCGTCCACCCGCCGATGCTGTACATGGGCTATGTCGGCTTCTCCGTGGCCTTCGCCTTCGCTATCGCCGCCTTGCTCGGCGGGCGCCTCGACGCAGCCTGGGCACGCTGGTCGCGGCCCTGGACCATCGTCGCCTGGGCCTTCCTCGGCATCGGCATCACCCTGGGCTCCTGGTGGGCCTACTACGAACTCGGCTGGGGCGGCTGGTGGTTCTGGGACCCGGTGGAAAACGCCTCGTTCATGCCCTGGCTGGTGGGCACTGCGCTGATCCACTCGCTGGCGGTCACCGAGAAGCGTGGCGTGTTCAAGAGCTGGACGGTGCTGCTGGCCATCGCCGCCTTCTCCCTCAGCCTGCTCGGCACCTTCCTGGTCCGTTCCGGGGTGCTGACCTCGGTGCATGCCTTCGCCTCCGATCCGGAGCGCGGCATCTTCATCCTGTTCTTCCTGCTGATCGTGGTCGGCGGCTCGCTGACCCTGTTCGCCCTGCGCGCACCGGTGGTCAAGAGCCAGGTCGGCTTCGCCCTGTGGTCCCGCGAGACCCTGCTGCTGGCCAACAACCTGGTGCTGGTGGTGGCTGCGTCGATGATCCTGCTCGGTACCCTTTACCCGCTGATCCTCGATGCCCTGAGCGGCGCCAAGCTGTCGGTCGGCCCGCCGTACTTCGATGCCCTGTTCATCCCGCTGATGGCCCTGCTGATGGTGGTGCTGGCGGTGGGTGTGCTGGTGCGCTGGAAAGACACCCCCGGCCGCTGGCTGGCCGGCATGCTGACCCCGGTGCTGGTAGGCAGCGCGGTGCTGGCGCCGATCTGCGGCCTGCTGGTGGATGACTTCGACTGGCAGGTGTTGACCACCTTCGCCCTGGCGGCGTGGATCGTGCTCGGCGGGGTGCGCGACATCCTCGACAAGACCCGCCACAAGGGCCTGCTCAAGGGCATTCGCGGCCTCAACCGCAGCTACTGGGGCATGCACGTGGCCCACCTGGGCCTGGCGGTGTGCGCCATGGGCGTGGTGCTGTCGAGCAACAACAGCGCCGAGCGCGACCTGCGCATGGCGCCGGGCGACGCGGTGGAACTGGCCGGTTATCACTTCGTCTTCGAAGGCGCGAAACACCACGAAGGCCCGAACTTCACCTCCGACAAAGGCACCGTGCGGGTGCTGAAGGAGGGCCGCGAGATCAGCGTGCTGCACCCGGAAAAACGCCTGTACACCGTGCAGCAGTCGATGATGACCGAAGCCGGCATCGACGCCGGCTTCACCCGCGACCTCTATGTCGCCTTGGGCGAGCCCCTGGAAAACGGCGCCTGGGCGGTGCGCGTGCACGTCAAGCCGTTCGTGCGCTGGATCTGGCTGGGCGGTCTGCTGACCGGCCTGGGTGGTGTGCTCGCGGCGCTGGACCGGCGTTATCGAATCAAGGTCAAGACCAAGGTGCGCGACGCCCTTGGCCTGCAAGGAGCGACGGCATGAAGCGCTGGATCATGGTTGTACCGCTGGCGGTGTTTCTGCTGGTGGCGGTGTTTCTCTACCGCGGGCTGTACTTGGACCCGGCGGAACTGCCGTCGGCGATGATCGGCAAGCCGTTCCCGGCCTTCTCCCTGGCCAACGTGCAGGGCGACCGCACCCTGACCGAGGCGGACCTCAAGGGCAAGCCGGCGCTGGTCAACGTCTGGGCCACCTGGTGCATCTCGTGCAAGGTCGAGCACCCGGTGCTGAACAAGCTGGCGCAGCAGGGCGTGAACATCTACGGGGTCAACTACAAGGACGACAACGCTGCCGCGCTGAAATGGCTGGCCGAGTTCCACAATCCGTACCAGATGGATATCCGCGACGAGCAGGGCACCCTCGGCCTGGACCTGGGTGTGTACGGCGCGCCGGAAACCTTCTTCATCGACGCGAAGGGTGTGATCCGCGACAAGTACGTCGGAGTGATCGACGAAACCGTCTGGCGCGAGAAGCTGGCGCCGGTCTACCAGGGCCTGGTCGACGAGGCGAAGCAATGAAGCGCTGGCTTGCTGCCGCCGTGCTTGGCCTGAGCCTGACCGGCGTGGCCAGGGCGGCCATCGACACCTATCAGTTCGCCGACGAGGCCGAACGCGAGCGCTACCGCGAGCTGACCAAGGAGCTGCGTTGCCCCAAATGCCAGAACCAGGACATCGCCGACTCGAATGCGCCGATCGCCGCCGACCTGCGCCGGGAAATCTTCCGCATGCTCGGCGAAGGCAAGAGCAACCAGCAGATCGTCGATTTCATGGTCGATCGCTACGGTGATTTCGTCCGCTACAAACCGGCCCTGACGGCGAAAACCTGGCTGCTCTGGTTCGGTCCGGCGGCCTTGCTGCTGGGCGGTATCGGCGTCATGGCAGTGATCGTGCGCAAGCGCCGGGTCCCGGCGGGCAACGTGACGGCCGACCTTTCCCCCGAGGAGCGCGAGCGCCTCGCCAAACTGCTGGACAAAGAACAGACCCATGACTGATTTCTGGCTCGCTTCAGGCCTGCTGTTGCTGGTAGCCCTGAGCTTTTTGCTGATTCCGGTGTTGCGTGGCCGTCGTGCGCAGCAGGAAGAAGACCGTACCGCCCTCAACGTCGCGCTCTATCAGGAACGTGTCGCCGAACTTCAGGCCCAGGGGGCGGAGGGCGTGCTGAACGCCGAGCAACTGGCCCGTGGCCGCGATGAGGCGGCCCGCGAACTGCTGGACGACACCGAGAATGCCGAACCGTTGCGCAGCGCGCGGCTGGGCAAGGCGCTGCCGATCCTCGCGGCCTTCCTGGTGCCGGTGATGGCCGTGGGGCTGTACCTGCACTTCGGCGCCAGCGACAAGGTCGCCCTGACCCAGGAGTTCGCCACGGCGCCGCAGAGCCTCGAGGAAATGACGTCGCGCCTGGAGCGCAGTGTGGCCGCCCAGCCGGACAATGCCGAGGGCCTGTATTTCCTCGGCCGGGCCTACATGGCCCAGGAGCGTCCGGGCGATGCGGCCAAGGCCTTCGAGCGTGCCGTCGGCGTCGCCGGCCGTGCGCCCGAGCTGCTCGGGCAATGGGCCCAGGCCCTGTACTTCGCCAATAACAAGCAATGGACCGCACAGTTCCAGGCATTGACCGACGAAGCCCTGAAAGCCGATCCGAACGAGGTCACCAGCCTCGGCTTGCTGGGCATCGCGGCCTTCGAGGGCGAGCGCTACCAGGAAGCGGTGGACTACTGGAACCGCCTGCTGGTCCAGTTGCCGCAAGGTGACAGCTCTCGTACCGCGCTGCTGGGCGGTATCGAACGGGCCAAGGAGAAGATCGCAGCGGGCGAGGGCAAGGGCTCCGCAGCGGTCGCCACGGCCTCGGCTGCCAGCCTGACGGTCAAGGTCGAACTGGCCGACGCGCTCAAGGACAAGGTCAGGCCGGACGACGTGGTCTTCATCTTCGCCCGCGCCGCGTCCGGTCCGAGCCTGCCGCTGGCGGCCAGGCGGATCACCGTGGCGCAGTTGCCGATCGAGGTGGTGCTCAGCGACAGCGACGCGATGATGCCCAACATGAAACTGTCGAACTTCCCTGAAGTCCAACTGATGGCGCGCGTCTCCCGTGCCGGTCAACCCGGCAAGGGCGAGTGGATCGGCCGCAGCTCGCCGCTGCCCAGCGACACCCGGACGCCGCAACACCTGACCATCGATAGCCCGGACAATCCGGACAAGTAGAAGAGAGCGACTTCATGAACAGCACCGTACGCCTGACCCTGATTTCCCTGGCCCTGGGGTTGAGCGCATGTACGGTGCAGCAGCCGCGCGAGCCGGAGCGCGAACCCTTGCCGCCGATCGAGACGGCACCCCGACCGGGCCCGGTGATCAAGCCGGGCCCGGGCACGCCCAAGCCCTCCGTCACCCCGACGCCCAAACCCATGCCGCGCACCTCGGCCAGCTTCGCCCCGCCACCAGGCGGCGCCAGCCACTGGGATCCGAAGCTCGGGGTCTACGTGCTCGAAGGCAAGACCAATACTTTCTACCGCCAGCGCACCTACTACCGTTGGAACAACGGCTGGAGCTGGGCGACCAACCCCGAAGGACCATGGCAGGACACCGACTCCAGTGGCGTGCCAGGCGGCCTGGGGCGCGCGTTCGCCCAGTAATGCCGGCATAATGCTCCGTCGCTGAACGCCTGGGAGCATGTGATGACGAAGACGGTATTGGTGCTGGTCGAAACGGTCGATGACTACCTGCCCTTGCTGGAAGAACACGGTTACCGCCTGATCCACGCGAAAACGCCGGCGCTGCGGGCCGAGGCCATTGCCCGCCAGGGCGGCGAGATCGATGTGGTACTGACCCGTGGGCCCTTGGGGATCACCGCCGAGGAAATCGCCGCGCTGCCGTTGCTGCGCCTGATCTGCGTGATCGGTGCCGGTTACGAAGCGGTTGACCTGCATGCTGCCCGGGCACGGGGTATCGTCGTGACCAACGGCGCCGGGGCCAATGCCTCGGCGGTGGCGGACCATGCCATGGCCCTGCTGTTCGCCGTGGTCCGGGATATCTGCCGGGCTGACGCCACCACCCGACAAGGGCAGTGGAACCGGGTGATCAGCCCGTCGCTGGCGGGCAAGCGCCTGGGCATTCTCGGCCTCGGGGCGGTGGGCATGGCGATTGCCAGGCGTGGCGCACTGGGTTTCGACATGCAGGTTCGTTACCACAGCCGCTCGCGGCGAGACGTACCCTACCAATACTGCGAGAGCGTGCTGCAACTGGCCCGCGAGTCGGATTTCCTGATCGTCGCCACCCCGGGCGGCGCCGATACCCGCGGGCTTGTCGGGCGTGACGTGCTGGATGCGCTGGGGCCGCAAGGGTTCCTGGTGAATATCGCGCGGGCCAGTGTGGTCTCGACCGCCGAGATGGTCGCGGCGCTGCGCGAAGGGCGGATCGCCGGGGCGGGGCTGGATGTGTTCGATGACGAGCCGTCGGTGCCGGATGAGTTGAAGGCGTTGGGCAATGTGGTGCTGACGCCCCATGTGGCGGCGCAGACGCCTGAGGCGGCCAGGGATATGGTGGCGTTGGTGCTCAAGAACCTGCAGGCCTTCTTTGCCGGCGAACCGGTCCTGACCCCGGTGAGTTCGTAAGAGCACCGCATACCCTGTGGGAGCTGGCTTGTCGGGCCGCCGACCGCAGCGATAGCTTTAGTGAATTCACCATAGCAATCGCTGGCAAGCCAGCTCCCACAGCGTTCTCGGGTGTTCGATGGATATTGGCTACACTCAGCAACCTAGCCAGCAAGGAGCTCCCCCATGTCCAGCCAAACCCACCAGGGCACCTGCCTCTGCGGCGCCATCCAGTTCACCGTCACCCTCGACGACAACAGCGTCGGCGCCTGCCATTGCAGCATGTGCCGCAAATGGAACGGCGGCCCGCTGCTGACCGTGCACAGCAGCAGCGCCCCGCACTTCAGCGGCCAGCCTGCGGTCTACAACTCTTCGGACTGGGCCGAACGCGGCTTCTGCCCCGGCTGCGGCAGCCATCTGTTCTACCGCCTCAAGGGCGGCAATTTCTTCGCCATCCCGGTGGGCCTGCTGGACGGCGATCAGGCCTGGACCTTTGACCTGCAGGTCTATATCGACGAAAAACCGTCCTTCTATTGCTTCTCCAACCAGACGCAGAACATGACCGGCGCCGAGGTAGTCGCGCAGTTCAGCTAGTCGCTCCATAGCGCCGTGCTCTGCCTTTGCTTGCAATTCCCTGATATTCCTGAGAAAAGGCAGCACGACCGACAGCGAGGCAATCATGAGCGACGAATTGCAGATCACCGACGTCCACCTGGGCGACGGCAAGGAAGTGGTCAAGGGCGCCCTGATCACCACCCATTACACCGGCACCCTGGCCGACGGCACGGTCTTCGACTCCTCGCACCAGCGCGGCAAGCCGTTCCAGTGCGTGATCGGCACCGGGCGGGTGATCAAGGGCTGGGACATCGGCCTGATGGGCATGAAGGTGGGCGGCAAGCGCAAGCTGTTCGTCCCGGCGCACCTGGGCTACGGCGAGCGCAAGATGGGCTCGATCCCGCCCGGTTCCGACCTGCATTTCGAAATCGAAGTGCTCGAAGTACTGACCCGCGACGACTGAAGCACCGTCTTAATTTGGTAACAGGGAACGCGTAGATTCACTCCCAGCTTAAGGATAAGCGCCCCAGGGACAGAACCAAACGGGCCTGCTGCACTCTCAAGGATGCCCGTATCCACGGATGGAGCGACAGACAGGGATGCCCCGCGGCCTCGGCCGCGGGGCAGCACTGGCGGGTTGGTTCACTGTCTTTGTCCCAAGCTTTGTCCTCAAGGGTTGATCATGAAGTTCCCCGCATTCCTGCCTTCGCGCCGTCAGGCGCTGCTCGGCACCGTGCTCGTTGCAGGCGCCGCCCTCCTTGGATTCACCACCTTCGACAGCCTGGCCAGGCCGGTCGACGGCACCCAGACCCTGGTGTTCCTGCGCCATGCGGAAAAGCCCGGTGAAGGCCTCGGCCAACTGAACTGCCAAGGGCTCAACCGCGCACTCGACCTGGCGACCTTGCTGCCGGAGAAATTCGGCAAGGCCGACTATGTGTTCGCCGCCGACCCGACCCGTGAGGTCGAGGAAGGCAGCAACGACGACAGCTACAGCTACCTGCGGCCGTTGATGACCATCAGCCCGAGCGCGATCAAGCTCGGGCTGCCGGTGAACATCGACTACGGCGCCAACGACACCAACGCCCTGGCACGCGAGCTGACCAGCAACAAGTACCGTAACTCGACGGTGTACACCGCCTGGTCCCATGGTTACCTCCCCGAACTGATCAACGCCGTGGCCGGCAAGGCCCTGGGCGAGGAGCGGGTGATCACCAAGGATTGGGAAAACGGCGATTTCGACTCGCTGTATGTGCTGACCCTGACCTGGCGTGATGGCAAGGCGACGATGCTGAGCCGGAATGTGAAGCAGGGGCTGGATGGTGGGGACTTGAGTTGCCCGCATACCCTATCTCAGGGTTGACATCGATCCCTGTGGGGGCTGGCTTGCCAGCGATTTGACCCTATCTGACAACATCCTTGTTCTTGCCGGCCTCATCGCTGGTCAAACCAGCTCCCACAGGGATCGAGTCGGCCCGGAGAATGGGAAAAAACCGAGGCGCGGGTACCAAGGGAGATGACCTTTGCAGGTCCTGGCACCGTTGATCGCGCCTCGCAAAAAGGAACGTTCGTTTACCGACCGAACTGCGCCGGCCAGCCAATCACGCGCTTGGGCCGCGGTTTGGCGTAGGTGCGGGTCTTGGAAGTGGACAGCCCGAGCTGGACCAGCGACTCGGCCATCTTCACCGCCGCGCTGACCCCGTCCACCACCGGCACGCCGGTACGCTGGCGGATCTTCTCGTCCAGCCCGGCCATGCCGCCGCAACCCAGGCAGATTACTTCCGCCTTGTCCTCGCTGACCGCCAGCTCGGCCTGGCGGACGATGGCTTCCAGCGCCCGTTCCGGCTCCGCTTCCAGTTCCAGCACGGCCATGCCGCTGGCCCGCACCGAGGCGCAGCGGTCGTACAGGCCGGAGAGCTTGAGGCGGTCCTCGATCAGCGGCACGGTGCGATCCAGGGTGGTCACTACCGAGTAGGCATGGCCAAGGTACATGGCGGTGCTGGCGGCGGCATCGGTGATGTCCACTACCGGCACGTTCAACAATTCCTGCAGGCCTTCGCGGCCGTGTTCGCCGTAGCCGGCCTGGATCACCGCGTCGTAGGGGCCGTCGTAGGCCAGCACGCGGTCCATCACGGCGATGGCCGCCAGGTAGCTCTCGAAATTGCCTTCCACCGATTCCGCGCCGAAATACGGAGTCAGCCCGATGATTTCGCTGCCCGGTGCGGCTACTGCCTGCGCCTGGCGGGCGATGGCTTCGGTGATGGCTTCGCTGGTGTTGACGTTGACTATGAGGATTCGCATATCGGGTCTCGCTAGGCAGTGAACCGGCCCGGCAGCACCGGGCCGCAAGAGGCAATCAATGGCTGGTGCTGTCGACGGCGATGGATTCGCCGCTCACGTCCAGGTACTGCTGGTTGCGCGGCGCACAGAGCAGGTAGAGCAGGCCGGCGATACCGGCACCGATCATCCAGGAGAAGGGCGCGATGGTTTCGAAGTTGGGCACCAGGGCCAGGACGATCGCCAGCAGCGCCGCCGGCACGAAGGCGACCAGGGCACGGGGATTGACCCCGCGACGGTAGTGGTAGGCGGCCTTGGGGTCTTCGCTGTACAGCTCGGGCACGTTGATGCGGCCACGGCGCAACAGCCAGTAATCGACCATGATCACCCCGTACAGCGGGCCGAGCAGGGCGCCGAGGCCGGACAGGAAGTACATGATCACCAGCGGACTGTTGTAGAGGTTCCACGGCAGGATCAGCACGGCGAGGGTGGCGCTGATCAGGCCGGCGCGGCGGAAGTTGAGCAGGCGCGGCGCCAGGTTGCTGAGGACGAAGGCCGGGGCGACGAAGTTGGCCATGATGTTCACCGCCACGGTGACGATCAGGAAGGCCAGGCAGCCGAGCACGAGGAAGAACGTATTGGGGATGCTGGCGATGATCTGCGTCGGACTGTCGATGATCTGGCCGTTGATCTTGAATTGCGCACCGCACAGCAGCACGGTGATCACCGCGAAGGCCAGGATGTTCACCGGCAGGCCCCAGAAGTTGCCCGAACGGATGGTCTTGCGGCACGGCGAGGACCGGGCGAAGTCGCAGAAATTCAGCACCAGCGTGCCGTAGATCGCCAGCCACAGCGCTCCGCCGGCCAGGATGTTGTGCCACATGGCTGCGCCGGTCAGCGGTTCGCGTACCGACCAGGCGATCTCGAAGCCGGCCTGGACGTACATCCACGCCGCCAGGCAGGTCACGGTGAGCAGGATCACCGGGCCGGCGAAGGCCTCGTAGCGTCGCACCATTTCCATGCCGTAGGCCAGGATCACCAGCTGCACCAGCCAGATGGCAACGAAGCACACCCAGCCGAGGCTCGACAGGCCGAGGATCGAGTCCTGGTCGTAGGCCGCAAGGCCAGGGGCGATGGCGCTAAGGAGCACGCGCAGGACCACCGAGGCCAGGTAGGTCTGGATGCCGAACCAGGCGATGGCGATTACCGCGCGGATCAGCGCCGGGATCTGGGCGCCATGGATGCCGAAGGCGATCCGGCTCATCACCGGGAACGGTACCCCGGTCTTCTGGCCCATGTAGCCGGACAGGTTCATGAAGAAGTACACCAGCGCCGCGCCTATCCCCAGCGACAGGAGGATCTGCCAGCCGCCCAGGCCCATGGCATACAGCCCCATGGCAAAGGAGTAGTTGGCGATGTTGTGCACATCGTTGGTCCACAGGGCAAAGATGCTGTAGCGCCCCCAGCGGCGGCCCTCGGCCTTGGTCGGGGCGAGGTCGTGGTTGTGCAGACGCGGGCTCAGGGTCACGGGGTGTTGCGGGTGCGTCGTCGGTTCGGGGGTAGACGAGGAAAAGTCCAGTTCTGTCTTGTTGGAGAGACTCATGCTCATTCCGGCGTGCTCCTGATACTCGTGGCGTGGGGACGCCTGGTCTTTAACCACGAGAACCAATTGGTTAGGGGCATTCCGCTACCCGGCGACGGCAGGTGGGCGGATCTGGTGTGTGCTCTTGATCGTGCTGAGTTGTATACAAAGCACGAATGCACTAAAGCCAGATCCATGCCACGGGGAGTCGCAGGGAAGAGTCATTATCTTTTTGAAGTTTCTGGAATTTTTTATAAGTTACTGAAAATTTGAATTTATAAATTGACCGATTAAACAGGTTTTATTTTTTTGCTTAGTTGAATTCTGATTAATTGGTCAACTTGTTAGAGCGGAGCGATGTAACCCTATGGGGCGCCAGTTGAGGTGATTGCACACAAAAAAGGCACTTTCGGTTACATGCTTGTGTACACTTCTTGTTCATATGGGTATTGGATTGGACACACAGGGCTGTGTCGCTCTCTCCGGCCTCATCGCTGGCAAGCCCAGCTCCCACAGATACCTGTGGGAGCTGGCTTGCCAGCGATGAGGCCCTCAACAACACCAAAAGGCTCAATCCATCGGCGGCAACCGCCGCTTCACCGGGGTCTTCTTGACGATTGCCGTACTCGTCTCGGCATGGCTGTTGAGCTTGTCCAGCAAGGTGTCCAGTTGTTCCATCGAGCGCACATGCAGGCGCGCGATAAAGCAGTCATCCCCGGTGACCTTGTCGCACTCGGTGAATTCGGGAATGGCGATGATCTGCCGTTCTACCTCGTGTAACTGCCCCGGCAACGGGCGGATGCGCACGATGGCCTGCAACTGGTAGCCGAAGCTGCGGGCGTCCACTTCCACCGTATAGCCCTTGAGCACCCCGCGTTCCTCCAGGCGGCGCAGGCGTTCGCTGACGCTGGGCGAGGACAGTCCGGTCAGGCTGGCCAGCGCCTTGAGCGAGCGCCGCGAATCTTCCATCAAGGCATTGAGCAGCAACTGGTCGATGGCGTCGGTCATGAAAAAGCTCCTGTCAGGCTAATCAGGTAAATTGCCTCAATAAAAAAGGCAGGTGCGGATTCCGGCCTTATTTATCCACTGGATTGGCCTGGAGCACCCTCGGCATACTTTGTCACAAAGTTCTCGGAGGTGTGACATGGACAATTCGATACGTCGCGGTTCCCTTGAAATGGTCGGCGCCATGCTGATCTCCGGCACCATCGGCTGGTTCGTCCTGGTATCGGGGCAGCCGGTGCTGGACGTGGTGTTCTGGCGCTGCCTGTTCGGTGCCGTCACCTTGCTGGCAATCTGCGCGGCCATGGGTTTCCTGCGCCCGGGCATCCTGACCCGCATGACCTTCGCCCTGGCCGTGCTCAGCGGCGTGGCAATCGTTGGTAACTGGGTGCTGTTGTTCGCTTCCTACTCGCGGGCGTCCATCGCCATCGGAACGGCGGTGTACAACGTCCAGCCGTTCATGCTGGTGGGGCTGGCGGCGCTGTTCCTCGGCGAGAAGATCACCCTGCCCAAGCTGTTCTGGCTCGGTGTGTCCTTCGCCGGGATGCTGGCTATCGTCAGTGCCCATGGCAGCCAAGGCGAGAGCGGCGACCAGTACCTGCTGGGCATCGTCCTGGCCCTGGGCGCGGCGTTTCTGTATGCAGTGGCGGCACTGATCATCAAGCGCCTCAGCGGGACGCCGCCGCACCTAATCGCGCTGATCCAGGTCAGCACTGGTGTGCTCATGCTGGCGCCGTTCGCCAATATCGGTGGCCTGCCCACGGTTCCGGGTGAGCTGGGCAGCCTGGTCACCCTGGGCATCGTGCACACCGGCGTGATGTACGTGCTGCTCTACGGGGCGATCCAGAAACTGCCGACGGCGCTGACCGGCGCGCTGTCGTTCATCTACCCCATCGCGGCGATCCTGGTGGACTGGGTGGCCTTCGGTCATCGCCTGGAACCCCTGCAATGGCTGGGTGTGTCGGCGATCCTGCTGGCGGCCGCCGGCATGCAGCGCGGCTGGTGGTTCAAATCCGCCGCCCGCGCCAGCAGCGCAAAGGCGTAGAATGCGCCGCTTTAGCCTGCTGAACACCTGCCATGACCGCTGCCATCGACACCCTGCATCAACACCTGCGCACCGCCCTGAACCCGCCGCCGAGTGAAACCCGGCGGCTGTTCCACGGTCGCGGGCGCTGCTGGCCGGGACTGGAGCAGATCACCGTGGACTGGCTTCAGGGTGTGCTGCTGGTGGGGCTGTTCCGCGAGCCGCCCGAGGGGCAGCTCGCGGCGCTGCAAGACATGCTGCGCGGGTTGGCGACGGGCGACATGGCGGTGCTGATCCAGCATCGTTACCTGCCGGACAGCCCGGGCTACTGGCTACTGGGCGAGCCCTGCACGCACAAGGTCATCGACGAGGACGGGCTGCGCTACCAGCTCGACCTCGGCCTGAAACAGAACAACGGCCTGTTCCTCGATATGCGCTATGGCCGGCGCTGGGTACGCGAGCACGCGGCGGACAAGCGGGTGCTCAACCTGTTCGCCTATACCTGCGGCTTCTCGGTGGCAGCGATTGCCGGTGGGGCGCAGCAGGTGGTCAACCTCGACATGTCGAAGGCCGCGCTGTCCCGCGGGCGTGATAATCACCGGCTGAACGGGCATGACCTGGGCCGCGTCGGGTTTCTTGGGCACGAGCTGTTCAAGTCGTGGGGCAAGGTGCGCAAGCCGGCGCCTTATGACCTGATCATCATCGACCCGCCGAGCTTCCAGAAGGGCAGCTTTGCCCTGACCCAGGACTACGCGAAGATCCTGCGCCGCTTGCCGGAGCTGCTCAGCGAGGGCGGCACGGTACTGGCCTGCGTCAACGATCCGGGGATCGGGCCGGAGTTCCTGATCCAGGGCATGGCGGAGCAGGCGCCGGGCCTGACGTTCGTCGAGCGCCTGGAAAACCCGCCGGAGTTTGCGGATGTGGATGTGGCCGGGGGGGCTCAAGGCCCTGGTTTTCCGGTGACCTCCAGGCCCTCATCGCTGGCAAGCCAGCTCCCACAACCTGTGGGAGCTGGCTTGCCAGCGATGAGGCCCCTGAGAACACCATCAATCACTGGGCTGCCGGCACCGGACTGTACTGCGCAAAACTCACCTCGTCCGTCTTGTCCACCAGCTTCTTCAACCGCTCGTTGAACGCCCGGTTCACCGCATACTGCCCACCCGACGTGGTCCTGAATTGTGCGGTCAGGGTCATCCCGTTGAGGTTCATGCTGTCTACGCCGAATACCTGCAGCGGCCCCTGCAGGTTGTGGCGCAGGATCGGATCCTCGCTGATTGACTGCCCCGCCTCGCGGATCAGCTTCAACGCCACGTCCACGTCCGAGTCATAGCTGAACTGCACCGAGAAGAAGGCATAGGCGAACTGCCGCGACTGGTTGGTGACCGCCTTGATCTGCCCGAACGGTACCGAGTGCACGAAGCCCTTGCCGTCGCGCAGGCGCAGGGTGCGGATGGTCAGGCTTTCCACGGTGCCGGCATGCCCGGAGTCGAGCACCACCCAGTCGCCGATGGCGATGGTGTCCTCGATCAGGATGAACAGCCCGGTGATGACATCCTGCACCAGTTGCTGCGAGCCGAAGCCGATGGCCAGGCCGACTACCCCGGCGCCGGCGAGGAACGGCGCGACGTTGATCCCCAGGTTGGCCATGGTGGTGATGGTGCAGATCACCACCAGCACCACCTTGGTGGCGTTGCGCAGCATCGGCAGGATGGTCCGCGTGCGAGTGCTTGGCTGGCGTGTATTGCGCCGCCCCGGGGTCGGCTTCAACGCTTCCTGGATGGCCGTGTCGATCACTACCCAGAGCAGCCAGGTCACCAGCAGGATCAGGCCGATGCTGCTCAGCGAATCGCTGATCGCCCGGCCGAAGCTGTTGCGCAGGGCGAAGTCCAGCACCGAGAAACCCCAGATGCGTCCGAGCAATTCGATGAAGGCGACCGCCATGGCGACGCGCAGCAGGGCATGGGCCAGGCTGTAGAGCAGTTCCTTGTAGGGACGCAGGCGCTGTTCCGGATTGCGCGGCGGGTTGAGAAAGTGCTGCAGGGTGATGCTGAGGAATACCGTGCCGATCAGCAGCACGGTGGTCAGCAACGCCTTCTGCAGGGCGCGCTGGCTTTCCTCGCCGGCGCCGATCAGGTTGATCCCCGAGACCAGGATCATCATCAGGATCGGCAGGTACCAGATGGCCGAGAAGATCCGCAGGGTTTCCTGCACGGCGCGGTGCTGCAGGCGGTCCTTGAGGCTGCGGTTGCGGATCAGGTGCGCCATCGGACGACGCGAGCGCAACACCACCACGGCGAAGATCAGGGTCGCCAGCAGGCCGGTGACCACCGCGATACTGCTGGTCAGGTTGCCGCCCAGTTGGCGGGAAATCTGCGGGCTGGTCAGGGCGTCGCTCCAGGCGGCGAGGAAGCCGATCAGGAACAGCGGCCGCGGCGCTGCCTCACGGATGATCTGCACCGCTGTGCGCTTGTGGCCGACATCGAACAGGGTAATCAGGCACAGGATCAGGGTGGTGGAGAAGATCCCGCTGCTGGTGGCGTAGGCCAGGCTCATGCCCAGCGCGCGGCCCACCGACGGGTCGAGCTGACGGCTGACGAACAGCGCCGCAGGCAGGCTGACGATGGCCGGCAGGGTGTAGGGAAGCAGGTAGGCCAGCAGCTTTTGCGGCCGCGGATGGCTGCGCAGCAGGCGGGTACGCTGGCTGGCGCGGGCGGCCAGACGGCCGAGGTAGCACAGCAGGGCGAAGGTCGCGGCCCAGCTGGCGCTGAGGATGAGGAAATCCCAGGTCATCGCCATCAGGTCGTCGGCATCGTGGCGGTCGACCAGCTGGTTGACCTCCTTTGCCGCCCGGTCGGTGCGCAGGCGCCAGTTGTCGAGCAGGTGGTGATCGATATCCAGTTCCTGGGAAACATCGTCGAGGCCGCTGGCGAGGGTGCCGAGCAGACCGCCCTGGACGACCGGTTCCGGTTCCTTGGCCGGTTGTTCCTCGGTGACGGCCGCCAGGGGGCCGGCGAGCGCCTGCAGGCTCAGCAGGGTACAGAAGAGAACGGTGAGCAGGGGGCGGATCACGGGATACTCCTTCAGCCGTGGGGTGACGGAAAGGGTAGACAATGATCCTTGGAGTTTTTCTGCGAGGGATTTGCAAACTGTGATGGCCCTATCGCTGGCAAGCCAGCTCCCACAGGTTGCATGCACCGCAGACCCTGTGGGAGCTGGCTTGCCAGCGATAGGGCCCGAAAGTCAGGCCCCGATCTTACTTGCCGCTATAGATCTGGTCGAAGATCCCGCCATCATTGAAGTGGGTCTTCTGCACGGTGCGCCAGTCGCCGAAGGTCTTCTCCACCGAGAGGAATTGCACTTTCGGGAAGCGGTCGGTGTACTTGGCCAGGACCTTCTCGTCCCGCGGACGCAGGTAGTTGCTGGCGGCGATTTCCTGGGCTTCAGGCGACCACAGGTACTTCAGGTATTCCTCGGCGGTCGCCCGGCTGCCTTTCTTGTCGACCACCTTGTCCACCACGCTCACCGGCGGCTCGGCCTCGGCGGAGACGCTCGGGTAGATCACCTCGAACTGATCGCGGCCGAATTCCCGGGCGATCATTTCCGCTTCGTTCTCGAAGGTCACCAGCACGTCGCCGATCTGGTTGGTCATGAAGGTGGTGGTGGCGGCGCGGCCACCGGTATCGAGCACCGGCGCCTGCTTGAACAGCTTGCCGACGAAGTCCTTGGCCTTGGCTTCGTCGCCGCCGGTCTTGAGCACGTAGCCCCAGGCCGACAGGTAGGTGTAGCGGCCGTTACCCGAGGTCTTCGGGTTCGGCACGATCACCTGTACGCCATCCTTGAGCAGGTCCGGCCAGTCCTTCAGGGCCTTGGGGTTGCCCTTGCGCACGATGAACACCGTGGCCGAGGTGAAGGGCGCGCTGTTGTTCGGCAGGCGGGTGACCCAGTTGTCCGGGACCAATTGGCCGTTGTCGGCCAGGGCATTGATGTCGGTGGCCATGTTCATGGTAATGACATCCGCCGGCAGGCCGTCGATCACCGAGCGCGCCTGCTTGCTGGAGCCGCCGAAGGACATCTGGATGTTGATCTTCTCTTTGTGCTCGGCTTCCCAGTGCTTCTGGAAGGCAAGGTTGTAGTCCTTGTAGAAGTCGCGCATCACGTCGTAGGAGACGTTCAGCAGCGGTGCGGGAGCGGCCTGGGCGAGGCCGCCCACGACCAGGCTCGCGGCGAGGAGCGAGGCGCCAAAGAGTTTTTTCACTGTGCATTCCTTGTTGGAGTTGGTTGGGATAACAGCATTGTGCCAGCGACTATAGCCAATGGCCCTTAGGCACAAAAAGATTAAAAACGACTTTGCTTATTCCACCTTCCGGAACAGCGCGTTGCCACAGCGCGAGCAGAAGGCAGCGCCGTGTTCATGGCTGTTCTTGCGGCATACCGGGCAATCGTGGCGCAGTTGCTCGCCGCGCATGGCATTGGCCAGTTCGGCAGTAAAGATACCCGTAGGCACGGCGATGATCGAGTAACCGGTGATCATCACCATCGACGAGATCACCTGGCCCAGCGGCGTCTTGGGCACGATATCGCCGAAGCCCACGGTAGTGAGGGTGACGATGGCCCAGTAGATGCCCTTGGGAATGCTGGTGAAGCCGTGTTCCGGACCCTCGACCACATACATCAGGGTGCCGAACACCGTGACCAGGGTCGAGACGCTGACCAGGAACACGATGATCTTCTGCTTGCTGCCGCGCAGGGCGTCGAGCAGGTAGTGGGCCTGTTTCAGGTAGGGGCTGAGCTTGAGCACGCGGAAAATCCGCAGCATGCGGATGACCCGGACGATCAGCAGGTACTGGGCGTCGCTGTAGTACAGGGCGATGATCCCGGGCACGATCGCCAGCAGGTCGACCAGGCCATAGAAGCTGAAGGCGTAGCGCAGGGGCCTGGGCGAGCAGTACAGGCGCAGCAGGTACTCGACCAGGAAGACGGCGGTGAAGCCCCACTCGATGGCGGCGAGCAGGCCGGCGTAGCCCTGGTGGACCTCGTCGATGCTGTCGAGGATCACGGTAACCAGGCTGGCGAGGATGATCAGCAGCAGGATGGTGTCGAAGCGGCGTCCGGCAACGGTGTCGGTCTGGAAGACGATGACGAAGAGCCGCTGGCGCAGGCTCTGGGGGGTGTCCATGAGGTGGTGGTTCCGAGGCGGGTGGTGATGCGAAGCCTAGGGTGGGATCCGGCAGTTGTGCAAGCTTCCAGGGCCTAATCGCTGGCAAGCCAGCTCCCACAGATGCACCACTGCCCTCAAGAGCGGCGCGATCCCTGTGGGAGCTGGCTTGCCAGCGATAGCGTCAGATGCAGCGACTCTGCACCCCGGTCCCTTTCACATCCCCCAGCCGCACCATCCAGCACGCCACGATGAACGGCGCGGTCAGCCCCGGGATCGGCAGCAGGTTGAACAGCGGCTGCACCGCGATCGCCAGGACGATCGCCAGCAAGGGTTTCCACGGCTGCGAGCGCGTGCCGCTGAAGGCCAGGGCCGCCAGCGCTGCATTGAAGCCGTACAGCCCCAGGTACGCGGCCGTGGCTTCCCCGCCGATCAGCGCAACACTGCCGCCGATCGCTGCGCCGACGAAGGCCCAGGCCGCCGCATAGCGGTCCGCTAGCAGCAGCCCCAGGGCGATCAGCAGCCCGGCCAGCGGCTGGTCGAGCAGGAAGATCTGCCCCAGTCCCCGGGCGAGGGCATCCAGCGGGTTGGCCTGCACCGGCCCGCTGGCCTGCGCCGTCGGTTCGGCGATCAGCAACAGCGCCCAGCCGGCCAGCACGAAGGGCAGGGTATAGGCCGGCAACAGCACCGACCCGCCACGCTTGAGCCATTGATGCACCAGCATGCTGCTCAGCCCGGCGACGGCGATGATCAGCGGCAGGAGGAGCGGCGACCAGGGCAGCAGGTAGCTGAACAGCAGGCCGATAAGCACGCCGTTGTAGCTGTACAGCCCGGCCTGGCGATCGGCGCGGTTGTAGCCGCGCCGCTGGGCAGTGAGCAGGCCGGCGAGGGCGCCCAGCAGTGCGCCGCCGAGCAGGTGGGGCGCGGTGAGAAGAATGGCCAGCAGGCAACACAGGCCGCACAGCGGATTACGCTGCAGCAGCACCTGGCTGAAGCCGTTGAGCAACGCGGTGGCCCAATCCGGGCACGGATTGACTAGGTTTTTCGTGTACATGGCAGTAGGTCTGGATTAAGTGGGTCGCCTCTTTGGGCGGGTCTTGTCCCACGGTTATTGATCGCGAAGCAGGCCGGCGATCACGGATTCACGCGGATGAATCGGTGGCCGCCAACCTGCCTCGCGAAGACGTCAAAGCAGTGTTTCGATACGCAGCGAGTTAGTCGATCCCGGCTGACCAAAAGGCACGCCGGCCGTGATCAGCAGGGTGTCGCCACGGTTGGCCATGCCCTGGGCCTGGGCGATTTCCAGCGCGGTGGAGCAAACCTCATCGACCTGGCGCAGGCGGTCGTTGACCACCGAGTGCACACCCCAGACCACGCTCAGGCGCCGCGCGGTGCCCAGGTTCGGAGTCAGGTTGAGGATCGGTGCCCGTGGCCGCTCGCGGGAGGCGCGCAGGGTCGAGTTGCCCGACTCGCTGTAGTTGACCAGCACTGCCACTGGCAGGATCCCGCTGATGCGGCGGATCGCGCAGCTGATGGCATCGGAGACGGTCGCCTCGGCCTTCGGCCGGCCGACATCGAGCTGGGTCTGGTAATCCGGGCCTGCTTCGACCTGGCGAATGATCTTGCTCATCATCTGCACCGCTTCCAGCGGGTAGTCGCCGGAGGCTGTTTCCGCCGACAGCATTACCGCATCGGCGCCTTCGGCCACGGCGTTGGCGACGTCGGTCACCTCGGCGCGGGTCGGGGCAGGGGAGAAGCGCATCGACTCCAGCATCTGCGTCGCTACGACAACCGGTCGACCCAGTTGGCGGCAGGTAGCGATGATGTTCTTCTGGATCTGCGGCACGGCCTCGGCCGGCACTTCCACGCCCAGGTCGCCGCGGGCGACCATGATCGCGTCGCTCAGCTCGGCGATTTCGCGCAGTTGGGTGACGGCCGATGGCTTCTCGATCTTGGCCATCAGGAACGCACGGTCACCGATCAGCTCGCGGGCTTCGACGATGTCTTCGGGACGCTGGACGAACGACAGCGCCACCCAGTCCACGCCCAGTTCCAGGCCGAAGGCCAGGTCGCGGCGGTCCTTGGCGGTCAGCGGGCTGAGGTCGAGCACGGCCTGCGGTACGTTCACGCCCTTGCGATCGGACAGCTCGCCACCGTTGAGCACCTCGGTGTCGATGGCATCGGCGTGCTTGGCGGTCACCCGCAGGCGCAGGCGACCGTCATCCACCAGCAGGTCCATGCCCGGTTCCAGTGCGGCGATGATCTCCGGGTGCGGCAGGTTGACCCGCGTGGCGTCGCCCGGGGTCGGGTCGAGGTCCAGGCGCAGGGCCTGGCCACGCTTGAGCATGGCCTTGCCTTCTGCCAGGCGGCCGACGCGCAGCTTTGGCCCTTGCAGGTCCATGAGGATGCCCAGCGGGTAGTTCAGCTGGGCCTCGACTTCGCGGATCCACTGGTAGCGCATGGCGTGGTCGGCATGCTCGCCGTGGCTGAAGTTGAGACGGAAGATGTTCACCCCGGCTTCCACCAGCTGGCGGACATCGTCGATGCCCTTGGTCGCGGGGCCGAGGGTGGCGAGGATCTTGACTTTCTTGTCAGGCGTCATGGTGGGCAGTCTCAAGAATGAGGATGGCGCGGAAATCGTTGACGTTGGTGCGGGTCGGCTCGGTGACGAT
This sequence comes from Pseudomonas sp. GD04058, assembly GCF_029836855.1. NCBI lineage: Bacteria > Pseudomonadati > Pseudomonadota > Gammaproteobacteria > Pseudomonadales > Pseudomonadaceae > Pseudomonas > Pseudomonas sp. GD04058. The sequence continues at coordinate 190,163 of NZ_JAOECN010000006.1, forward strand.
CAGCGCGTCGAGCGCTGCGAAGTAGCCGTAGCCATTGTTGTTGTCCAGCTCGTCGGTGGCCGACAGGCCCAGGGCGGCGGCGCGGGCGTAGCTGTCCGGGGTCATGATGGCGCCGGCGTTATCCTCCGAACCATCGATGCCGTCGGTGTCGCCGGCGATGGCGTAGACGCCCGGGAGGCCCTTGAGGCTTTCGGTCAGGCTGAGCAGGAATTCCGCGTTGCGCCCGCCACGGCCGTTGCCGCGCACGGTCACGGTGGTTTCACCGCCGGAAAGGATCACGCAGGGCGCGGCCAGTGGCTGGCCATGCAGGACCACCTGGCGGGCGATACCGGCATGGACCTTGGCCACTTCCCGCGATTCGCCTTCCAGGTCGCCGAGGATGAGTGGGCTGAAGCCGGCCTGGCGGGCTTTCACCGCGGCGGCTTCCAGCGACTGCTGGGGCCGGGCGATCAACTGGAAATGGCTGCGGGCCAGGGCCGGATCGTCGGCCTTTACGGTCTCCGAAGCGGGGTTGTTGAGCCAGTCGATGACGGCTTTCGGCGCTTCGATGTTGTAGCGCTTGAGGATCGCCAGGGCGTCGGCCGAGGTGCTCGGGTCGGCCACGGTCGGGCCGGAAGCGATGACCGTGGCCAGGTCGCCAGGCACGTCGGAAATCGCATAGGTGTACACGGTGGCCGGCCAGCAGGCCTTGGCCAGGCGGCCGCCCTTGATTGCCGAGAGGTGCTTGCGTACGCAGTTCATCTCGCCGATGGTGGCGCCGGACTTGAGCAGGGCCTTGTTGATCTGCTGCTTGTCGGCCAGGGTCAGGCCTTCGGCGGGCAGGGCCAGCAATGCGGAGCCACCGCCGGAGAGCAGGAAGATCACCCGATCGTCGGCGCTCAGGTCGCTGACCATGTCCAGCACGCGCCTGGCTACGGCCAGGCCGGCGGCGTCGGGGACGGGGTGGGCGGCTTCCACCACTTCGATTTTCGAGCAGCTGGCGCCGTGGCCGTAGCGGGTCACTACGAGACCGCGGACCTCGCCCTGCCAGGCGCGCTCGACCACTTCGGCCATGGCGGCGGCGGCCTTGCCGGCGCCGATGACGATCACCCGACCACTGCGGTCGGCAGGCAGATGGGCTTCAAGGACCTGACGCGGGTGCGCGGCATCGATGGCCGTGGCGAACAGGTCGCGGAGAAAGTGTTGCGGATCGACCGACATCTCAGGGCTCCAAATCTTATTGTTCTGCAGAATCAAAAACGCCCCTGGAACGGCCTCCGTGCAGGCTGAACCAGGGGCGGTGTTGCTCGAGTGCAACTGCCAGCCTCAGGGGCTGAAGGAAACGATGCGCGGTTCCTTCGATCCGCGGGCTGGCAGGTGTTGCTTATTTGTCGTCGCGGATCGAGAAGTTGGCCATGTGTTCCAGGCCCTTGATCAGCGCCGAGTGGTCCCAGTTAGCACCACCGATGGCTGCACAGGTGCTGAACACCTGTTGGGCGTTGGAGGTGTTGGGCAGGTTGATGTTCAGCTCCTTGGCGCCTTGCAGGGCCAGGTTCAGGTCCTTCTGGTGCAGGCTGATGCGGAAGCCCGGGTCGAAGGTGCCCTTGATCATGCGCTCGCCGTGCACTTCAAGGATCTTCGACGAGGCGAAGCCGCCCATCAGTGCCTCGCGGACCTTGGCCGGATCGGCGCCGTTCTTGGCGGCGAACAGCAGGGCCTCGGCGACGGCCTGGATGTTCAGGGCGACGATGATCTGGTTGGCGACCTTGGCGGTCTGGCCGTCACCGTTGCCGCCGACGCGGGTGATGTTCTTGCCCATGGCCTGGAACAGCGGCAGGGTGCGCTCGAAGGCTTTCGGGCAGCCACCGACCATGATGCTCAGGGTCGCGGCCTTGGCCCCGACTTCGCCGCCGGATACCGGAGCGTCCAGGTAGGCGGCGCCGGTGGCCTTGATCTTCTCGGCGAAGGCCTTGGTAGCGGTGGGGGAGATCGAGCTCATGTCGATCACGATCTTGTTCGGGCCGACGCCTTCGGCGACGCCGTTTTCACCGAACAGGACGCTTTCCACCTGCGGGGTGTCCGGGACCATGACGATGATGAATTCGGCTTCCTGGGCCACTTCCTTCGGATTGGCCAGGGCCACGGCACCCGCGGCGATCAGGTCGGCCGGAGCGGCGTCGTGGTGGGTGGAAACGAACAGGCTGTGACCCGCTTTCTGCAGGTTCTGCGCCATTGGGCGGCCCATGATGCCGGTGCCGATGAAACCGATTTTAGCCATGAGAATGTGCCTCTTCTTTTAATCAGGAGCGACGCGGTCCCTGTGGGAGCTGGCTTGCCAGCGATAGGGCCGGCAGCAGCAACGATGTTGTCCGCTCGGGCCTCATCGCTGGCAAGCCAGCTCCCACAGGGGAGGGCGGTGCTTGTTAGATCGCGTTATGGGTCTTCAACCAGCCCAGACCTTCTTCAGTGGTGGTCCTGGGCTTGTACTCCGCGCCCACCCAGCCCTGGTAGCCGATGCGGTCCAGGTGCTCGAACAGGAAGCGGTAGTTGATCTCGCCGGTGCCCGGTTCGTGACGGCCCGGGTTGTCGGCCAGCTGGATGTGGTTGATCTTCGCCAGGTTGGTTTCCACGGTACGCGCCAGGTCACCTTCCATGATCTGCATGTGGTAGATGTCGTACTGCAGGAACAGGTTGTCGCTGCCCACCTCGGCCTGGATCTCCAGCGCTTGCTGGGTGGTGTTCAGGTAGAAGCCCGGAATGTCGCGGGTGTTGATCATTTCCATGACCAGCTTGATCCCGGCGGCCTTGAGCTTGTCGGCGGCGAAACGCAGGTTGTCGACGAAGGTCTTGCGCACGGTGGCGCAGTCCGGGCCCTGTGGACGAATCCCGGCCAGGCAGTTGACCTGGGTATTGCCCAGCACTTGGGCATAGGCGATGGCCAGGTCGACACCGCTGCGGAATTCCTCGACCCGCGCCGGGTCGCAGGCGATGCCGCGGTCACCCTTGGCCCAGTCGCCGGCCGGCAGGTTGAACAGCACCTGGGTCAGGCCATGGGCGTCGAGCTGCTGCTTGATCTCGGTGGCGGCGTAGTCGTACGGGAAAAGGTACTCGACACCGCTGAAGCCGGCGTCGGCAGCAGCCTTGAAGCGGGCCAGGAAGTCCTGTTCGGTGAACAGCATGGACAGGTTGGCGGCAAAGCGTGGCATGGTGGTCTCCTTGCTGGGTTGGGCCCCGCACCCTGAAGGGCGGGGCCTCGCAGACGATCAGTCGAGCAGCGAAATCGCGGTTGGCGCGTCGTTGCCGACCAGCGCCAGGTCTTCGAACTCGTTGACCGCGTTGATTTCGGTACCCATGGAAATGTTGGTAACGCGCTCGAGAATCACCTCAACCACCACCGGTACGCGGAACTCCTCGGCCATTTTCTGGGCCTTGAGCAGCGCCGGGGCGATCTCGGACGGGGTGAATACGCGCAGGGCCTTGCAACCCAGGCCTTCGACCACGGCCACGTGATCGACGCCGTAGCCGTTGACGTCCGGCGCGTTGATGTTCTCGAACGCCAGTTGTACACAGTAATCCATCTCGAAACCACGCTGCGCCTGGCGGATCAGGCCGAGGTAGGCGTTGTTCACCAGCACGTGGACGTACGGCAGGTTGAACTGCGCGCCCACCGCCAGTTCTTCGATCATGAACTGGAAGTCATAGTCGCCCGACAGCGCGACGACCTTGCGGCTCGGGTCGGCCTTGACCACGCCCAGGGCAGCCGGGATGGTCCAGCCCAGCGGGCCGGCCTGGCCGCAGTTGATCCAGTGGCGCGGCTTGTAGACGTGGAGGAACTGGGCGCCGGCGATCTGCGACAGACCGATGGTGCTGACGTAGGTGGTGTCCTTGCCGAACACCTCGTTCATTTCCTGGTACACGCGCTGTGGCTTGACCGGCACGTTGTCGAAGTTGGTCTTGCGCTGCAGGCTCGACTTGCGGGCCTGGCAGTCTTTCAGCCATTCGCCGCGGCACTTCAGCTTGCCGGCGGCTTTCCACTCGCGGGCCACTTCGAGGAAGGCGTCCAGGGCAGCGCCGGCGTCGGACACGATGCCCAGGTCAGGGGTGAACACGCGGCCGATCTGGGTCGGTTCGATATCGACATGGATGAAGGTACGGCCTTCGGTGTAGACGTCGACGGAACCGGTATGACGGTTGGCCCAGCGGTTGCCGATGCCGAACACCAGGTCGGACTTGAGCAGGGTGGCGTTGCCATAGCGGTGCGAGGTCTGCAGGCCGACCATGCCGACCATCAGCTCGTGGTCATCGGGGATGGTGCCCCAGCCCATCAGGGTCGGTACTACCGGTACGCCGGTCAGTTCGGCGAACTCGACCAGCTTGTCGCTGGCGTCGGCGTTGATGATGCCACCACCGGCGACCAGCAGCGGACGCTCGGCTTCATTGAGCAGGGCCAGGGCTTTTTCCGCTTGCTTGCGGGTAGCGGCTGGCCTGGTGACAGGCAGTGGCTCGTAGGCATCGATATCGAACTCGATCTCGGCCATCTGCACATCGAACGGCAGGTCGATCAGCACCGGGCCCGGACGGCCGGTACGCATTTCGTAGAAGGCTTTCTGGAAGGCGTAAGGCACCTGGCCCGGTTCCAGGACGGTGGTTGCCCACTTGGTCACCGGCTTGACGATGCTGGTGATGTCCACGGCCTGGAAGTCTTCCTTGTGCAGGCGGGCACGCGGGGCCTGGCCGGTGATGCAGAGAATCGGGATGGAGTCGGCGGAAGCGCTGTACAGGCCGGTGACCATGTCGGTGCCGGCAGGGCCCGAGGTGCCGATGCACACGCCAATATTGCCGGCCTTGGTACGGGTGTAACCCTCGGCCATGTGCGAGGCGCCTTCAACGTGGCGAGCGAGGACGTGATCGATACCGCCGACTTTCTTCAGGGCCGAGTACAGCGGGTTGATCGCTGCACCAGGAATGCCAAACGCGGTTTCCACACCTTCGCGGCGCATCACCAGAACGGCTGCATCGATTGCTCTCATTTTGCTCATGGCTTTGTGCCTCATTGATGTTGTAATTGTATACAAGATGCTTTGCGCCAGAGTGTATTCATGGGACGCGGCTCTGGTCAATCCATTTTCGTCCGTGACCTGTGCTTTCGTCGAAACGCCGTAGAAACGGGCCTGGCGCGGCATAAGGTCGCAGCCTTCGAATTATTGTATACAAAAACATTTACCATTGTGTTCTATTTTGTCTATCAATTTTCACTTGCCCACAGGGCTTCATAACAACAAGAGGACCGTTTCATGAACGCATTGAGCTTGAAAGTCGCCGTCGGCCTGGTGAATGGCGCGCTGGCAGCGGGGCGCAAGATCTCCGCCGCGCCGCTGACCGTGGTGGTGCTGGACGCCGGTGGCCATCTGCTGGCCCTGCAACGGGAAGATGGCGCCAGCCTGCTGCGTCCGCAGGTGGCGATGGGCAAGGCCTGGGGGGCGATCGCCCTGGGCAAGGGCTCGCGTTTGCTGGCGCTGGACGCACAGCAGCGCCCGGCATTCTTTGCCGCGCTCAATGGCCTGGGTCAGAGCCCGGTGGTGCCGGCGCCCGGTGGCGTGCTGATCCGCAATGAGGCGGGCGTGGTGCTGGGCGCTATCGGGATCAGCGGGGATACGTCGGATATCGATGAGCAGTGCGCGATCAGTGCGATCGAGGAGGCGGGGCTGCGGGCGGATGCGGGGGTTGCTGCCTGATCTGAAGCTTGTGGTGTAACTACTGGCCTCATCGCTGGCAAGCCAGCTCCCACAGGGTTAGCGGCGCCGCAGACCCTGTGGGAGCTGGCTTGCCAGCGATGGGGCCCTCGCGCCGGACATCAACTGTCCGGTGCACACCCCTTCAACACCAAGCGAATGATCGTTTGCGTGGCCGCCTCGTAATCACTCTCGTCCAGCTTCGCCTTCCCGGTCACCACCGAGATCTGCCAGTCGAAATCGGCGTAGGTCTGGGTTGCGGCCCAGATGCTGAACATCAGGTGGTGCGGGTCGACCGGGGCGATCCGGCCCTTGTCGATCCAGCGCTGGATGCAGGCGATATTGTGCCGGGCCTGGGCGTTCAGTTGCTCGACCTGGCGCGGGCTCAGGTGCGGGGCGCCGTGCATGATCTCGCTGGCGAATACCTTGGAGGCGAACGGCAGGTCGCGGGAGATGCGCACTTTGGAGCGGATATAGGCGCTCAATACTTCTTCCGGGTCACCCTCGGCATTGAACGGCGTCGAGGCCTGCATGATCGGCTCGATGATGCTTTCAAGGACCTCGCGGTAGAGGTTTTCCTTGGACTTGAAGTAGTAGTAGACGTTGGGCTTGGGCAGGCCGGCCTTGGCCGCGATATCGCTGGTCTTGGTGGCGGCGAAACCCTTGTCGGCGAATTCTTCACTGGCCGCGCGCAGGATCAGTTCTTTGTTGCGCTCGCGAATGCTGCTCATGGTTGGCGCTGTTCCTTGGTCTCGTCCCGGGCAGGCCGGGCAGGCGGTGGCGCATGGTAGCACCGGGCTCGCGAGGGGCTCAAGGCAGCGGCCCGGCGCTGCTCGCGATGGCACCAATGGGTATTTGCATGGTCAACCCGCTATCCTTTTGCAACTATCCTTTGCGCGAGACAGGACACATGGCAGGAAGCAGCCTTCTGGTATTGATCGACGATATCGCCACGGTACTCGATGACGTTTCCGTAATGACCAAGGTGGCGGCCAAGAAAACCGCCGGTGTCCTGGGCGATGACCTGGCGCTCAACGCGCAGCAGGTCACCGGGGTACGCGCCGAGCGGGAGATCCCGGTGGTGTGGGCGGTGTGCAAGGGGTCGTTGCTGAACAAGCTGATCCTGGTGCCGGCGGCGCTGCTGATCAGCGCGTTCATCCCCTGGGCGGTGACGCCGTTGCTGATGCTTGGCGGCGCCTACCTGTGTTTCGAGGGCTTCGAAAAGCTGGCGCACAGGTTTCTGCATGGCACCGAGGAAAAGCAGGCGAACCATGCCGCGCTGAGCGAAGCCGCCGCCAATCCGGCAATAGATCTGGTGGCCTTCGAGAAGGACAAGATCAAGGGCGCGATCCGCACCGACTTTATCCTCTCCGCCGAAATCATCGCCATCACCCTCGGCACCGTCGCCGATGCACCGCTGACCCAGCAGATCATCGTGCTCTCGGGCATCGCCCTGGTCATGACCATCGGCGTGTATGGCCTGGTGGCGGGAATCGTCAAGCTGGACGACCTGGGCCTGTGGATGACCGAGACCCGCAAGGGCATCGGCAAGCGCATCGGCCACGGCATCCTGCGCGCCGCGCCGTACCTGATGAAGACCCTGTCGGTGGTGGGCACGGCGGCGATGTTCCTGGTCGGCGGCGGGATCCTCGTGCATGGCATCGCGCCGCTGCATCATGCGGTCGAGGCGTTCAGCCAGGGCAATGGCGGTGCGCTGACCAGCGCCCTGGTCAATGGGGTGCTCGGCATTGTCGCCGGTGCCGTGGTGCTGGCGCTGGTCAGCGTGGGCGGCAGGCTGTGGAAGGCAGTGCGCGGCTGACTGGTATTTTTGTCAGGTTCCTGATCGCACGCCGCAGCGCATACTGGCGTCCACCGCAGACCGGGGATGTCAGGCATGTCATCGAGTCGTCAGCTTCATCAGCACACGCCCGTGCTGTCGGTGGGCGATTCGCGCGGTGCGACGGTGCGTAGCGTGGCGTATTGTCGGGTCGCTGCGCAGGAGGTGGCCGAGAGGCGGGTCACGGCGCATGCCTTCGATGTGCTCGGACGTGATATCGCAGCCTGCGATCCAAGAGTGTGGAACAGCGGCGGACCGCCCAATCGTACACAGCTACATTCCCTCTCCGGGCGTGTCCTGTTTACCGAAAGCCGCGATGCCGGCTGGCGCTTGGCGCTGTCTACCGAGGTCGGGCCGGCGGCTCAGGCCTGGGACAGTCGCGGTTCCGTCTTTCGCAGCGAATATGACGGGCAACTGCGCCCTGTAGCCTTGCATGAACAGGCTGCCGGTGAGGCTTCCCGGGTGATCGAGCGCCTGGCGTACGGCGGTGCCGATCTTCAGGCCCGCAACCAATGTGGCCGTCTGTTGCGCCATGACGATCCGGCGGGCACCGTGCTGTTCGACGACTATGCGCTGGGCGGTCAATTGCGCAGGCAGCGTCGGCGTTTTCTTGTCGAGGCTGAGGGGCCGGACTGGCCCGGCGCCGAATCCGCGCGCGATGCACTGCTCGAGCCCGGTGACGGCTATGCCACGGAAACGCATTTCAATCCGCCCGGTGATCCTGTCCTGCGCATCGATGCCCTCGGCAACCGCCAACGGCTGGCGCTCGACCAGGCGGGTGCCTTGCGTTCTTCGACCGTGCAACTGGCCGGCAGCGAGCAGGCGCAAAGGGTGCGCGATGCGATCCATTACGACGCCATGGGCCGGGTCAGCGGCGAGACGGCCGGCAACGGTGTAGTCACCGAGCGCAGTTTCTGTCCCAAGGATGGCCGACTGCAGCGCCAGCTTTCCCGTCTGCCCGGGCAGGCAGCGTTGCAGGACCTGCGTTACCAGTACGATCCGGCTGGCAATATCCTGGTCATCGATGACCTGTCGCAGCCGCTGACCTTCTACCGCAACCAGCGGATCGCGGCGCAGCAGGTAATGGTCTACGACACGCTTTATCAACTGATCGAGGCCCGTGGCGTGGAAGTCGACCAGCCCAGCCATGGCCCCGGGCTGCCACCGCCGTACGATTTGCCGCTGGACCCGACCCGGCTGGTCAACTACGTACAACGCTTCGAATACGATGCTGCCGGCAATTTACTAAGCCGCCAGCACAGCAACGCCGCCGGCTTGCGCATGGCGGTGTCGGGCACCAGTAATCACGCTTTGCCTGGGCGACCCGATGGCAGCCTGCCTGATGAAGCGCAGATCGCCGCCGCCCATGATGGCTGTGGAAATCTGCTGCGGCTGGAGGGTATTGCCGAGATGCACTGGAATCCGCGCAACCAGCTGGCCGGGGTGCGGCAGGTGACGCGTGATTCAGGCAGCGATGACCATGAACGCTATATCTACTCGGCTGATGGCAACCGTGTGCGCAAAGTGTCGGTGGCCCAGGCCCGATCACGCAGCCTGGACAGCGAAGTGCGCTACCTGCCGGGGCTGGAACTGCATCGCGCAGTGACCGGGGACACGCGGCGGGTCGTACTGGTGGATGAACACCTGCGCATTTCGGGTGAGCAGTGGCGCTACAGCCTGGGCGATCACCTGGGCTCCATCGCCGTGGAACTGGACGGGCAGGGCGCCTTGCTCAGCCGCGAGGCGTTTTATCCGTTCGGCGGCACGGCGGTATGGGCAGCGAGGAGTGTGGTCCGGAATGAGCCGAAGACCCACCGCTATTGCGGCAAGGAGCGCGATGCCGGTGGTTTGTATTACTTCGGATTGCGTTACTACGCGCCCTGGCTGGGACGTTGGATCAGTGCGGATCCCTTGGGCGAAGTGGATGGGCTGAATCTGTACCGGATGGTGATGAACAATCCGCTGAACCTGCGGGATGTGAATGGCGGGGAAGGCATACCGACCCTGGCGCACACCTTCTGGGCAGGCAAGCCAATACCGGCCGACTTTCTGCAAAACACCTTGATGTTCAAGTACCACAATCCGGATTGGCAGGTGAACCTGTGGACCCCGACCACCAAGCATTGGCGTCGGACCCTGGAGGCAATAGAAGACGACGGTACCCCTGTCCAGCGTTACCTTGCGCATCACTACGCGGACAAGATCCAGTATCGGGATCCGGAGGAGATGTTCGCTGCGTTGGCCGGGATCTACCCTCAGGCGTATAAGGTCAGAAGCATCTATGCACGGGAAGGTAACGGACCCTTTTCGAACCTGGCGTCGATGGGCGATGTGTTTCGCCTGGGGGCGCTCGAGGTTTATGGCGGCTTATGGATGGACGGTGATGTGGCGGTGCGCGGGCCCATTGATCTTTCCAAGCTCCGCGGGGACTTCTACATGTATTCGAGTGCGAGAGATGTCATGAATGTAGTCCTAGCTGCCGAGGCTGAATCCGAGACGGGGCGGTGTTTGCTTGATCAGCTGGTCCTGGAATATTCGCCGCAGTCTTTACGTGCACGCACCAGGCCCGAGGTGAGCTGGGTCGAGAAGCGTTCCGGGCCAGCGGCGCTCGAGAGGTTTTCCCGTTTCGAGCTGACCATGGCCATGACAGGCCCGACCATGATCGGGAATGTTCTGGGATTCAGCCGGGTCATTGAAGATTTCGGGGTGTTGCCGATCAAGCCCTTTTATTACCGCGATACCACTCCGACCGAGGAGGTGTCCCTAAATCGCTCCCTTGAGGATGTGCTGTATTCGGACTACCGGATCGGTGTGAATGCCTCGGCCAACTGGAGTCATATTCGAGCCGGTCGCCGAGCTTCCATCGGCTGAACGGCCACCGCAGTGGCCGTTCAGCCATCTCAAGGCGCGATGGCAGCACTTACCTCATGACTCTCCGGCACCCACTCCAGCAGCCGCTGCTTGAACCCGTAGCTGGCGCTTTCGTAATAGGCGATCGCCCGGGTAATTAGCGGATTCTCCACCTCGCCCGGAACCTCCCGGCTTTCACCCAGTGCCTGTTGGTGCAGGCGCAGGCCGCCGCGTGGGCTGAGAATCGCCAGGTCCTGGCCATCGAACAGCCCCAGGTGCTGGTAGTTGCCGATCAGCACCCGCGGCGGCAACGCGTCTTCCTGCAGCAGGTTGCGTCCGTAGAAAGTCGAGGTGTAGCTCATGTTCAGCAGGCCGAGCAGGGTCGGCGCCAGGTCGATCTGGCTGGCCAGCTTGCCGTCCTCGCGCGGCTCGATCAGCTTCGGCGCGTAGACGAACAGGGGGATCTGGTAGTTCTGCACCGGCAGGTCTTCCTTGCCCGCGCTGCCGGCAGTGTGGTCGGCGACGAAGACGAAGATCGTGTTATCGAACCAAGGCTTGGTCCGCGCCTCGGCGAGGAATTTGCCAATCGCATAGTCGGTGTACTTCACCGCGCCGTCGCGGCCGTTGCCTGACGGAATGTCGATGCGCCCGTCAGGGTAGGTGTAGGGCCGGTGGTTGGAGGTGGTCATCAGTTGCAGCAGGAAGGGCACCTGGTTGGCGTGGTCGGCATCGGCCAGCTTGATCGCCTGCTTGTACAGGTCTTCGTCGGACATACCCCAGGCGTTCTTGAAGCTGATCTCCTGCTCGTCGACGCTGCTCTGGTCGACGATGCGGTAGCCATTGCCGCTGAAGAAGGCGTTCATGTTGTCGAAGTAACCGCGCCCGCCATAGACGAATACGGTGTCGTAACCCACTTCGCTCAGTTGCTGGCCAAGGCTGGCGAAACCGCCTTCACGGCCGATGCGCTTGACGATGGAGCGCCCGGGCGTTGGCGGGATCGACAGGGTGATGGCTTCCAGGCCGCGGTCGGTGCGGGTGCCGGTGGCATAGAAGTTGTTGAAGTACAGGCTTTGCTTGCGCAGGGCGTCGAGGTTGGGGCTGAGGTTGCGCGGGTCGCCGTTGCTGCCCAGGTACTTGGCGCTGAGGCTTTCGATGGTGACCAGGATGATGTTCGGCGTACGCGCTGTGCCCGGGTTGCTCACGGTACGGCGGATGTCCAGCGGCTCATTGCCGATGAAGGTCACGCCCGGCTCGTTCAGTTCGTCGCGCATCTGCCGGGCGGTGACCGCTTCGGGCAGGGTGCTGTAGAACTGCTGGTAGTCCAGCTCGTTGTTGCGGAAGGCGGCGAAGAACTGGTACGGGCCGTTGCTCGCCAGCTCGCGCTGGTAGGTATTGCCGCCCTGGCTGCGCAGGCTGTCCTGGTCGGCGAACTGCACGCACAGCAGGGCCGCGACGGCGATGCCGGCGGTTTGCAGGGCGCGCTGGCGCAGGCTCGGGTAGGGCGCCTCGAAGACCCAGCGCAGCGGCTTGATCAAGGCCAGGACCAGGGCCAGGGTCAGCAGGCCAAGGATGCTCAGCAGCAGGGCGATCGGGTAGGACTCGAGGATGTTGTTCAGCACTTCATCCGAGTACACCAGGTAATCCACGGCGATGAAGTTGAAGCGCACCCCGAACTCGTCCCAGAACAGCCATTCGGCCACCGCGGTGAACAGCATGATGTAGAGGCTGATCGCGAGGATGCCCACCAGCAGCCAGCGGGTGACCCGGGCCTGCCATAGCCGGCGCGGGCAGAGCAGGACGAACAGGCTCAGGGGCAGGGCGGCATAGACCAGGAACACCAGGTCGTTGAGCAGGCCCACGGTGAAGACCGAAAGGAACGCATGTCCGGCTTCATCCAGGTGGCTGAACATCAGGGCCGCGCGGGTCAGCAGGAAAACACCGAGCCAGACGGCGGACAGCAGCAAGAGATAGCGCATGGGCGCTGTTTTGGGGGTGTGCATCGTGAATTCCCTTTATTCGAATAGTCCATTACCTGCAACGGCCTTGTTTGGCAGGTACTGGCGAGTGTAGGCGGGGAAAACTAACAAGGGAAAAGAGAAAGAAATGTAAATGTCATGTATGGAAATGATGAAAAGCCCGGCTAAAGTAACGGGCAGTTGCAACGGGCAAGGAAGTCCGGATTGAAGTAATAACGATTACTATTTTTCTTGCCGCAAGGAAGGGGTGTCATGCCTGTCTGGAAGTTGTCCTTCGATATTTATCATCTGGCGTTCTACCTGGCTGCCATCTTGTTTTGGTTGTGCCTCTGCCTGCTGCTCGCCTTCAACTCTCGCCTGCTGTTTCACGCCCGGCACGGGTACCTGCATTGGCTGGTACCGGGGTTGGCGGTGTTCGTCAGTGGCTGTCTGCTGCTGCTTGATGTGATCTTCTTCTTCGACCGTGCCGGCATGCTTGCCGCCCTTCTGCTATTGGGCTTCGGGGTACCTACGGCGGCGATCTGGAGTGTGCGCCTGCGCCTCTCGCGCTAAGTCGCAGGTTTGTTTCAGGGATAGTCGAACAGGTGTCAGGAGACACACTTATGAACGTACAAGCGTCGAGCACGCGGGGCATGCCTGCGCCGTTACTGGTGTTGCTGGTTGCGCTGTGGATGACACTGGTGATGAACGCACCTTTCTGGCGCAAGGTCTGTACGGCCACGGGTGGCCTTGAAAATGACAATCCGTTCTTTCTCGGCACGCTTCCATTAGTGGTGCTGGCGTTTAACTTTGTAGTCCTGTGTTTATTGGCATGGGGCAGGTTGGGCAAACTTGTCCTGGTCATCATGTTGTTGCTGTCGGCCTGCGTCAGTTACTTCATGAGCAACTACGGTGTGATGATCGACTATTCGATGTTGATCAATGCAATGCAGACCGATCGCCGTGAAGTGTTCGATCTGCTCGGTCCCGGGCTGGCGTTCTGGGTGCTGCTGGTTGGCGTGGTGCCGGCGATTGTGGTCAGCCGCATTCCCGTGGCCCGGCCTGGCTATGCGAGGGCGGGCCTGTCCAAGGCGGGCAGCGTGCTGGTGGCATTGGCGCTGATCGCCCTGATCCTGGCGCTGGCCTATCAGTCCTACGCCTCGCTGCTGCGCAACCACCGTGAACTGCGCCTGATGCTGGTGCCGTCGAACCTGGTCGGTGCGGTGCACAGCTATGCCAAGCGCCAATTGCGCACGCCCTTGACCCTGGAGCAGGTCGGGCTGGATGCGGCGCGCCAGGTCAATTCCGCCGCCGGCGGCCGGCATAAGGTGGTGGTGCTGGTGGTCGGTGAAACCGCGCGGGCGGCGAGTTTCTCGCTCAACGGCTACGAGCGGCAGACCAATCCGGCGCTGGCGACCCGCGAGGTGGTCAGTTTCAGCGAGGTCAGCGCCTGTGGCACCGCCACGGCGATCTCGGTGCCCTGCATGTTCCAGGACCTTGGCCGCCGCGAGTACCGCAGCATCCACGGCAAAAGTCGCGAAAACCTGCTCGATGTGCTGCAGCGGGCAGGTGTGGCGGTGCTCTGGCGCGACAACAACTCGGGCTGCAAGGGCGCCTGCGACCGGGTGCCCAGCGAGGAGGTGGACAAGCTGCAGATCCCCGGAATCTGCAACGCCGATGGCTGCTTCGACGAAGCCTTGCTGCATGGCCTGGCGGAGCGGATCGACAGCAGCAGCGACGATACCCTCATCGTCCTGCACATGCTCGGCAGCCATGGCCCGGCCTACTACAAGCGCTATCCCCAGGCCTTCCGCCGCTTCACCCCGACCTGCGACAGCAGCCAGCTGGACAAATGCGACAACGCCGCCATCGTCAATGCTTACGACAATTCGATCCTTTACACCGACCACGTGCTGGGGCAACTGCTCGATCTGCTGAAGGCGCGCGAACAGCGTTTCGACACGGCCATGCTCTATGTGTCCGATCATGGCGAATCGCTGGGGGAGAAGGGCGTCTACCTGCACGGGCTGCCGTATGCCATGGCGCCGAGCGAGCAGACCCGGGTACCAATGGTGGCGTGGCTGTCGGAAGGTTTCGCCAGAAGCGGCGGGGCGAGCATGGAGTGCCTGCGCGGGCGGCGTGACAGCCCGCTGTCCCACGACAACCTGTTCCATTCAATGCTGGGCCTCATGGGCGTCAGCACCTCGGTCTATCGCGAGGAACTGGACCTGTTCAGGCCCTGCGGTGCAGGGCCCGGACAGGTTGCCGCCGCAGCGGCGAACGACGCGGTTAGAAGTGCACCTTGACCAGCAGGCTGGCGGTGTTCTGGTTGGTATCGAAGAACTTGCTGTCCTTGATGCCGTACTTGTCCGACCAGTAGTCGTACTCGATACCGACGTACAGTTGCTTCTCGCCGAAGTTCAGGGCCTTGCCCAGGTCGTACTTGATCTGCGGGTTGAAGTGCAGGTTGGCGTGGTAGGTGCCCTTGCTGTTCTCGTCGTTATCCACCACCCAGTCCATGAAACCGTCGATCAGGATGTCGGACTTGCCCACGGGAATGGTGTAGGCCCAGACCGGGGTGATCTGCCAGACGTTGTCGCCGGCACGGCTGCCTTCGGTGTGGCGGTTGTAGAAGTTCAGCTGGAAGTAGTCGAAGCCCGGCACGTCGAGGTCGAAGCCCGGACCGATCAGGTAGGCCTCGGTGTCGCCTTCGCCGAACTCGTAGGTCATGGCCAGCAGTACGTCCTTGACCGGGCCGAAGGACAGGTCCTGGCCGAGGATCTTGCCGAACGACAGGCGCGGGCTGAACTCGCCGTAGTAGGTGTTCGGGCCGTTGTTCGCGTCTTTCTGGCCGTTGTAGAAGATCTTGTCGATGAACAGGAAGTTGTCACCGTACTTCCAGGCATCGGCGTGCTCGAAGGTGAAGGTCTGCTGGATTTCCGGGTTGACGGCGAAATCCTTGCCGTACAGGTAGGTCAGGCTGTTGTTCTGCCACAACAGCAGGTCGTCGGCCATCGCGGAACTGGCGGCCAGCAGGCCCCCGGCGAGGATCAGGCGGTTGGTAAAGCGCATCGGGTAGCTCCCTTGATCGATTCTGTTAGCAACGCTCTTGAGTCGGCGTCGTCGGGTTGAGCGTGTTGTCTTTCGGGTCAGCTTTTTGCGATCGCCCACGGAAAAAGGGCAAGCGCTGGTCCCACCTTCCCGGAAGGGTGCAGCAATCCTGCTCGACGTCTTTCTGAACAGTTCACAACGGTTACGACTGTTGGCGCTTGCGCTGGCCAACCGCCCGTTTTCATTGACTGGACGGTCAGCAAACGCGGGCGGAATCCCTCCGCCCGGGTCGAGGGGGCGCGCAGATTACTGGCTTGCGCGCTGGCCCTCAAGTGCCCCTCTCCAGAAGCACCTGACGCAGATCAGGTTTTTTTAGAAGTGCACTTTGATCAACGCACTGGTCACGCTCTGGTTGGTATCGAGCCGGTCGCTGTTCTCGATGCCGTATTTGTCTTTCCAGTAGCTGTATTCGATACCTACGTAGAGCTGCTTGGCCCCGAGTTTCAGGGCCTTGCCCAGGTCGTACTTGACCTGCGGGTTGAACTGCAGGTTGGCGTGGTAGGTGCCGCGGCGCTTGGTCTCGTCGTTGTCCACCACCCAGTCCATGTAGCCATCGATCAGGATGTCGGACGAACCCACGGGGATGGTGTAGGAGAACGTCGGGGTGATCTGCCAGACGTTATCGCCGGCGCGGCTGCCTTCGGTGTGGCGGTTGTAGAAATTCAGGGTGAAGTAGTTGAAGCCGGGAATCGCCAGGTCGAAGCCGGGGCCGATCAGGTAGGCCTCGTTGTCGCCTTCGCCGGACTCGTAGCTCAGGGCCAGCAGCACGTCCTTGATCGGGCCCAGCTCGATCTTGCGGTCGAAGATCTTGCCGAAGGAGAAGCGCTCGGTGAACTCGCCGTAGTAGGTGCGGTAGCCTTTGCCGCGGTCGGCCTGGCCGTTGTAGAAGATCTTGTCGACGAACAGGAAGGTGTCGCCGTACTTCCACTTGTTGGCGTGTTCGAAGGTGATGGTCTGCTGAATCGCAGGGTTGACCTTGAAGTCCTTGCCGTACAAATAGCTGAGGCTGTTGGATTGCCACAGCAGAAGGTCCCCCGCTACCGCTGGAAGGCTCGCCAGCAAACTGCTGCCCAGGAGAAGGGAAGTGGTGGTGCGTTTCATGTTGTGATTCCCGGCTAATTATTGTTGTTCGTTGCGCTTTCTTCGGCGCGAAGCGCCCCGACCGGCCCGCTCCCACGGGTCGGCGGTACTGCGTGTTGCTCGGGGAGTGCGGGGTGGCCGTGCGCCACCCCTAAAGCCTCAATGGTGCGCGGCGGCTTGGTTGTGCGAGGCGCGTTCGGCGCCGCCGAGAATGTTGAACAGCAGGTTCAGCACCAGCGCGCTAACCGTCGCCATGGCAATGCCGCTATGGGTGATGGGCTCCATCCATTGCGGCATCTGCGCGAAGAACTCCGGGCGAACCACCGGAATCAGGCCCATGCCGACGCTCACGGCCACCAGCAACTGGTTGCGCCGGTCGCTGATATCGGCTTCCTGGAGAATCTTGATCCCGGTAGCGGCCACCATGCCGAACATGGCGATCGAGGCACCGCCCAAGACCGCCGGAGGAATCGAGGCGATCAGGAAGGCCGCTTTCGGCAGCAGACTCAGAAGGATCAGCAAGCCACCGGCCACCACCGTTACGTAACGGCAGCGCACGCCGGTCATCTGCACCAGGCCGATGTTCTGGGCGAACGAGGAGTGGGTGAAGGTGTTGAAGAATCCGGCGACGAACGACGCACCGGCGTCGCACATCAGGCCGCGACGCAGCATGCCCGGGGTCACTTCGCGGTCGGTGACCTTGCCCAGGGCGAGGAACATGCCGGTGGACTCGACGAAGATGATCACCACCACCAGGCACATGGACAGGATCGGCGCCAGGCTGAAGGTCGGCATGCCGAAGTGCAGTGGGGTCACCACTTGCAGCCAGGGCGCCTGGTCCAGGCCGGTGAGATCGACCATGCCGATGGAGCCAGCAAGGATGTAGCCCAGGCCCATGCCGATCAGCACCGACACGTTGACCCAGAACCCACGCATGAAGCGGTTGACCAGCAGGATGGTGGCCAGCACCAGGCCGGCGACGGTCAGGTAGATCGGCGAGCCGAAGGTGGACGCCTCGACGCCGCCACCCGCCCAGTTCACCGCCACCGGGAACAGCGACAGGCCGATGGAGGTGATCACCGTACCGGTGACCAGCGGCGGGAAGAAACGCACCACCTTGGACATGAAGGGCGCGATCAGCATGCCGAAGAACCCGGCGGCGATGGTCGCGCCGAAGATCCCCTGCAAACCGACGCCCGGCATCCCGGCCATGGCCACCATGCTGCCCACGGCGGCGAAGCTGGCACCCATCATCACCGGCATGCGGATGCCGACAGCACCAATGCCGAACGACTGGACGATGGTGGCGACACCGGCGACCAGCAGATCGGCATTGATCAGGAAAGCGACTTCTTCTCGGGAGAGTCCGGCAGCCTGGCCGATGATCAGCGGCACCGCGATGGCGCCTCCGTACATCAGCAATACGTGCTGCAGACCCACGAGGATGAGTTGCAGCAGGGGCAGCGGCTGTCGTGGCGGCGCATCGGGGATGTACGCCTGGCGAGACTCGGACATGCAGCACCTCGAGTTTTGTTGTTATTTTTTTGAGCCGCAGCGCCCGGGCGGCAGGGCTTTCGGCCTGTGGTTCCCGTCCGGGGCGCCGCGTGAAGCTTGCAGCGGTGTTACGCGTGTTGCGGGGCGGATCAGTTGACCTTGGCGCCGTTGGCGATCCAGTCACCGACCAGCTTGCGTTCTTCGGCAGTCATCTGGGTGATGTTGCCCAGCGGCATGATCTGGCTGGCGACGGCCTGGGCCTGGATGCGCGGGGCCATGGCCTGGATCTGTTGCGGGGTGTCGAGCATCACGCCGGCAGGTGCGGCGCTGAACAGCGGGCTGGTCGGCTTGGCCGAGTGGCACACGGTGCAGCGTTCCTGGATGACGTTATGGATCTTGTCGAAACCGGCACCGCCCGCAGCGGCGGTGGCTTGCGCAGGGGCTTCGGCCGGGGCGGCTGGTGCGGCCGGTTCGGCAGGCTTGGCCTGTGCGGCTTGCCAGGCGGCGGCCTTTTCTTCCTCGGCACGCTCGGCGGCGGTCTTGCCACCCAGTGCGGTTTCCGGCAGCGGCTGGTATTCGATCTTCGCCGCAGCTTGCTCCGGTGCAGTGCTCGGTACTCGTGCAGGACCGGTGACATAGGCCAGGCAGATCATCGCCAGTGCGCCGGCAGGCAGGGCCCAGGCGTACTTGTTGCTGTCGTGGCGGGTGTTGAAGTAGTGACGGATCAGCACCGCCGCGACCGCGATACCGGCCAGGATCGCCCAGTTGTACTTGCTGCCGTAGGTGCTCGGGAAGTGGTTGCTGATCATGATGAACAGCACCGGCAGGGTGAAGTAGTTGTTGTGCCGCGAGCGCAGCAGGCCCTTGGCCGGCAGCACCGGATCAGGGGTCTGGTTGGCTTCGATCGCCGCTACCAGCTGGCGCTGGGCCGGCATGATGATGCGGAACACGTTACCGACCATGATGGTGCCGATGATGGCGCCGGTGTGCAGGTAAGCACCACGACCGCTGAACACCTGGCTGAAGCCGTAGCAGGCGGCGATGATCAGTACGAACAGGACCAGGCCGAGCAGGGCGGGTTGCTTGCCCAGTGGCGAGTCGCAGAGGAAGTCGTAGATGAACCAGGCGGCGATCAGCGAGCCGACACCGATGGCCACGCCTTCGAAGCCGGTCAGGGTGCTGCCCGGAGCCAGCAGGTAAAGGGTCGGCTGCCAGTAGAACACCAGGCACAGCAGGGCGATGCCGGACATCCAGGTGAAGTAGGCTTCCCATTTGAACCAGTGCAGGTTCTCCGGCATTTTCGGCGGTGCCAGCTTGTACTTCTCCAGGTGGTAGATACCGCCACCGTGGATCGCCCAAAGGTCACCCGACAGCCCGTCCCGCGGGTTGGCGCGGTTCAGGTTGTTTTCCAGCCAGACGAAGTAGAACGACGCGCCGATCCAGGCCACGCCAGTGATCATGTGAACCCAGCGCACGCTCAGGTTCAGCCATTCCAACAGATGTGCTTCCACAGTCTTGTACCTCTTGCCGGCCACCGAAATACGGTGTTCGGCCTTCTCTTATTGGTGGGGATTGAGGATCAGTTGCTCATCCTCGGTAAAGAAATGCTCGTCGCAGTTGTTGCCGGAACCACTGCGATCAACCACCAGGAAGTCATCCCGCTTTTCGATCGTCAGCACCGGGTGGTGCCAGACGCCGCGATGGTAATTGACGCCCTGCCTGCCATTGCTGACGAAGGCACGGACGTGACCTGATACAGGTGCATCGCCAAGTGGCGCGACCACGATCAGAAAGGGGTTGCCGAGCAGCGGAATGAAGGCCTGGCTGCCCAGCGGATGGCGTTCCAGCATGCGTACGGTCAGCGGCATGTCCAGCGCGTCGGCGCGGAAGATGCTGATGATCGCCTTGTCTTCCGGCTGGGCGGTTTCCACCGTGGCCAGCTTGTGGAAGCGCATGGTCGAGCCGTTGTTGATCATGAAGTGGTCGCTGCCGTCGGTTTCGATCACGTCACCGAAGGGGGCGAAGGCTTCTTTGGTCAGGGGCTCGATCACTAGAGTACGCATGCTTTTATTCTCTGAATTCTGTGTTGTATGTCGTCAGGCGCTGCGGTGCAGTTCTTACAGTTGCAGCAGGCGGAACAGGGCGATCAGGTTGATCTGCGCCAGGGCTTCCTTGAATTCGGTATCGGCATCGTTATGGATGCGGGTCTCGAAGGAGGCGAGGATCTGGTGCCGGTTGCTGCCTTTCACCGCCATGATGAACGGGAACTTGAATTTGGCCTTGTAGGCGTCGTTGAGCTCGGTGAAGCGGGCGAACTCTTCGGCGGTGCACTGGTGGATGCCGGCGCCGGCCTGCTCGTTGGTGCTCGACTCGGTCAGCTCGCCCTGGATCGCGGCCTTGCCGGCGAGGTCCGGGTGAGCGTTGATCAGCGCCAGCTGGGCGGCGTGATCGGCGCTGAGAAGGATGTCGCTCATGCGCTGGTGCAGGTTCTCGATCTGGTCCAGCTCCTGGAGCTGGCCGAGGTCGTAGGCTTTCTCCGCCACCCAGGGCGAATGCTCGTAGATGTCGGCGAACGCCTTGATGAACGCGGCACGGTCCAGGGTCGAGGGAGTCAGGGTCTTGAAAGCGGTCATTGCGAAATCTCGGCGTTGAAAGGGTGGGTGGCGTGCCAGTGGCGGGCGATGTCCACGCGACGGGCAAACCAGACCTGGTCGTGGCTCTTGGCGTAGTCGATGAAGCGCTTGAGCGAGGCCAGGCGCGCCGGACGGCCGACCAGGCGGCAGTGCAGGCCGATGGAGAGCATCTTCGGCGCGGTTGCGCCTTCTTCGTAGAGCACGTCGAAGGCGTCCTTCAGGTACTGGAAGAATTGCTCGCCGCAGTTGAAACCCTGGACCTGGGTGAAGCGCATGTCGTTGGTGTCCAGGGTATAGGGGATCACCAGGTGCGGCTTGCCGGTCGGGTTGTTCGGCTCCCAGTAGGGCAGGTCGTCGTCGTAGGTATCGCTGTCGTAGAGGAAACCGCCTTCCTCCATCACCAGGCGCCGGGTGTTCGGGCCGGTGCGGCCGGTGTACCAGCCCAGCGGACGCTCGCCGGTCAGTTCGGTGAGGATTCGGATGGCTTCGAGCATGTGCTCGCGCTCCTGGGCCTCGTCCATGTACTGGTAGTCGATCCAGCGGTAACCGTGGCTGCAGATCTCGTGGCCGGCCTCGACCATGGCGCGGATCACGTCCGGATGGCGCTGGGCGGCCATGGCCACGGCGAAGATGGTCAGCGGCACGCCGCTGTCCTTGAACAGCTTGAGCAGGCGCCACACGCCGGCGCGGCTACCGTATTCGTAGAGCGACTCCATGCTCATGTTGCGCACGCCCTGCAGCGGCTGGGCGGCGACCATCTCGGAGAGGAAGGCTTCGGATTCCTTGTCGCCGTGGAGGACGTTGCGCTCGCCACCTTCTTCGTAATTGAGCACGAAAGACAACGCGACGCGCGCATTCCCCGGCCAGTGCGGATGAGGAGGGGTATTGCCATAACCGATCAGGTCGCGAGGATAATCAGCGCTCACTGCAGTCTTCCTTCTTGTACGTGAAAACGGAGGGTGGTGGCATGCGCAGGTTTGCGGTGGGCCACGACGATGGAGTGATTGTATACAACTTTATTTACGATTTGTAAGCCTGTTTTTTCCCATTTCTTCGTCGCACCCTGCTCTATATGCCTAGCAAGAAACCTGCCTGATTGGTCAGCTAATGACGGCCGCGTCTTTATCAGGCGCGGCTTGGCGATTAATGGAGGGTTGCCGGGCATGTGTAGCGCTGAATCGTAAAATTGCCAGAAAAATTGTGTACAATTTTTCGATAAAATGTCTTAATGCTTCCACCGCCGCCTGCCACTGTGTTTCCCTCTGGTGCAGGCGGGTATTTTTTGCCCATAGAGTGAACACGAGGCGATCAAGCAATGGGACGTTTGACCACGCATGTACTGGATGCCGCACATGGCTGCCCTGGCAGCTCGATCAAGGTCGAGCTGTACCGCGTCGAAGGCCAGCAACTGGAGCTGGTGACCACCGCGCTGACCAACAGCGACGGCCGTGTCGACGCGCCGCTGCTGCAGGGTGATGACTACCGCAGTGGTGTCTACCAACTGCAGTTCAGCGCCGGCGACTACTACCGCGCCCGTGGCGTGCAACTGCCCGAGCCGGCATTCCTCGATGTGGTGGTGCTGCGGTTCGGCATCAACGACAAGCAGGATCATTACCACGTACCGCTGCTGATCTCGCCCTACAGTTACTCGACCTATCGCGGAAGCTAGTTGGTCGCTAGAAGAATCTTCGTAGGTCCTTGGCCCGCTCACACTGGCGGGCTTTTTTTCGTCTGCTGTTTTTGTGGTGTTCTTCTGGGCCTCATCGCTGGCAAGCCAGCTCCCACAGGGTCTGTATTGCCCTGTGGGAGCTGGCTTGCCAGCGATGAGGCCCGGGAGAGCACCCACAAAAAAGCCCCACCCGAAGGTGAGGCTCTCTGCCCTGCATCCAACCCTTACAGGAAGATGAACTTGGCAATGAAGATCGCGCACAGCACCCACAGGCTGGCCGAGATCTCCTTGTGCTTGCCGGTGAAGGCCTTGAGCACCACATAGGTAATGAAGCCCAGGGCAATGCCGTCGGCCACCGAGAAGGTCAGCGGCATCATGATCACGGTGACGATCGCCGGGATGCTGTCGGTGGCTTCGTCCCATTCGATATGGGCCATGCTGCCCATCATCAGCATCGCCACGTAGATCAGCGCACCGGCGGTGGCATAGGCCGGGATCATGCCGGCCAGCGGGGCGAAGAACATCGCCGCGATGAACAGTACGCCCACCACCACGGCAGTCAGCCCGGTACGCCCGCCGGCAGCGACGCCCGCGGCACTTTCCACGTAGCTGGTCACCGGCGGTACGCCGACCACGGCGCCGAACACGCTGGAGGCGCTGTCTGCCTTCAACGCCCGCGACAGGTTTTCGATGCGCCCGTCGGCATTCACCAGGTTGGCGCGCTGGGCCACGCCCATCAGGGTGCCGGCGGTGTCGAACATATGCACGAAGAGGAAGGCCAGGACCACGGCGATCATGCTGACGTTGAACACCCCGGCCACATCCATGGCCATCCAGGTCGGCGCCAGGCTTGGCGGCAGCGAGAACACCCCGCCGTATTCCACCAGGCCCAGGCCCCAGCCGGCCAGGGTCACGGTGATGATGCTGATGAGGATCGCGCCGAACACCCGGTGATAGCTGAGCACCGCGATCATCAGGAAGCACAGCGCCGCCAGCAGCGGGCCGGGCTCGTTGAGGTGGCCGAGCTTGATCAGGGTGGCCGGGCTATCGACCACGATGCCCGCGGTCTTGAGGCCAATCAGTCCGAGAAACAATCCGACGCCGGCGCCCATGGCGTGGCGAAGGCTGACCGGGATGCTGTTGAGCAGCCACTCCCGCACGCGGGACAGGGTGAGGAACATGAACAGCACCCCGGACACGAACACCGCGCCCAGCGCGGCCTCCCAGGTGTAGCCCATGGTCCCGACCACGGTGTAGGTGAAGAAGGCGTTGAGCCCCATGCCCGGCGCCAGGCCCACCGGCCAGTTGGCGTACAGCCCCATCAGCAGGCAGCCGAGGGCGGCGGCGATGCAGGTGGCGACGAACGCCGCACCGTGATCGATGCCGGCATCGGCCATGATGTTGGGGTTGACGAAGATGATGTAGGCCATGGTGATGAAGGTTGTCAGGCCCGCGATCATCTCGGTCTTGACGGTGCTGCCGTGTTGCTTGAGTTTGAAAATCCGTTCCAGCCAGCTCGTTTCGAGCGGTGGAGCAAGATCCAGCGTAGGGGCGTCGGATTTGCGGCTTTCCACAGCGAGTACTCCTCAAGTCTTTCTTGTTTTTCAGAGCTGGTCCTGCACGTTGACTGGGGGCTCTGCGAGGGAAGGTGTCGGCGACTCCGGACTCTGAGTTGACTTCTGGGTCAGGAAGTTGCCCGGTGGATTATGCTTTTGTATACAAAGAATGCAAATACTGTTTTATTGGGTGTGCGCAGTTTGTTTGTCACAAGGGCTATAACGAATGATGGCACCTGCGGAAATGCCAATTGCTGTGTACAATGCGGCAATACCTTATGCCGTCATTTTTCTACCCAGGACTTGCCATCGCCCCACTGGCTGGTATTACAGTCGAGGCCCGATAGGTGAATCTTCGTGCGCGAGTGCCCATGAACGAACAGTTACAACCCCTCAAGAAAGCCCCGCGGGCCGGCAAGACCGGCGGTCGCAGCGGCACCCAGGACGATATTGTCTACGCGCATATCTTCGAAGCCATTCTCGAACAGCGATTGGCCCCGGGTACCAAGTTGAGTGAGGAAGCACTGGGCGAGATCTTCGGCGTCAGCCGCACCATCATCCGCCGCGCCCTGTCGCGCCTGGCCCATGAAAGCGTGGTGCTGCTGCGGCCCAACCGCGGTGCGGTGGTGGCCAGCCCCACCGTCGAGGAAGCGCGCCAGGTGTTCTTCTCCCGGCGCATGGTGGAGCGGGCGATCACCGAGCTGGCGGTGCAGCACGCCACGGCCGAGCAACTGAATGAACTGCGCGAGATGGTGCGCGAGGAGCGCGACAGCTTCTCCCGTGGCGACCGTGGCGCCGGTATCCGTCTCTCCGGCGAATTCCACCTCAAGCTCGCCGAGGCTGCCGGCAATGCGCCGCTGATCAGCTTCCAGCGCAGCCTGGTGTCGCAGACCTCGCTGATCATCGCCCAATACGAAAGCGGCAACCGCTCGCACTGTTCCTATGACGAGCACATGCAACTGATCGACGCCATCGAGGCCCGCGACGCGGCCAAGGCAGTGGACCTGATGATGCACCACATGGACCACATCGACAGCAAGCTGAACCTGGACGAGGAAAGCGCTTCGGATGATCTGCATGCGGTGTTCTCGCATCTGTTGCAGAGCAAGAAGCGTGGTGGGGCGGTGTCGGCCAAGGGCTGAAAACTGCACATATGCGAAAAGGGGCTCATGAATGAGCCCCTTTTTGTGGGCGATGAATAACCCTGTGGGAGCTGGCTTGTCAGCGATTGCTGTAGTGAATTCACCATAGCTATCGCTGGCAAGCCAGCTCCCACAGGTTCAGCGTTCAGCCGCGCTGATGGACGCAAACACCCGCTGCAAAGGTCTGGCTGATGGTGCGGTCATCGCCCAGGGTGGTCAGCACGAACAGCGTCTCCTCGATGCTGTTCGATTGCTGCAGGCGGTAATCCAGCAGCGGCGTGGCCTTGTAGTCCAGCACCACGAAGTCGGCATCGTTGCCGGCCTTCAGGCTGCCAATCCGGTCATCCAGGCTCAGCGCCCGCGCGCCACCCAGGGTTGCCAGGTACAGCGACTTGAACGGATGCAACCGAGCCCCTTGCAACTGCATAACTTTGTACGCCTCGTTCAGCGTATTGAGCAGCGAGAAGCTGGTGCCGGCACCCACGTCGGTACCCAGCCCGACCTTGACCTTGAACTGCTCCGCCTGTGGCAGGTTGAACAGGCCGCTGCCGAGGAACAGATTCGATGTCGGGCAGAACGCCACGGCCGAGCCGGTCTCGGCCAGGCGCTGGCATTCGGCATCGCACAGGTGCACACCGTGGGCGAACACCGAGCGCTCGCCGAGCAGCTTGAAGTGGTCGTACACATCCAGGTAGCCACTGCGCTCGGGGAACAGCGACTTCACCCAGTCGATTTCCTTGAGGTTTTCGCTCAGGTGGGTGTGCATGTACAGGCCGTCGTATTCGCCCAGCAGTTGCCCGGCCAGTTGCAGCTGTTCCGGGGTGCTGGTCGGGGCGAAGCGCGGGGTGACCGCGTAGTGCAGGCGGCCCTTGCCGTGCCAGCGTTCGATCAGCGCCTTGCTTTCGGCATAGCCGGATTCGGCGGTGTCGGTCAGGTAGTCCGGGGCATTGCGGTCCATCATCACCTTGCCGGCGATCATGCGCAGGTCGAGGCGTTCGGCCTCTTCGAAGAAGGCGTTCACCGACTCCGGGTGCACGCTGCCGAACACCAGGGCGGTGGTGGTGCCGTTGCGCAGCAGTTCCTCGATGAAGATCCTGGCCACCTTGTCGGCATGGGCCTTGTCGGCGAACTGCTTCTCGCAGGGGAAGGTGTAGGTGTTCAGCCAGTC
The DNA here is from genome assembly GCF_029836855.1 of Pseudomonas sp. GD04058. Lineage (NCBI taxonomy): Bacteria > Pseudomonadati > Pseudomonadota > Gammaproteobacteria > Pseudomonadales > Pseudomonadaceae > Pseudomonas > Pseudomonas sp. GD04058. Next base: position 216,369 of record NZ_JAOECN010000006.1, read on the forward strand.
CAGCAGTTGTTCGCCGTAGGAGCCGATCATGCCGGTCTGCGGGAAGTGGATATGGGTGTCGATGAAGCCAGGGGTGATCAGCTTGTCCTGGTAATGCACCACTTCGATATCGGCGGGCAGGGTCGGCAGCAGGTCGCCGGCATGGCCGACACGGCTGATCTTGCCGTTTTCCACCACCAGCAGGCCGTCCTCGAAATACTCGAAGGAGGCCTCGATGCCGACTTCCGCAGGGTCGGCGATGCTGTGCAGGATGGCGGAACGGTAGGCTTTGCGGGTTGCACTCATAACGGTCTCGTCAAATGGCTTGGCTGCGCCGTGAGGGCGGCAGCAATTGAGCAATGGGTTCGGCGTTCGCGGCCGGGTTGTGCTGGCCGAAACTGGCGTTGTAGGTGGCGATGATCTCGGCGGCGATGGACACGGCGATCTCGATCGGCAGCTTGCCCTTGACCTCGGCCAGGCCCATCGGGCAACGCATGCGCTGCAGGCGCTGGGCATCGAAGCCGCGGTCGCGCAGGCGGTGTTCGAATTTGGCGCGCTTGGTCTTCGAGCCGATCAGGCCGAACCAGGTGAAGTCGTTGCGCTTGAGGATGGCGGCGGTGAGTTCCAGGTCGAGCTGATGGTTGTGGGTCATGACGATGCAGTAGCTGCCTGGGGGCAGTTCATCGACCTCGTCCACCGGCTCGTCGGCGACGATCTTGCTGACCCCGGCGGGCAGGGTCGCGGGGAATTCCTGCTCGCGCGAGTCGATCCAGCGCACCCGGCAGGGCAGGGCGGCGAGCAAGGGTACCAGAGCGCGGCCGACATGGCCTGCGCCGAACACGGCAATCTGCGCCTGCACCGCGCCCATGGGTTCGAACAGCAGCACGGTGGCGCCGCCACAGCATTGGCCGAGGCTGGCGCCCAGGCTGAAGCGTTCGAGGTGGGGCGCTTCGCGGCCTTCGGCGAGCATCTGGCGGGCGATGTGCATGGCCTTGAACTCCAGATGGCCGCCGCCGATGGTGTCGTACAGCTGGAAGGCGCTGACCACCATTTTCGAACCGGCGTTGCGCGGGGTGGAGCCGCGCTCCTCGATGATGGTCACCAGGACACAGGGCTCGCCCTGGGCCTGCAACTCGGCGAGGGCGTTGATCCATTGGTGCATGATTGATGTCCTCTCCAGGAATCTTGTGGTGCTTCTACTGGCCTCATCGCTGGCAAGCCAGCTCCCACAGGTACTGCGCCGCACTCAGGGCAGTGGTGAACCTGTGGGAGCTGGCTTGCCAGCGATAGGGCCAGCAGCCTTCCATAAACAGGCCAGCCCTTTATTCGGTGACCGCCTCGACCTCGACCGAAGCCTGTCGCTGCGCCACCTTCTTCCTCATCTGTTCACAGCCCCACAACACCCGTTCCGGCGTCGCCGGTGCATCGATATTCGGCTGTTCGCGATAATCGGCCAGGCTCGCCACCGCATCCTTGATCGCGCACCACGCGGCGATCCCCAGCATGAACGGCGGCTCGCCCACGGCCTTGGAGTGGAATACGGTGTCCTCGGGGTTCTTGCGGTTCTCCACCAGCTTCACCCGCAGGTCGATCGGCATGTCCGCCACCGCCGGGATCTTGTAGCTGGCCGGGCCGTTGGTCATCAGCTTGCCCTTGGCGTTCCACACCAGCTCCTCGGTGGTCAGCCAGCCCATGCCCTGGACGAAGCCACCCTCGACCTGGCCGATATCGATGGCCGGGTTCAGCGAGGCGCCGACGTCATGCAGGATGTCGGTGCGCAGCATCTTGTACTCGCCGGTCAGGGTATCGACGATCACTTCGCAGCACGCCGCGCCGAAGGCGAAGTAGTAGAACGGCCGGCCGCGTGCCTGGTTGCGGTCGTAGAAGATCTTCGGCGTGCGGTAGAAGCCGGTGCTGGACAGCGACACCTGGGCGAAGTACGCCTGCTGGATCAGCGCTTCGAAGGTAATGATCTCGTCGCGCACTCGTACATGGTTGTTGCGGAACTCGACGTCTTCCTCGGTAACCTTGAAGTGCCGTGCGGCGAATTCCACCAAGCGCTTCTTGATGATCTCGGCCGCGTTCTGCGCCGCCTTGCCGTTCAGGTCGGCACCGCTGGAGGCGGCGGTCGGCGAGGTGTTGGGCACCTTGTCGGTGTTGGTCGCGGTGATCTGGATGCGCTCGATGTCCACCTGGAACACCTGGGCCACCACCTGCGCCACCTTGGTGTTCAGGCCCTGGCCCATCTCGGTGCCGCCGTGGTTCAGGTGGATGCTGCCGTCGGTGTAGATATGGATCAGCGCACCGGCCTGGTTGAGGAAGCTGGCAGTGAAGGAAATGCCGAACTTCACCGGGGTCAGCGCCAGGCCTTTCTTGAGGATCGGGCTGTTGGCGTTGAAGCGCCGGATCGATTCGCGGCGCTCGGCGTAGTCGGCGCTGGCCTCCAGCTCGGCGGTCATTTCTTCGAGCAGGTTGTGCTCAACGGTCTGGTAGTAGTGGGTGACGTTGCGCTCGGTCTTGCCGTAATAGTTGGCCTTGCGCACCGCCAGCGGGTCGAGCGCCAGGTGCCGGGCGATGCGGTCCATCACTTCCTCGATGGCGACCATCCCCTGCGGCCCGCCGAAGCCGCGGTAGGCGGTGTTCGATGCGGTGTTGGTCTTGCAGCGATGGCCGTGCACCGTGGCATCGCCTAGGTAGTAGGCGTTGTCGGAGTGGAACATCGCGCGGTCGACGATCGAGCCCGACAGGTCGGGCGAGTAACCGCAGTTGCCGGCCAGGTCGAAGTTGATGCCGTGGAGGCGGCCGTCGTCGTCGAAGCCCACGTCGTACTCGACATAGAACGGGTGGCGCTTGCCGGTCATGGTCATGTCCTCGACCCGCGGCAGGCGCATCTTGGTCGGCTGGCCGGTCAGGCGAGCGATCACCGCGCACAGGCAGGCCGGGCTGGCCGCCTGGGTTTCCTTGCCGCCGAAACCGCCGCCCATGCGGCGCATGTCGAGGACGATCTTGTTCATCGGCACGTCCAGCACCTCGGCCACCAGCTTCTGCACTTCGGTGGGGTTCTGGGTGGAGCAGTAGACGATCATCCCGCCATCTTCGGTGGGCATCACCGAGGACACCTGGGTTTCCAGGTAGAAGTGTTCTTGGCCGCCGATGTGCAGCGTGCCCTGCAGGCGGTGCGGGGCACTGGCCAAGGCGCTGGCCGAGTCGCCGCGCTGGTGGGTGTGGCTATCGAGCACGAAGTGCTTCTTGCGCAGGGCCTCGACCACGTCGAGCACTGGCTCCAGGTCCTCGTACTCGATGATTGCCGCCATTGCCGCACGGCGCGCGGTGTCGAGGTCGCGGGCGGCCACGGCGATCACCGGCTGGCCGAAGAACTCCACCTTGTCGATGGCCAGCAGCGGGTCGCCGGCCACCACCGGGCCGATGTCCTTGAGGCCGGGAATGTCCTCGTGGGTGATGGCGATGCGCACGCCCTCGAAGGCGTAGCACGGGCTGGTATCGATCTTCAGGATGCGCGCATGGGCGCGGTCCGCGGTGCGGGCATAGACGTGCAACTGGTTGGGGAATTCCAGGCGGTCATCGATATACACCGCTTCACCGGACACCTGCTTGTCGGCGCTGTCGTGCTTGACGCTGCGACCGACCCCGGTGGTCAGGTCCTGGCTGAACAGTTCGGCCAGTTCGGCCTGGCTCTTGGCCACGTGATGATGGTTAGACATAAGCGGTCACCCGGGTCTCGATGTGCGGTGTTTGCAGTTCGATGAAGTACTTGCGCAGCAGGTTCTGCGCGCCCAGCAGGCGGTATTCCTTGCTGGCGCGGAAGTCCGAGAGCGGGGTGAAGTCTTCGCCCAGGGCCTGGCAGGCCTTCTCCAGGGTGGCCTGGTTGAACGGCTTGTCGGTCAGCGCCGCCTCGCAGGCACGGGCGCGTTTCGGGATCGCCGCCATGCCGCCGAAGGCCACCCGGGCCTGCTCGATCACGCCATTCTCGATGCGCAGGTTGAAGGCCGCGCACACCGCCGAGATATCGTCGTCCAGGCGCTTGGACACCTTGTAGGCGCGGAACGCCCAGTGGCTGCGCGCCTTGGGCACGATGATGCGCTCGATGAACTCGCTGTCCTGGCGCGCGGTGATGCGGTAGTCGATGAAATAGTCTTCCAGCTTCAGGGTGCGGGTGCTCTCGCCCTTGCGCAGCACCAGCTGCGCGCCGAGGGCGATCAGCAAGGGTGGCGAGTCGCCGATTGGCGAAGCGTTGCCGATATTGCCGCCCAGGGTGCCCTGGTTGCGGATCTGCAGCGAGGCGAAGCGGTGCAGCAGTTCGCCGAAGTCCGGGTACTCGGCGCTGAGGGCGTCGTAGCAGTCGGTCAGCGGGGTGGCGGCGCCGATCTCGATGCGGTCGTCGAAGTGCTCGATGCGGTTGAGTTCGGCGACGTTACCCACATAGATCATCACCGGCAGGGTCTTGTGGAACTGGGTCACTTCCAGCGCCAGGTCGGTACCGCCGGCCAGCAGCCGGGCTTCCGGGTGCGAGCCGTAGAGGTCGGCCAGATCGGCTACGGTCAGCGGCACCAGGCAGCGCTTGTCGCCGCTGTTCAGTTCGCCGGTTTCGCTCGGGGCGATGGCTTTCAGGCGCTCGATGGTCTGCGCCTGGGCGGCATCGAACTGGTCGGGCTTGGCCTGGCAGCAGGATTGCTCGGCGGCGGCGAGGATAGGGCGGTAGCCGGTGCAGCGGCAGAGGTTGCCGGCCAGGGCTTCCTGGGCCTTGTGCAGGTCCGGCGCGTCGCTGTTCTTCTGCAGGGCGAACAGCGACATGACGAAGCCCGGGGTGCAGAAACCGCATTGCGAGCCATGGCAATCGGCCAGGGCCTGTTGCACGCTGTGCAGCTTGCCCTGGTGCTTGAGGCCCTCGACGCTGATCAACTGCTTGCCGTGCAGCGAGGAAACGAAGGTCAGGCAGGAGTTCAGGCTGCGGTAACGCAGGCTTTCCTTGCCCTGGGCGTCGGTAGCGAGCTCGGCCACCACCACCGAGCAGGCACCACAGTCACCGCTGGCGCAGCCCTCCTTGGTACCGGTTTTGCCCAGGTGCACGCGCAGGTAGTCGAGCACCGTCATGTTGGGATCCAGGGCATGCTCACTGCGCAATTCCTGGTTCAAGAGAAACTGGATCACGGAAGGGCCTCACAAGCGAATTTATTGTTGTTGAGCGGACTGAGGCGGAATGTATTCAGCCTTGACTTTCCGGTCAATGATTTTCTGACTTAAGGGTCAGGAAATTTTCCACGCACGGTCATCCGCAGCGCTTTTCCCTGTCTTCAGTTAAGCACCGATCACGTAGGAAAACGCTGAGATGGATGAGTGAACGGTTGCAAGCAGCATGCCCAATTCTCGGCTAGCCTTGACTGAATTCTTCGCGGGGAGTCGGGCGTACGCTGAGGAATGCCCTCGGACCCATGAAAAGTCGTACGCCAGGCACGAAAAGCTCGTGCAGGTTGACGGCGTCTTTCATGCTGGCAAAGGGCATTTGCGGTACACTTCCGGGTTTTTAGCCGTTCAACGATTGCGAAGGACAACCATGACGTTCAAGGCGCCGGACAGCCTCTCCGAGCAAATTGCCCACTACCTGGCCGAGCGGATCATCCGGGGCGAACTCAAGCCTGCCGAACGCATCCAGGAACAGAAGGTCACCCAGGCGCTGAATGTCAGCCGCGGCTCGGTGCGCGAAGCGCTGCTGATCCTCGAACGCCGTCACCTGGTGACCATCCTGCCGCGCCGTGGCGCCCACGTGACCGAACTCAACGAGCACAACCTGCGCAGCCTCTGCGCGCTGATGGGCGAGCTGTACATCCTGCTGGGCAACTCGGTCGCCACCGGGCACCAGAGCCAGGCCGACCTGGCGCCGTTCCTCGGCATCCAGCAACGGCTCACCGAGGCCTGCGCGCGCAAGGACATCCAGACCTTCGTCGAGGAAAGCTTCGCGGTGATGCGCGCCGCCTATCCCTTCGCCAACAACCCCTACCTGCAGGAAACTGTCGAGAACCTGCAGCCGGCCATGAGCCGTGCCTATTACCTGGCGCTGGACCGGCGAAAGGCGCAGATGAACGACTTCCTGGTGCTATTTGCCCAGTTGCTTCAGGCCGTGGTCGCTCGTGACCTGGCCAAGGTCCGCGAGGTGTTGAGTACCTACTGCAGCCGCAGCTGCGAACTGGTGCTCTCGGCCCTGGTGGCCGACTGACCATGCGCCTCAAGTGCATCCGCCTGGCGGGCTTCAAGTCGTTCGTCGACCCGACCACGGTCAACTTCCCCAGCAACATGGCCGCAGTGGTCGGGCCCAACGGCTGCGGCAAGTCCAACATCATCGACGCGGTGCGTTGGGTGATGGGCGAAAGCTCGGCGAAGAACCTGCGCGGCGAATCGATGACCGACGTCATCTTCAATGGCTCCACCAGCCGCAAGCCGGTGAGCCAGGCGAGCATCGAGCTGGTTTTCGACAACAGCGACAACACCCTGGTGGGTGAATACGCCGCTTATGCCGAGATCTCGATCCGCCGCAAGGTGACCCGCGACGGGCAGAACACCTATTACCTCAACGGCACCAAATGCCGACGCCGGGACATCACCGACATCTTCCTCGGCACCGGCCTGGGGCCGCGCAGCTACTCGATCATCGAGCAGGGCATGATCTCCAAGCTGATCGAGGCCAAGCCGGAAGAGCTGCGCAACTTCATCGAGGAAGCCGCGGGCATCTCCAAGTACAAGGAGCGCCGCCGCGAAACCGAGAACCGCATCCGCCGCACCCAGGAAAACCTCGAGCGCCTGACCGACCTGCGCGAAGAGCTGGAGCGCCAGTTGGAGCGCCTGCATCGCCAGGCCCAGGCGGCGGAGAAATACACCGAATACAAGGCCGAGGAACGCCAGCTCAAGGCGCAGCTGGCGGCCCTGCGCTGGCGTGCGCTGGACGAGCAGGTACGCCAGCGCGAAAGCGTGATCGGCGACCAGGAAGTGTCCTTCGAGGCGCTGGTGGCGGACCAGCGCAATGCCGACGCGAGCATCGAAAGGCTGCGTGACGGGCACCATGAGCTGTCCGAGCGCTTCAATCTGGTGCAGGGGCGCTTCTATTCGGTAGGCGGCGATATCGCGCGCATCGAGCAAAGCATCCAGCACGGCCAGCAGCGCCTGCGCCAGTTGCAGGACGACCTCAAGGAAGCCGAGCGCTCGCGCCAGGAAACCGAATCCCACCTCGGCCACGACCGCACCTTGCTGGCGACCCTCGGCGAAGAGCTGGAAATGCTCGAGCCGGAACAGGAAATGACCCTGGCCGCCGCCGAGGAAGCTGCCGCGACCCTCGAGGAAGCGGAAACCACCATGCACGGCTGGCAGGAACAGTGGGACGCCTTCAACGCCCGCTCCGCCGAGCCACGGCGCCAGGCCGAGGTGCAGCAGTCGCGGATCCAGCAACTGGAGCACAGCATCGAACGCCTCTCCGAGCGCCAGCGCAAGCTGGGCGAAGAGCGCGATCAGCTCAGCGCCGACCCGGAAGACGCGGCCATTCTCGAACTGGCCGAACAGGTCGCCGGCAGCGAACTGGCGCTGGAAGACCTGCAACTGGAAGAACAACAGGCCGCGGAGCGTCTCGACACGCTGCGCGAGCAACTGCAACAGGCGACCCAGGCCCAGCAGCAGGCGCAGGGCGAATTGCAGCGCCTCGGCGGCCGGCTGGCCTCGCTGGAGGCCTTGCAGCAGGCGGCGCTGGAACCGGGCAAAGGCGCCGCCGAATGGCTGCGTGAGCAGGGGCTGGAACAGCGCCCGCGCCTGGCCGAGGGCCTGCGGGTCGAAAACGGTTGGGAGCTGGCTGTGGAAACCGTGCTCGGTGCCGACCTGCAAGCGGTACTGGTGGAGGATTTCGACACCCTGGCCTTCGACGGCTTCGCCCAGGGCGAACTGCGCCTGCTGGATGCCAGGCCCGGCGCGACCCGCCTGCCCGGTAGCCTGCTGGACAAGGTCGAAGGCGCCGTGGACCTGGCGCCATGGCTGGGCCGGGTACGCCCGGTGGAAACCCTGGACCAGGCCCTTGCACAGCGTGGGCAACTGGGCGAGGGCGAAAGCCTGGTCAGCCGTGACGGCTACTGGGTGGGGCGGCACTTCCTGCGGGTCAGCCGGGCCAGCGATGCCCAAGGCGGTGTGCTTGCCCGTGGCCAGGAACTGGAGCGCCTGGGGCTGGAGCAAGAGGAGCAGGAGGCGCGCCTGGCCCAGCTTGACGAGCAGCTCGGGGAACTGCGCGAGCAGCAGCGTCACCTGGAAGACAGCCGCGAACAGCTGCGTCGTCGTGCCCAGGAAGAAGCCCGCCAGCAAGGTGAATTGAAAGCGAAGTTGTCCGCCGGCAAGGCCCGCGCCGAACAGCTCAACCTGCGTCGCCAGCGTCTTGAAGATGAACTGGCCGAGGCCGCTGGACAGCGCGCGATCGAACAGGAGCAACTGGGTGAGTCGCGCCTGATCCTGCAGGAATCCCTGGAGCTCATGGCCCAGGACACCGAGCAGCGCGAGCTGCTGCTGGCCCAGCGCGACGGCCTGCGCGAGCACCTCGACCGCGTTCGCCAGGAAGCCCGCCAACACAAGGACCACGCCCACCAGCTGGCCGTGCGCCTCGGCTCCCTGCGGGCCCAGCATGATTCCACGCGCCAGGCCCTGGAACGCCTGGAGCTGCAATCCGAACGCCTCACCGAAAAGCGCGAACAGCTCAGCCTCAACCTGGAGGAGGGCGAGGCGCCGCTGGAAGAGCTGCGCCTGAAGCTGGAGGAGCTGCTGGAAAAACGCATGAGCGTCGACGAGGAAATGCGTCAGGCGCGGCTGCACATGGACGACGCCGACCGCCAGCTGCGCGACGCCGAAAAACGCCGCAGCCAGGCCGAGCAGCAGTCGCAGCTTCTGCGCGGCCAGCTCGAACAGCACCGCCTGGAATGGCAGGGCCTCAGCGTGCGGCGCAAGACCCTGCAAGAACAACTGCACGCCGACGGCTACGACCTCGACGGCGTGATCGCCACCCTGACCCCGGAGGCCAGCGAGCTGGAGGCCGAAGCCGAACTCGAGCGCCTTGACGGCCGCATCCAGCGCCTTGGCGCGATCAACCTCGCGGCCATCGAGGAATACCAGCAGCAATCCGAGCGCAAGCGCTACCTCGATGCCCAGGACGCCGACCTGGTGGAAGCCCTGGACACCCTCGAGAACGTCATCCGCAAGATCGACAAGGAAACCCGCAACCGCTTCAAGGATACCTTCGATCAGATAAATGCCGGATTGCAGGCACTTTTCCCGAAAGTTTTCGGTGGCGGCAGCGCTTACTTGGAACTGACGGGCGAAGATTTACTCGATACAGGGGTAACGATCATGGCGCGGCCGCCAGGCAAGAAGAACAGCACCATTCATTTGCTCTCCGGCGGTGAAAAAGCGCTGACCGCCCTGGCCCTGGTATTTGCCATTTTCAAATTGAACCCGGCACCGTTCTGCATGCTCGATGAAGTCGATGCGCCGCTGGACGATGCCAACGTCGGCCGCTATGCGCGGCTGGTCAAAGAGATGAGCCAGACCGTCCAGTTCATCTATATCACCCACAACAAGATCGCCATGGAGATGGCCGATCAACTGATGGGGGTGACCATGCATGAACCCGGCTGTTCGCGGCTGGTGGCGGTGGATGTGGAGGAGGCGATGGCCATGGTCGACGCCTGAAACGGGAGTTTATGCACGATCTTTGGGCAAATGCGCCGGTCAAGTGGCCTAGACGGTGTAAAGTTATCTTTGGTCGTGCTAGCTTAATGTCAATTTTTCGTGCGTGGGTAAAACGTCAGTCAGAACATAGAGTTGGCGCCACGTTTTAAAGGGTTTTAACCCTTTTATTTTTCAGCATTTTTTACAGAGGCACGGGATTACATGGAAATCGGTCTGCGCGAATGGCTGATCGTCATCGGCATCATAGTTATCGCCGGTATTCTCTTCGACGGCTGGCGCCGCATGCGCGGTGGCAAGGGCAAGTTGAAATTCCGTCTGGACCGCAGCTTCTCCAATCTTCCTGACGACGACAGCAACGCCGAAGTGCTCGGCCCGTCCCGCGTGCTGGACACGCACCAGGAACCGCAACTCGACGAAGACGACCTGCCTTCGATGAGCGCCCCGGCGCGCGAGCCCAAGGCGGGCAAGGCCAGCAAGCGTGGCAAGCGCGGCGAGCCGCTGCAGGGCGACCTCGCCCTCAGCGCCGAACCGCGCGAGCCTGACCTGTTCGCCGACGCCGAAGACGACTTCCCGGCGGAAAACACCCGCACCACCACGACCACCGGCTACGGTACCGCCGCTGAAGGCAAGGAACTGCCACCGGTCGAGGAAGTGCTGGTGATCAGCGTCATCTCCCGCGACGAAGGCGGCTTCAAGGGCCCGGCCCTGCTGCAGAACATCCTCGAGAGCGGCCTGCGCTTCGGCGAAATGGACATCTTCCACCGTCACGAAAGCATGGCCGGCAACGGCGAAGTCCTGTTCTCCATGGCCAACGCCGTCAAGCCGGGGGTCTTCGACCTGGACGACATCGACCACTTCAGCACCCGCGCCGTCAGCTTCTTCCTCGGCCTGCCGGGCCCGCGTCATCCGAAGCAGGCCTTCGACGTGATGGTGGCTGCCGCACGCAAGCTGGCCCACGAACTCAATGGCGAACTCAAGGATGACCAGCGCAGCGTCATGACCGCGCAAACCATCGAACACTACCGCCAGCGCATCGTCGAATTCGAGCGCCGTGCGCTGACCCAGAAACGCTGAAGCACGCAGTTGATACCACAGGGGCCGCTTAGCGGCCCTTGTGCTTACAGAGAGACGCGAACCCTGTGGGAGCTGGCTTGCCAGCGATAGCGGCAGTGAACTCACCACAGCAATCGCTGGCAAGCCAGCTCCCACAGGGTCAGCGCCGTTCTCTGGTTGTCCATTTCAACCGACCATCGCCCGACTGCTCTTCATAGCAAGAGACCCAGAACCATGAATGCCGAAACCCGAATCCTCGAACTGCGCGCCGAACTCGACCAGCACAACTACCGCTACTACGTGCTCGACGAACCCAGCATCCCCGACGCCGAGTACGACCGTCTGTTCCGCGAGCTCCAGGCCCTGGAAGCCGAGCATCCGGAGCTGGTCACCGAGGACTCCCCGACCCGGCGCGTCGGTGGCGCCGCGCTCTCGGCCTTCACCCAGGTTCGCCATGAAATCCCCATGCTCAGCCTCGGCAACGCCTTCGAGGAAACCGACCTGCGCGAATTCGACCGCCGCGTCGTCGAAGGCCTCGACCTGCCGGCTGGCGACCTTTTCGGTGGCGGCGCCCCGGTCGACTACAGCTGCGAGCCCAAGCTCGATGGCCTGGCCGTCAGCCTGCTCTACCGCAACGGCCAGCTCGTCCAGGGCGCCACCCGTGGCGACGGCACCACCGGCGAAGACATCAGCGTCAATGTCCGCACCATCCGCAACGTCCCGCTCAAGCTGCACGGCGAGGGCTGGCCGGAGGTGCTGGAAGTGCGCGGCGAAGTCTTCATGAGCAAGGCCGGCTTCGAAAAGCTCAACGCTTCCCAGGCCGAGATCGGCGGCAAGACCTTCGCCAACCCGCGCAACGCTGCCGCTGGCAGCCTGCGCCAGCTCGACTCGAAGATCACCGCCAGCCGCCCGCTGGAATTCTGCTGCTACGGCATCGGCCAGGTGTCCGCACCCGTGGGCGACACCCATATCGGCATCCTCGAACAGCTCAAGGCCTGGGGCATGCCCATCAGCCGCGAGCTCAAGCACGCCGCCGGCATCGAAGAATGCCTGGCCTACTACCACGACATCGGCGCCCGGCGTAACGACCTGCCGTACGAGATCGACGGCGTGGTATTCAAGGTCAACAGCCTCGCCTCGCAACGCGAACTCGGCTTCCGCGCCCGTGAACCACGCTGGGCCATCGCCCACAAATTCCCGGCCATGGAAGAGCTCACCGAAGTCCTCGACGTCGAATTCCAGGTCGGCCGCACCGGCGCCGTCACCCCGGTGGCGCGGCTCAAGCCGGTCAAGGTCGCCGGCGTCACCGTCGCCAACGCCACCCTGCACAACATGGACGAAGTCGCGCGGCTGGGCGTGATGATCGGCGACACCGTCATCATCCGCCGCGCCGGCGACGTCATCCCGCAAGTCATGCAAGTGGTACTGGAACGCCGCGACCCGAACATCGTGCGCCCGGTGCAGATCCCCACCGAATGCCCGGTATGCGGCTCGCAGGTCGAACGCACCCAACTGGTCAAGCGCAGCAAGGGCAAGGAAACCGTCAGTGAGGGTGCCGTGTACCGCTGCGTCGGCCGCCTGGCCTGTGCCGCGCAGCTCAAGCAAGCGATCATCCACTATGTCTCGCGCCGCGCCATGGACATCGACGGCCTGGGTGAAAAGAGCGTCGAGCAACTGGTGGACGAAGGCCTGATCGCCTCCCCGGCAGACCTCTACCGCCTCACCTACGAACAGGTGGTCGAGCTCGAAGGCTTCGCCGAAGTCTCCAGCAACAAGCTGCTCGCCGCCATCGAAGCCAGCAAGCGCCCGAGCCTGGCGCGCTTCATCTACGCCCTCGGCATCCCGGATGTCGGCGAAGAAACCGCCAAGGTCCTCGCCCGCTCGCTGGGCTCGCTGCAACGGGTGATGAAGGCCTTGCCGCAAGTGCTCACCTACCTGCCGGACATCGGCCTGGAAGTGGCATACGAAATCCACAACTTCTTCGAAGACGAGCACAACCGCAACGTCATCCAGCAGCTGCTCGACTGCGGCATGCAACTGCAGGACGAAGGCGAACTCAGCCCCGAATTCGCCGCCAGCACCACCCTGGCCGGCATGATCGCCAAGCTCGACATCTCCTCGGTCGGGCCTACCGGCGCCGAAAAGCTGGTCGCCAAGCTCGGCAGCCTGGACAAGATCATCGAAGCCGACGGCATCGACCTGCGCCAGGCCCTGGCCACCAAGCAGGCGGATGCCGTGCGCGAGTTCTTCCTGGTCGAAGCCAACCGTGACCTTGCCCGGGCCATCGAAGCGCAGTTGCTGGAATTCGGCATGCACTGGGCCAGCGAAAAGAAAACGGCGGAAGGCTTGCCACTGGCAGGCCAGACCTGGGTCCTCACCGGCACCCTGGAGCGCATGAACCGCGACATCGCCAAGGACAAACTGGAAAGCCTCGGCGCCAAGGTAGCCGGATCCGTCTCCGGCAAAACCCACTGCGTAGTGGCCGGACCGGGTGCCGGCTCCAAGCTCACCAAGGCCAACGAGCTGGGGGTCAAGGTAATGGACGAGGACGCCTTCATCGAATTTCTGGCAGGGCAGGGCATCGCCGTCTAGGATCCGCGGCCCCCTGTGGGAGCTGGCTTGCCAGCGATTGCGTCAGTGAATTCAGCCTCCTGATCGCAGCGGCTCGCCGCCCTCACAGTCAGCCCAATTCCGGTATGCCTGACACAACTGGCGCCCAGGCCCCCCGACAGCGTCACGCAGCGAGCCCCTCGCTTCGGACAAGTCCTTGAGAAATGATGATTTTTTCTCACCCAAAGGTTGTAACTCTGCCTCAGACCGGTACAATGGCGCGGCTCGTCACCAGATGGCGAGCTGCGTAATGGTGGCCCCATCGGTCCCCCCGCAACGATTACCCGTAAACCTGGTCAGGCCCGGAAGGGAGCAGCCATAGCGGGAACATTGTGTGCCGGGGTGTGGCTGGTGGGGCCGCCTCCATTCTATAAGTTCTTGATTTCTCAAGGATTCTTCGCAAGAAAATCCAGAAGTGGACCAGCGTTTAGGCACACCAAAGTGGTACGCCTTGCTGTCGATCTTATCTCGTTCGCGTTATCTCCGTCACCTAACCGCTCGACAGTGTTTTGCTGCTAGCTTCTGGGCTGCATCCATGGCGAACTGAAGCACATTGGCTGCTTCGGCAAATGCCTCTGGATCGCTAGTCCCCTCGTATAGCAGCCCGCCAGCGGTTACGTCTTGTACGACGCTATCAATGTACTGGTAGAAGCTCACCACCAACTGGGCATCATCGGGTGGGAGGTAGCCGAGTTTCCCGAGGTTGGCGAGGTATACCCGGCAGTAGTGTTCTGGAACCCGCACCTGTAATGAAGCTGGCGGCCGTTGCCCCTCCGGAATCGCACGTAATGCGTTGGCCATTTCGAATAGGTCTGTCTGGTAGTTACGTTGCTCAGCTATCTGCCTAAGTGCCATCACTTCCGCGATGATTGCGACACGGACACTGGCTCGTTCCTGCCAGCGTTGCCAAAGCCACCCACATGCGGCAATCATTGCTGGAAGCACTAAGCCCGCTGTGCTGATGATCTCACCTGTCTCCATCCGTATTTCTCCTTCGGTTTGGACTGTGCTTGGGTAGCAAAGCTCGGTTGTGTTCAAGGCTAGCGAGATATGTCCAACTGCCTGCGTGTTAGAATCAGCTCATAATACCCGACGGCTAATCAGCCTCGCATCAGGTCTACAGCATGATCATAAGTGTTAAGGATTCTAATAAGTACCTATATCACTACACTTCCGCAGGGAAGGCGATAGATTATATTCTGAAGAGCAGGACCTTAAGACTTAGTCCATATACCGGAACAAATGACCCTAAAGAGCGTAAGGGGTGGTTGTTCGATTTTGGGACTAATGAAGGTCGGGACTTAGGTCGCTATAGTCGCGACGAATACTCCAGTTGGCTTTCAGGTGAGTTCAAAAGTAAAACATTGGTCACCTGCTTGACTCGAGATACGGGGCCTCTCTCTGGAAATCATGTCGTTGATATATTTAAGCGGGGTTACTGCAAGCCGAGGATGTGGGCTCAGTACGCGGACGATCACAAGGGTGTCTGTTTGGTATTCCTTCGTGAGTGCTTAAATGAGAAAGTAAACAAGCAGGTGGGAAGGCGCTATCCGCTTCTCAGTGGTGCCGTCCAGTACGTTGATCGTGGAGTGGCAAGACCATTTGAAGATCAGAGTTATCTGATTAATGTTGATGTTCTTGAAGCGGAAGGGAAAGAGGCTTATTTTGCTCGTCACTTGCAGACCCATTATCAACGTCTGTTCTTTGAAAAGATGACCGACTGGAAAGATGAATGCGAGTGGAGGTGGGTTGCTTTTTCGGGATCGGCTGAGCCGATAGATGTGAAGTTTGGTGATGCTTTAGTCGGTGTGGTCTACGGGGAGGATACTTCCCCTGAAGATAGGCAGAAAATATTGGAACTGAACTCCGGTAAAGGAATTCAGCATGAAGGGTTGAAGTGGAAGAACTGTTCACCTTGGTATGATTGGAAGTGGTGAACGCTTTGGTTTTCGCAATCTGGTGCTCGGTGCGGCTCGATGCTTAACCCTCTAAGCGGGCTCCTGGTATATAGCAGGCCACAATTCCAAAATATCAGCAGGCACGAAAAAGCCGCCTATAGGCGGCCTGTAAGCGTGCTCAGGAGCGTAGACGCTCGATGCCAGAGGTGATGGCCTCGGCGTGTTGATCGAGGGTCTGAAGGGCTGTCAGGACGCTATCGTGAACCTGTGTCGATCCTCGTTGGCCTACCCACAACGACACTTCCTCCAAGGCTGCTCTGAGAGCTGTCTGGTTCATCAGTAGCAGTTCCAGGGTGTCTGCAACCACCTCGGCCTTATCGTTCATATGTGCGTCCTAGCTGCGTGGGGGCGAGGTCACAGTGAGGCTTTCACCCGCTGTACCGTGGTAGTGCTGCATTCCAACAGGCTAGCCACTTTCCTGATGCTCTTCCCGTCCGCCAGCAATTCGCTGATGCGTTGGCGTAGTTTCGCATCTGCTGGACGGCCCTTATACACTCCATCGTTCCTGGCCTTGGCGATACCCTCGGCTTGGCGGCGACGGCGGTCTTCGTAGTCTTTCCTAGCGACCACTGCCAGGATATCAAGGAGCATTCCATTCACTGCGGCGATCATGCCCTTTGTAAAGTCGTCCAGTCCCTCGCTTGGCTTCAAGGCAGCATGGCTGATGCTCAGGTCTAGAGACAATCGTGACCTTCTTGGCCGCGATCTGCGCCTTCAGCAATGCCCAGTCATCTTGGGTCAGCCTGGAGAGGCGATTCACCCCCTCGATCAACAGCTCATCGTCTTCATGGCTGCCATCCAGCAGCCGGAACAGCTGTGAGTGATCCTGCTTTGCTTCGCTCGCGTAAAGTTGCGTTCAACCGGATGCTAGTCTCTGGGCAGATTGCTATCATGCAGGTATCTTTAGCTGCTGGATTCGCATCCTTGCGGAAAAGGTAAGTCGAACTGAAACTCTGACTCCAGAAATTCGAGTGTTTAGTATCTCACCAGGACGGTAGTTTATGCTAAGTGTTGAAGCTAAAAATATTATTGATGAGCAAATCATTTCTAAGGTACAGATTGGTGAGCTCGCCTTGTTCTTAGGAGCAGGCATAAGTATTGGTACTCCATCGCTTAACGGTCAAGGCATTCCTTCTACTCCAGAGTTGATCTCTAGAATTTGTAAGGAAGCTGGCTACCCTTCTCCTGATGAAGAATATACAGACTTGCCAACTGCTTTTGGAGTTGGGCAAGATGATATACCTAATTTCGAAAATTTCTTGATTTCAAATTTTCAATCTACTCAAATACATGGTTGGCAATCTGATATATTTAAGTTGTGGTGGCGCATAATTTTCACTACTAATATCGACAATATAGCTCATGTTGCTATCGGGCAAAACTCGAAGACTGTCAATACATATCCTGATTATAAAATCTATAATTACAAGGATGTGGAGCCTGTGCATAGTCTGCCGACTTCCCCTCCTCTTGTATATCTGCATGGAAGTAT
>NZ_JAOECN010000060.1:0-21238 GCF_029836855.1 Pseudomonas sp. GD04058
GGGCCGCGTCGCTCTTATATTTTAATAGTCGACCTTGCCAGTATGACTATTGAGCGAAATGACCTTGGTCTTGCCAATCCGGTGGCGATAAATTTCGCGCAAGTATTTGATGGCCTTTTTCACGCACTCCCGCGACAAGCGAATATCGTTGATGGAAACGAACTTGTTCTTGTCGTTGATGAGTTCGCGGTACTTCTTCTCGTACATCGGTTTGATCGCGTACCAGTTGGTGTCGAGGATCTTCGCCGGGTTCTCGAATTCGCTGAGCAATTCGTCGATGCGCTCTTCCTCGAATTCTTCCCGGGTAATGAATTCAAGAATCGCGTTGTCCAGGGTGTCGTCGAAGCGATAGGGCATCCTGGCGAAGCAGCGCTTGATGAAAGCCACGATCAAGGTCAGGAAGTCGTCCGACAGGCATGGGCTCTTGGCGATCAGGGTGGTCAGCGACAGGTTGGCCGAGGCGCCGATCACCAGCGCATAGCGTTTCAGCGTGGTGTTGGGGAACAGGCTGTTGAGGTGGGTCTTGAGCCGGTTCAGGTCCATGTAGGACAGCTTGTAGTCCTTGGGCAGCGAAACGATCGACACCACCGACGAGCAATTCTTGAAGAAATGCAGGTCGTGCAGTGCAGCGGCGTCGCAGCCGGACTTGCGGTACTGCTCAAGGGCCGCGCGGTAGCGCCTGGATTCGATCGGCAGCAGGCTGATGCCCTCGATGGCCTGGGTGTCCTTGTTGAAGTGCGGCAGGTCGATGGAGCGGAAGAACAGGTCGTCGATGTCCAGGCGCGGAGGTTCCTTCTCGAACACCTTGAAACCTTTCTCCGAACTGTTGCCCGGGGTTTCCGGGACTACCGACTCGGCGTAGGCGATCGCCACCGGGCCGGCCAGGCTCATGAACAGGTCGTTGGCATCCAGGCGGATGGTTTCGCCGATATCGATGCCGGCGCGCCGGAAGTAGTTCTGGTCGTAGTCGGTGGTCACCGCCTGGGCCGTGAGGATGTTGAAGATCTGCTGGGAGATGTACTGGTTGGCGTGCTTCTCCATGGCGTTGACGTCGATGTTCTGGATGTTGCCGTCATCGCTTTCTTCGGCGTAGCGCATGATGTCGTTGGAAATCAGCATCATCGCGTTCCACGGGCGAATCCGCCCCATCACGCTGGCTTCGCTGCTGTCTTCGTTGTCGAAGTTGTAGGAGAAGTCCCATTCCTCTGACAGGTATTTGCAAAGAAGCCTGCCGGCGTTGATGTGTAGCGCTTCGGACATTTCACTGCGGTGATCGGAAATGTTCGGCAGTACGCAGATGCCACTGGTGAAGATCGGTTCGAAGACGAACGAATGCCCGGCCTCGCCGTCCTGTTCGTCGGCCGGCTTGGTGTCGAAGGTCTTGTTCATGTACGAGAATTGCTGGGCCAGGCCGAATTCCGAGGCCATGCCCGAGCCGGTACCGCCGCCGGCGCTGAAGATATAGAAGTACAGCCGCGACTGGTTGGCCTTGATCCCGCAGGAATCGATCAGGTACGAGTGGATCAGTTTCCAGTCGGCGCTGGAGAACCGGTGGGTTTCCTTGTTGAGGATGATCTTCGCCAGGTACTGGCCGAGGATCGGTGCGTTACCGGCACCACCGGCGTGGACCTCGGACAGGTCCATGATCTTCATCTTGCTGTAGTCGCGCAGGAAGCCGCTTTTCTCGCCCTTGCGCGAGAAACGGATGCGTCCGGCGATGTCCTTGTCCAGGTCGCCGAGCATGACCAGCGGTTCCACCAGGAATACCGGCTTGGCGCTCTTGGCCTGGACCAGGCGCAGGTTGTTGCGGATCCAGCGCGCCGGGTTGTAGGACGGATCGTTGCCGACCCGGTCGTCGCTCTTGAATTCGTTAAGGTAGAACGTCCGCGCGTTGTACACCAGCTCGGCGACGTCCAGGGCGATATTCGAACCACAGCGACCGAGGCCGATCAGGCATACCGAGGGGAACTGCTGGTCGAGGCGCAGTTGGGCGTCGTCCTCGACATGCAGGCTTGGCGGAAACACCAGGTCGCGCAGGCCGTCGAGGTTATCGAGGATGCGCTGGGTGTCGGGTTCGGTGAAATACAGGTATTGCTGCGGGCTCAGGGTTGGCTGGCTGTAGTAGCTGCGCGCGCCATTGGCGGAGGGCGCAGTGGCTGAAAGCAGCTCGGAAATCACGTTGGCAGGAGTATTCTTGGAGGTCATTTTGCGCCATGTGCCTGGGGGGAAGGCTTTTCAGCAGTCGATATCATTGAGCCATCCCTGGAAAGTTTCGCGACTGTATCAGTGCGTCTCCGGCGTAAGCGATCAGGTTTTACCCTATGAATGCTAGGGGTTTTCCTGTCGCGCCTTGTTCTGAATCGTCCGATCCGTCAACTTCTTTAACTGTCTGGAGCTGTAGATGAGCAATTCATTGCCGTTGTCCCTGGGTTTTGCCGGTATCGGCCTGATGGGCCTGCCCATGTGTCGCCGCTTGCTGGCGGCGGGCCACGAGCTGACGGTATGGAACCGTTCGCCGGACAAATGCGCGCCCCTGGTGGCTGCCGGCGCCCGTCAGGTGCAGGCGCCCGGTGAACTCTGCGAGGCTGCCGACGTGGTGATGCTGTGCCTGGCCGACACGGCGGTGGTGCGCGAGGTGGTGTTCGGCCCGGATGGCATCGCCGGCAAGGCCCGGCCCGGGCAATTGCTGGTGGACTTCTCCAGCCTGGAACCTTCCGCCACCCGGGAAATGGCCGCGCAACTCAAGGCGGCGACCGGCATGGGCTGGCTCGATACCCCGGTGTCCGGTGGTACGCCTGGCGCGCAAGCCGGGACCCTGGCAATCATGGTGGGAGGCGACGCGAGCGATCTTGAGCGGGTACGCCCGGCGCTCCTGTCACTGGGCCAGCGCGTTACCCATATGGGCGGCGTGGGCGCGGGTCAGGTGACCAAGGCCTGCAACCAGATGATCGTCGCCTGCAATGCATTGGTGATCGCCGAAGTGGTGGCCCTGGCGGAAAAGTCTGGGGTGGACGCTGGCCTGATCGCCGACGCCTTGGCCGGCGGTTTCGCTGATTCCAAACCTTTGCAGATCCTCGCCCCGCAAATGGCCGAAAGCCGCTTCGAACCGGTGAAATGGCATGTGCGGACGCTGCTCAAGGATCTCGATAGCGCCGTAAAGTTTTCCCGCGAACAGGGTGTGGCGACGCCGGTCAGCGGCCTGGCTGCGCAGTTGATGCGCTTGCATGGCAGTCAGGGCTATCTGGAAAAAGATCCGGCGACGCTGATCGATCTGTATCGCAGCACGCCGTAAGGCGCTCTTCGCGATGGTTGAGGCTGGCGAGTACCGCGTGCAGGTTCTCCAGCGGTACCGGCCGGCTCAACAGGTAACCCTGGATGGCGTCGCAGCCCAGGCGCCGCAGGAAGCTGTATTGCTCCTCGGTTTCCACGCCCTCGGTGATTACCTTCAGGTGCAGGGTGTGGGCCATCACCATGATCGCCTGGACGATATTGTTGTCTGCCCGGGAATGCGGCACGTCCTGGATGAACGAGCGGTCGATCTTCAGGGTATCCAGGGGCAGGCGCTTGAGATAGGCCAGGGACGAATAGCCGGTGCCGAAGTCATCGATCGACAGTGATACGCCCTGGTGGCGGATACGCCGCAGCAACTCGATGGTGCTGTGGATATTGGCCATCAGGGCGTTTTCCGTGACTTCCAGCTCAAGGCGCCAGGCCGGCAGGCCGGCGTTGTGCAGTGCGTCTTCGACTTCCCTGGCCAGCTCGTCACGGCCCAGGGTCAGGGCCGAGCAGTTCACTGTCACCTTCAATTCGTCGAAGCCGTGCTGGCTTAGTTGGGCCAGGTCCTGGCAGGCGCGACGCAGCACCCATAGGTCGAGGTCGGCGATCAGCCCGTTGGTTTCGGCGATGCCGATAAAGCGGTCGGGGCTGAGCAGGCCGTGTTGCGGGTGCTGCCAGCGGATCAGCGCCTCGAGCTTGCTGACCTTGCCGCTGGCCAGCTCGTAGATCGGCTGGTAATGCAAGCGCAGGCCGTGGTCTTCCTGCAAGGCGATGCGTAATTCTTCTTCCAGTTGCAATTCCAGGGTGGCGCGGGTCTTGAGGTTATCGCTGAAGAAATTCGCCTTGTTACGCCCGCCGCCCTTGGACTGGTAAAGCGCCAGGTCCGCGTGCTTGAGCAGTTCATCGCAGGTGTTGCCATCGGTGGGGTAGAGGCTGATGCCGATACTGGTGGTCATGACCATGCGTCGCCCGGCCAGGTCGATGGGCTCGCGGACCTTGTTCAGGATGCGCTGGGCCAGGCCGCGCGCTTCTTCGGCGCTGTTCAGGTTGAAAAGAATGCAGAACTCGTCGCCGCCAAGGCGGGCCACCACGTCCTGGGTCCGGGTGGCGGCGCTGATCAAATGGGCGATGGCCTTGAGCAACTGATCGCCGGCGTCATGTCCGAGGCTGTCGTTGATGCGCTTGAAGTGATCGATATCGAGGAACATCACCCCGAGCATGCCGCCCTGCTGGGTGCGCTCGGCCAGGCGCTCGGCGAAGATCTGGTTGAAGCCGCGGCGGTTGACCAGGTTGGTCAGGGCATCGTAGTGCGCGGCCTGTTGCAGCGACACCCGGGCCTGGTCGAGTTGGCTGAGCAGGGTGTTGACCCGGCGCAGGTCCTGTTCCTTGCTTTGCAGCTTCTTGTCCGAGAGCGCTGCGCTGATGCAACTGCCGCTGATCAGCAGGGTGATCACGGCGATGGTCAGGCTCAGTTGCAAGCTGTTGTCGGTGACCACGATCTGCGGCGCGGCGCCGTCGGGGAGTACCAGGGTCAATGCGTGCATGCCGGCGTAGTGGGTGGCGATGATGCCGGCCGCCATGATCAGTGCGGCGCTGTACTTGAACAGTTGCGGGCGCGCTACGTTTCCCTGGCGCAGGTGACGGGCCATCATCATCGACAACAGCGCGGCGAGCAGCCCCACTACCACCGAGCCCAGCACCAGGGTCGGATCGTAGAGTTGCACGGCCCGGGAACGCATGGCCGCCATGCCGGTGTAATGCATGATCGCCACCCCCGAGGCGATGCACAGCGCGGCCAGGGTGTAATGGCGATTGCTCGGTTGGCCCTGGCCGAGGAAGCTCATGGCGCCGAGGGCAGCGAACAGCATGATCAGCAGCGACACGCTGGTGAGGAACATGTCGTAATGCACTTCCAGCGAAGTCTCGAAGGCCAGCATGCCGATGTAGTGCATGGCCCACACACTGCAGGCCAGGCAGCAGGCGCCCAACAATTTCCAGCGTCGTCGGGCGCTGGCCTGTTCGGCGTCGCCGATGCGTTCGATGATGTCGAGGGTGGCGAAGCTGCCAGCGCACATCACCAGGTAGGCGAGGAGGATCAGCCAGGGGTCGTGTCGCGCCGCCAGAGCAAAATGCCCCGCCGGGTGCTCGGCGAGCATGATATGCAGCCATTCCATTAGCGCGCCTCTCAGTTCAGCCGAGTTTGCACTCGTCCCCAAACCGCCTGGAGACTCTTTTGGTCTTGAGTATGGTGCGCTATCCGCTTGGATGGCAGATTGATTTCAATGAAGGAAGGGGTGTTTTTATTACTCTGGGTTATGAGCGTGCAAATGGTAACAATTCCCCGACATCAATTTCGTGGATGATCGCAGACAGACCGGACGCAGCCCTCTAGATTTTGTCCGGCGTGCAGTATGCGCCGACAACAATAAAGAGGGATCGACCGATGCACAGCCCCACTCAAGCGGCGAATGCCTGGCGCATTCTGTTCCTGCTGTTCCTGGCCAACCTGTTCAATTTCTTCGACCGCACCATCCCCGCCATCGTGATCGAGCCGATCCGCCTGGAGTGGCATCTGAGCGACATGCAGATCGGCCTGATCGGCACGGCCTTCACCCTGGTCTACGCGATTGCCGGCTTGCCCCTGGGACGCCTGGCCGACACCGGTTCGCGCAGCAAGGTAATGGGCTGGGGCCTGGCCGTATGGAGCGGGCTGACGGCAGTCAACGGCATGGTCGGCAGCTTCTGGAGCTTCCTTTTGGTGCGCATGGGCGTCGGGATCGGCGAGGCCAGCTATGCGCCGGCGGCCAATTCGCTGATCGGTGACCTGTTCCCGGCCGAACGACGAGCCCGGGCCATGGGCATCTTCATGCTCGGCCTGCCGCTGGGGCTGTTGCTGGCGTTCTTCACCATCGGCGCGATGGTCCAGTATTTCGGCAGCTGGCGTGCGCCATTCTTCATCGCGGCGGTGCCAGGGCTGCTGCTGGCGGTGTTCATGTTCATGATCCGCGAGCCGGCGCGGGGCGCGGCGGAAGCGGTGGCATCCTCCCAGGCTCCGCTGGACCGGCCGTTGCGCCGGGTGCTGAGCATCCCGACCTTCGGCTGGCTGGTCCTGGCCGGGCTGGCGTACAACTTCGCCACCTACGCCTGCAACTCGTTCATGGTGCCGATGCTGCAACGTTACTTTTCCCTGTCATTGCAGAACGCGGCGGTGGCTACCGGGGTGATCGTCGGCGTGACCGGCCTGGTCGGACTGACCCTGGGCGGGTGGGTCGCGGACAAGATCCATCAGCGCCTGCCGGGCGGGCGCCTGCTGTTCGGGGCCTTCAGCATGCTGGTGGCGACCGTCGGGACCGGAACCGCGCTGTATCTGGGACGGGTGGAGATCGGCGTGTTCATTGCCCTGTTCGGTATTGGCTGGCTGTTTGCCTATAACTTCTACACCTGCGTCTACACCGCGATCCAGGATGTGGTGCAGCCGCGCCTGCGAGCGACGGCGATGGCGTTGTTCTTTGCCGGCTTGTACCTGTTGGGTGGGGGGCTTGGGCCACTGGTGGTCGGGACCCTGTCGGATCATTACGCCCAGGTGGCGATGCTGGAGGCGGGTGCGGTCGACATGACCGAGGCATTCAAGGCGGTGGGCCTGCATAACGCCATGGGGCTGATTCCGGTTGCCCTGGCGGCGACCCTGGTATTCCTGCTGTTCGCGACGCGCACCTTTGCCCGGGATGCGCAGAAGATGAAGGACGGGATGGTGGAGGAGGGGGCGGCTCAGGTCGGCAAGACAGCCGAAGCATCCTAGAGCGAACGTGGACCCTGTGGGAGCTGGCTTGCCAGCGATAGCAATGGTGAATTCACTATTGCAATCGCTGGCAAGCCAGCTCCCACAGGGTTTTGTGTTGGCTGTTGGGGATCAGCCGGCTACCAGCACCCGGATCGCCTCAAGCCGCAGCGCTGCCTTTTCAAGCATCGCCAAGCCATCCTCGCGCAGCTTGCGCAGCGCTACGATCTCGCTGTCTCGCACCGTCGGGTTCACCGCTTGCAGAGCGGTCAGGCGTGCCAGCTCCTCATCGGTTTCCGCCGCCAGGCGGCGTTGCGCCTCGGCCACGCGTTCGTTGTGACGCGGCAGGACCTTGGCTTCGCCGGCATTGATCCTTGGCGCCAGCACGTCACGCTGGGCCTGGATGAACTTGTTGGCGCTGGCCTTGGGCACGCTTTCCAACTGGTCGGTGATGGTCTCGAAGGACACCCGTGGCGCCAGGTCGTTGCCATTGGCGTCCAGCAGGCAGCGCAGCGCCGCTGGTGGCAGGTAGCGGCCCAGTTGCAACGAGCGCGGCGCGACCACTTCGCTGACGTAGAGCAGTTCCAGCAGTACGGTGCCCGGCTTGAGCGCCTTGTTCTTGATCAGCGCGACGGCCGTGTTGCCCATCGAGCCGCTCAGCACCAGGTCCATGCCGCCTTGCACCATTGGATGCTCCCAGGTCAGGAACTGCATGTCCTCGCGGGACAGGGCCTGGTCGCGGTCATAGGTGATGGTCACGCCTTCGTCGTCGCCCAGCGGGAAGCTGGCATCGAGCATCTTCTCGCTCGGCTTGAGGATCAGGGCGTTGTCCGAGTGGTCCTCGCTGTCGATGCCGAAGGCGTCGAACAGGGTTTCCATATAGATCGGCAGGGCGAACTGATCGTCCTGTTCGAGGATTGCCTCCACCAGCGCCTGGCCTTCGCCGGCACCGCCGGAGTTGAGTTCCAGCAGACGGTCGCGACCGCTGTGCAGCTCGGCTTCGAGACGCTCGCGCTCGCCACGTGCCTCGGCGATCAGCGCTTCCCATTGGCTTTCATCGGTGTCTTCCAGCAGTGGCAGCAGGCGCGGGCCGAACTGGTGCTGCAGGGCGTTGCCGGTCGGACAGGTGGCGAGGAAGGCGTTGAGGGCCTGGTGGTACCACTGGAACAGGCGCTCCTGCGGACTGTTCTGCAGGTGCGGTACGTGCAGCTCGATGGTGTGCTTCTGGCCGATCCGGTCGAGACGACCGATGCGCTGTTCCAGCAGGTCCGGATGGGCCGGCAGGTCGAACAGCACCAGATGATGGGCGAACTGGAAGTTGCGGCCTTCACTGCCGATTTCCGAGCAGATCAGCACCTGGGCGCCGAATTCCTCGTCGGCGAAGTAGGCGGCGGCGCGGTCGCGTTCGAGGATGCTCATGCCTTCGTGGAACACCGTGGCCGGGATGCCGGAGCGCACGCGCAGGGCGTCTTCGAGGTCCATGGCGGTTTCGGCGTGGGCACAGATCACCAGGACCTTGACCCGCTTGAGCATCTTCAGGGTATCGATCAGCCAGTCGACCCGTGGGTCGAAGCGCCACCAGCGGTTGTCTTCGTCGCCATCGCCCTGGGCCTGGAAGCTGACTTCCGGGTACAGGTCGGCGTGCTCGCCCACCGGCAATTCCATGTACTGGTCCGGGCAGGGCAGGGGATAGGCGTGCAACTGGCGCTGCGGGAAGCCCTGGACGGCAGCACGGGTGTTGCGGAACAGCACGCGGCCGGTGCCGTGGCGGTCCAGCAGTTCGCGAATCAGGCGCGCGCTGGCCTGGCTGTCGCCGTCGTTGACGGCAGCCAGCAAGGCTTCGCCTTCGGCACCCAGGAAGCCCTGGATGGTGGCATGGGCCTTCGGCGACAGCCGGCCGTTGTCGAGCAGTTCCTGGACGGCTTCGGCCACCGGGCGATAGTGCTCGCTCTCGGCACGGAAGGCGGCCAGGTCGTGGAAGCGGTTCGGATCGAGCAGGCGCAGACGGGCGAAATGGCTGTCCTGGCCGAGCTGTTCCGGGGTGGCGGTGAGCAGCAGGACGCCGGGGATGACTTCGGCGAGCTGCTCGACCAGCGCGTATTCAGGGCTGACCTGGTCCTCGTGCCAGACCAGGTGGTGCGCTTCGTCGACCACCAGCAGATCCCAGCCGGCGGCGAACAGGGCGTCCTGGGCCTTTTCGTCCTCGGTCAGCCACTCCAGGGCAACCAGGGCCAGCTGGGCGTCTTCGAACGGGTTGCTGGCGTCGCTTTCGATGAAGCGCTCGGCATCGAACAGCGCGACCTGCAGGTTGAAGCGCCGGCGCATTTCCACCAGCCATTGGTGCTGGAGGTTTTCCGGGACCAGGATGAGCACGCGGCTGGCGCGACCGGAGAGCAACTGGCGATGGATCACCAGGCCGGCTTCGATGGTCTTGCCCAGGCCCACTTCGTCGGCCAGCAGAACCCGTGGGGCGATGCGGTCGGCCACTTCCCGGGCGATATGCAATTGGTGCGCGATCGGCTGGGCGCGCACGCCGCCGAGGCCCCAGAGCGACGACTGCAACTGGCGGCTGGTGTGCTCCAGGGTGTTGTAGCGCAGCGAGAACCATGGCAGCGGATCGATCTGCCCGGCGAACAGACGGTCGCTGGCCAGGCGGAACTGGATGAAATTCGAGAGCTGGGTTTCCGGCAGGGTGCGCGCCTGGTTCTGCGCGTCGAGGCCGTGATAGACCAGGAGGCCGCCGTCGATCGTCTCGACTTCGCGTACGGTCAGTTTCCAGCCTTCGAAATGGGTGATCTGGTCACCGGGAGAAAAGCGCACCCGGGTCAGCGGGGCATTGCGCAAGGAGTACTGGCGGGTATCGCCAGTGGCCGGGTAGAGCACGGTCAACAAGCGGCCATCCTGTGCCAGAACGGTACCCAGACCCAGCTCGGCTTCGCTGTCGCTGATCCAGCGTTGTCCCGGTTGATACTGCTGCGCCATACTGCCTGACTCCCGCCATGAAAAAGCTGGCTATCTTAACGGATAGCGGCCTTTCAAACCAAAGATTCCGGCCACACGGCAATGCGTCCCGTTCGTCGATTGCCCGGTGGGGCCTGCAACATCGACCGGGGAAGCCGGTCCTAGGCTCAAGCATAGAGATATCGAGCCGATAGAACGGGTGACAGGAGACCGAATCCCATGCTGCCACCACTGATCCCGCTGAGCGCTGCTCCCATTACGCAGCAGATGGACCCGGTCAAGCCGACCCCGGACATCAAGCCCGTGGTGCCGACCCAGCCGGCTTCCAGCGAGGGCGCGATCGACCTCAAGCACCGCGACCCGGAGCAGGCTGCGCTCCTGCTGCGCGAAGAGCAGCGCCGTCGCCAGGGCCAGCACGGCGGGCAACATCCTGGTGAAGAGCAGGCCGATGATCCCTACCTGCCGACGCCCGGTGAGGACCTCAACGCCGACAATACCGTGCCGGTCGCTCCCTTGATGGGCGGCGAGAACCGCCAGGGGCTGCTGGTGGACATCGAAGTCTGAGCCGGGTCTTTGCAGTATCGGCGCGAGCCTTCATGATGAGCGCTCCGCTGTCCGCCTTCCGAGCCCGACCATGAGCCAAGACGACAACCTGATCGATTTCGGCGCCGAGCGCGCCCGCCGCATCCATGACCTCAACGACAAGCGCCTGAACGAAGTGCGCAAGGCCTTCGAGCAGGCCATGCCGATCGGTACTGCGAAGAAGTCGAAGAAAAAGCCCAAGGGCAAACCCGGCAAACGCTGAAAATCTTGATGCAGGTCAAGCCTGCACCCCCCTCCGGCGCCCGCCCCGGGCGCCATTGACCTCGGTCAATTTTCCCTCCCGGCACATTCGCTACTGTTCACCCATCGGACAGGCACAGGCAAATGGAGGCCGACATGTTCTTCGATAATGTGGTTGTCGCTGGCGTCGTCACGGTCGGATTGATGTTCGTCTTCTTCGCTGGCCTGGGCATTTTCATCTGGAAGGACTCGCAAAAGCGCAAGCAGTGATCCTTCCCGATACAACGAGCACGCAAGGCATTTAGGGCGACTTCGGTCGCCCATTTTTTTGCCTGTTTTTCCGGTAGTACGCTTTTTCCTGGATGACACGGAACCCTGTGGGAGCTGGCTTGCCAGCGATTGCAATGGTGAATTCACCAAAGTCATCGCTGGCAAGCCAGCTCCCACAGGGTTTTTTGTTGCCCTAGGAAAAGGTGCTGGACTAATGATAGTTAGCTAGCTAATAATTGTGTTTCGGATCTTTTCCGCTCCACTGTCTATCGTTAACTCCACCACCTTCAGGTTCACACCATTGCCCATCACCCTCCATGCGCTGTTCGCCCCCGACAAAGCGGCTTTGCAGTTCGCCATCAAGACCTTGCTCGGTGGCGGCCTGGCGTTGTGGCTGGCCTTGCGCTGGGGCCTTGAACAGCCGTCCTGGGCGTTGATGACCGCCTTCATCGTCGCCCAGCCACTGTCCGGCATGGTCCTGCAAAAGGGCCTGGCGCGGCTGCTTGGCACGCTGGTCGGCACGATCATGTCGGTGCTGTTCATGGCCGTTTTCGCCCAGACTCCCTGGCTGTTCCTGATCTGCCTGGCGCTATGGCTGGGCCTGTGCACCGCCTGCTCGACCCTGCTGCGCAGCGCCTGGGCCTACTCCTTCGTCCTGGCCGGCTATACCGTGGCGATCATTGCGCTCCCGGCGATCAGCCACCCGTTGCAGATATTCGACCAGGCCGTTGCCCGTTGCACCGAGATCAGCCTCGGTATCGTCTGCGCCACCCTGGCCAGTGCGTTGCTCTGGCCCTTGCGCGTCGAGCGACAGTTGGCGGTGCAGGCGCGCCAGGCCTGGCAGAGCGGGTTGCAGACGGCCAGCGCGACCCTCGGCGGCGACGAGGAGGGGCGCAAGGGCCTCGTGGAGATCCTCGGGCGTATCGTTGCCGTCGACTCCCAGCGTGAACACGCCTGGTTCGAAGGCAGCCTTGGCCGCCAGCGCGCCCGGGCCATCCGCGGGCTGAGCCAGAAGCTCCTGGTGCTGCTGCGTATCGCCCGTTCGGTACGGCGCCAGTGGCGACAACTGGACGACCGCGAGGCGGCGCACCTGCAACCCTGGCTGGATGAAATCCGCGCCGCGCTGGCCAATCCCGACACCGAGGCCTTGCAAGCCTTGCGCGAGCGGGTCTGGCAAGCCGCCCTTGAACTGCGCGACAGCGCCGCCGAACACTATTGCCTGGCGCGCATGACCTTGTTGCTGGACAACGCCGTCGCCGCGACGCAGGCACTGCATTCGGTTGAGCAGGGCCAGGCGCCGGCCGATCTTCCCGATAGCCTTGCGGTACACCGGGATGTGCCACTGGGCCTGCTCTTCGGCTCACGCAGTGCACTGGCGTTCCTGGCGATGGCGACGTTCTGGATGGCCACCGCCTGGGGCGCGGCGCCCGGTGGCCTGGTGCTGACCTGCGTGGTCTGCAGCCTGTTCGCCAGCCGGGAAAACGGCGCGCAGATCGGCATGAGTTTTCTGCGCGGGATTCTCCTGGCGCTACCGGTGGCCTTCCTGGTCGGGCAGATCCTCTTGCCGCAATGGAGCAGTTTTGCCCTGCTGTGCCTGGGCATGGGCGTGCCGCTGTTCTTCGGTGCGCTGGGCATGGCCAATCCACGCATCGGCGCCACGGCCACGTCCTATTGCCTGCACTTCATCGTGCTAGTCTCGCCGCTGAACACCATGACCTTCAGTGTCGAAAGCTTCCTCAACAATGCCCAGGCCATGCTGATGGGCGTCGGTGCGGCGGTGCTGGCGTTCAAACTGCTGGTGCTGCGCAATCCGGCCTGGCATGGCCGGCGCTTGCGCGCCGCGACCCAGAGCGACCTGGTACGCCTGACCCGGCGCGACCTGCGTGGCGCCGAAACCTGGTTCGGCGGGCGCATGGCCGATCGCCTGCTGCAATTGGCACGGCACTACAACGCCCTGCCGGAGCATGAGCGCAGCCGCTGGGACGATGGCCTGCATGGCCTGGATATGGGGGATGAGTTGCTGCATTTGCGCATGTGCCTTGCGATCGCACGAGCCCCGCTCGCGTCGGCCGAACGCGAGTACCTGGAGCGGTTGCAGGACGTGCTGGCGCGAGGCCCGGGGCCTGGGCGCGAGCAGCGCCTGGATGCCGCCAGCGAAACCTTTATCGCCGCCCTGCGCGAGCAGCCTGCCAGCGACGCCCTGCGCCTGGCGGTGGGCGCCGTTGTGCAACTGCAAAAGAGCTGGGGCCGCTGGTGCCGCCGCCTGGAGGATCTGCATGGGCTTGCGTGAGTGGACGCTGGGCGGGGTGCTGCTCAGTCCGTTTCTTCTTTATGTAGTGCTGGCGTTGCTGCTTACCGGGCTGCTGCGCTTCATCCTGCGCCTGACCCCGTTGCGGCGCTGGATCTGGCACGAGGCGCTGTTCGACTGTGCCTTGTTCGTTTGCGTGCTGACCCTGGTCACGCTGTACCTTTGAGGAGTTCGTTCATGCGTACCATCGTGCGTATCGCCTTGACCCTGTGCCTGGTGGCCGTGGCCATCTTCGCCGGCACCCGGCTATGGCAGTACTACATGCTCACACCCTGGACCCGCGACGCGAAGATCCGCGCCGACGTGGTGATCGTCGCGCCGGATGTATCTGGCTGGGTGCGCGAGCTGAACGTGAAGGACAACCAGGAGGTCAAGGCCGGCGACCTGCTGATGTCGATCGACAGTGACCGTTTCGAAGCCGCGCTGGACAAGGCCAATGCGGTGGCCGACACCCGTCAGCAACAGTTGCGCTTGCGCGAGCATGAGGCCTCCCGCCGTGCCGCCCTCGGGCCCCAGGCCATCAGCGCCGAACTGCGCGAGAACGCCCAGATCGGTGCCGCCGTGGCCCGTGGCGAACTGCGCCAGGCCCAGGCCGATGCCAAGCTGGCGCAGATCAATCTGGAGCGCAGCAAGGTCAAGGCGCCGCGCAACGGCCATATCACCAACCTGCGCCTTGCCGAGGGCAATTACGTCAATGCAGGACAGTCGGTGATGGCCCTGGTGGATGATTCGACCTTTTATGTCCAGGCCTACTTCGAGGAAACCAAGCTGCCGCGGATCAAGGTCGGCGCGCCGGTGAAAATCTGGCTGATGAGTGCCGGCGAGCCGATGCAGGGCCATGTGCAGAGCATCAGCCGCGGCATCACCGACCGTAACGCCAACCCCGACAGCCAACTGCTCGCCGAAGTCGAGCCAACCTTCAACTGGGTGCGCCTGGCCCAGCGCATCCCGGTACGGATCAGCCTCGACAAGGTGCCGGAAGGCGTCAACCTGAGCGCCGGCATGACTGCCAGCGTTCAGGTGGGTGAGGCTGACGATCAGAGGAACATGCCGCCGGAGGCCTCGAGGCGCTGACCGGTCACCCAGCCGGCACCGTCGCTGGTGAGCAGCGCAATGGCCGCGCCGATGTCGTCCGGCAGCCCGACCCGTCCGAGCGCGGTATTGCTGGCGATCCCCGCATTGACTTGCTGGTTGTCGCGCACCAGGCCGCCACCGAAATCGATCTCGATGGCGCCCGGGGCAAGGATGTTCACACGTATCCCGCGTGGCCCCAGTTCCTTGGCCTGGTAGCGGGTCAATACTTCCATCGCGCCTTTCATCGCCGCGTAGGCAGCATGGCCGGGCATGGTGAAGCGGGTCAGGCCCGTGGAAATATTGATGATCCGGCCATTGTCGGCGATCAGTGGCAACAGGCGCTGGGTGAGGAAGAACGGACCCTTGAGCTGGATGTTCAACATCTGGTCGAACTGCGCCTCGCTGGTTTCGGCGAAGGGCACGTTCAGGCCAATCCCGGCATTGTTCACCAGCACGTCCAGATGGTCGCGGCCGAAGTCCTTGTTCAGGGTGGTTTTCAGCGTATTGGCGAACGCTTCGAAGCTGGCACTGTCGCCGACGTCCAATTGCAGCATGACGGCGCGGGCACCCGAGTTCTCCAGGGTCGAGGCCAGTGTCTGCGCTTCGCCGGCCTTGCTGTGCCAGGTGCCGATGATATCGAAGCCCTGGGCAGCCAGGTGTTGCGCAGCGTTCTTGCCCAGGCCGCGGCTGGCGCCGGTGATAAGTGCAATCTTGCGGGGCATGTGCGTTACCTCTTTTGAGGAGCGGGGGAGTGAGGCCAGTCTATTGGTCGGTCATGTGCTGATAAATCCGTGCTTATTGGAAAGACTGTTCGTCTGATCCGAACAATGAGTGCTCCGGGAAATGCGCCGGCTTTATGCGCATCAGCGCTATCTGCCGCCGCAGGTGCACCTGTTCATGGACTGGCTGTCCGACCTGCTGCGCGAGCAGCTCGAACCAGCGGCAGATGCAGGCTGAACAGGGTGCCGGCCGCAGCAGACGATTGCACATCCATGTAGCCACCATGAGCCAGAGCGATCTGCTTGGCGATGTAGAGACCCAGGCCAAGGCCAACCTGCGGCGCATCCGAGGCAGGGTGGGAAAAGGGCTCGAACATCTGCGCCATGATGGCCGGGGCGATGGGCTCGCCGCTGTTGTGCACGCTGAGGATGAAATCATCGTCGGCAATCCTCGCCGAAATCCGAATGACTCCCTGTTCGTCGCCGTGCTGCAGGGCGTTGGCGATCAGGTTGGAGAGCACCTGACAGATCCGCTCGCGATCGCAATGCATGCCGGAGAGGTCGCCGATGTCCAGTTCGATCAGTCGAGCCGGATGCACCCGCTGCAATTCTCCCGCGACATGGCGCAGCGCCTGGTCCAGATCGGCGCAGGGCTGGATATTCAGGGGAATGCCATCGCCGAGGCGGCCACGGGCGAAGTCAAGAACGTCCCGTACCAGCTGCGTGGCACGATGACCGGAGGTTAGGATGTGCTCGGCGATGGTCCGCGAGCGCTCGTCGGTAAGGCGCTTGCTCAGCAATTCGGCGCCGGCGGTGATGGCGAACAGCGGATTGCGCAGATCATGGCCGAGCACGGCAATGAATTTTTCCCTCAGCCCGGCGATCTGCCGCTCTTTTTCCAGGGCGATCTCGGTGCGCTGGACGCTTTCTTCGCTTTCGATCTGGATCGACAGCAAGCGGGCAAAGGCTTCCATCATCGGTTGGATGGCACTGCCCTTGAGCGAGCGGGGCAGGGGATCCAGGGCGCAGATGGTGCCGAAGAAGCTGCCGTCGCTGCGCAGTACCGGCACCGCGATGTAGCTCTCGAAGCCGTACAGGCGTGGCGTGGGGTGGTCGCGGTAGGTTTCGTCCTGGCTGGCCTGGTCGATCACTATGGTTTTCTGCCCGGCGCGAATCTCGTTGCACAGGGTGGTGGAGGCTTCCAGCTCGCCACCCACGGCAATGCCGAAACCAAAGGTGTCGAGTACCGCGAGTGCCGTCCAGCGCGCTTCGGTCACCCGCGCGACTGCCGCAAAACGCAGCCCCGTGGTCTCACTGATGACCTGCAGGATGGCCGGGATCACGTTGATCCTGCCTATGGTAGCGCTGTCTGAAAGTGCTGCATTAGTCATCGGAAAAACGGCCACCGAAACGTCGACAAGGATTTCTAGTGTAGCGAGCATCCGGGACTACGAAGAAAATTCCACCCAAGCGGTAGGCAATTTCCAGTAATCTTTCGGAATTCGAGCATTCCCGTCAGAGGTCTGCCCATTCGCCTGCGTGCAATTCCTTTTGACCAGCATCCACATGGGTGTTTCAGCGAGGTTTGACATGCATATCACTTCCCAGGACATCTGCGCCGCAGCCGACCAGCTCAAGGGCTTCGTCGGGTTCCACCGCAAGCTCGGCAAGCACATCGTGCGCTTCAGCGAAGACTCGTTCGGCATGGACGTGGCCGACGACAGCATCACGCCCAGCAGCGAATTCGTCTGGCAGCGCGGCGAAGGCGAGCTCATGACCTTGAGCCGCGAGCTGATCGACGTGCTGCTGGAACAGAATGTCGATGATCGCTTGAATATCAGCGAGCCGCTTCGGGTTTATCAGCGCAGGCGAGACCTTCCGCAGATCATGGCGCAACGTCGCCGGCTTGGCTGAGCGTTACCCGGCCTGGCCGTCTTTGCTCCGATGGCTGTGCAGCAGGGCTTCGAAGTCGGCACGTTCCAGTGGCCGGCTCAGGTAGAAGCCCTGGACTTCATGACACTGCTCCATGCCCAGCGCGCGCAATTGCTGTTCGGTCTCGACGCCCTCGGCGGTCACGGTCAGGCCCATGGCCTTGCCCAGATTGATGATCGCCTGGACCACGGCGCGGTCATTGCTGTCGCTGCTGAGCCCGGCGACGAAGCGCTTGTCGATCTTGATGCTATCGAAGGGGTAGGTGCGCAGGTAACCCAGGGATGAGTAGCCGGTACCGAAGTCGTCCATGTTCAAACGCACCCCCAGCTCCTTCAGGGCATTCATGGTCCCCAGCGCGCCTTCGATATCGTTGAGCATGACGTTCTCGGTGATCTCCAGCTCCAGGCGCTGCGCCGGGAATCCGGTTTCCACGAGGATCCGCCGTACATCGCCGACCACATCGCTGCGCGAGAACTGCGCCGGCGACAGGTTGACCGACACCAGCAGCGGGGTGGGCCAGTCGCGGGCGATCTCACAGGCATTGCGCAGGACCCACAGCCCCAGGGGCACGATCAGCTCGCTCTGTTCGGCAAGGGGGATGAAGGTGTCCGGCCCCAGCAGGCCTTCTACCGGGTGCTGCCAGCGCACCAGGGCTTCCACCGAGACGATCTCCAGGCTTTGCAGGTGATAGCGTGGCTGGAAATGCAGGACAAACTCATGATTCTTCACCGCCCGGCGCAAGTCGTTCTCCAGTTGCCGACGGTGCTGGATCTGCTGGTTCATTTCCACTGAGAAGTAGCGCCAGGTGTTCTTGCCCTCGGCCTTGGCCTGGTACAACGCGATATCGGCGCAGCGGATCAGTTCCCCGGGATCGTAGCCCTGCAGGCGGGTCTGGGCGATGCCGAGGCTGGCGCCCACGTGCAGGCTGTGATCCTCGTAGCCGACAGGCTGCTGCAGGCTGTCGATCAGGCGGGCGCAGAACCGGTCGATTTCCTTACGGTTGTTCATGTTGGCGATTGCCAGGATGAATTCGTCGCCGCCGAGGCGGGCCACCAGGTCACCGTCGCGGGTGGTTTCGCGCAGGCGTGCCGCCACCTCCAGCAATACTGCGTCTCCCGCAGCATGGCCAAGGGAATCATTGATCGGCTTGAAACTGTCCAGGTCAAGCAGGATCAGGGTCAGTGGCGCAGCCTGCTCGCCCTTGGCCAGCGCCTGCTCGAGAAAGCGCGAGAGCTTGTTGCGATTGGCCAGCCCGGTCAGCGCATCGTGCATCGACAGGTGCTGGATATGGGCATGGGCGGCGACTTCGTCGGTGATATCGCTGGCGGTGCCGCGAAAACCGATACGCTGGCCTTTGACCTGTATGGGGCGTGCCGACAGTCGGCAGAAGCGCAGGAGGTTGTGCTTATCGTGATAGACGCAGCGCAGGTGAGCCGCTTGCTGACCCGTGGTTTCGTCGAGGTCGTCGAGCCAGGCGCCGAGAGGTGTGGTGTCGCAACCAAGCAGCAGGTTCAGCGGCTGGCCAAGCCAGTCCCTGGTCTTGTAGCCGGTGACGTCGACGAAGCGTTGCGACAGATAGGTCAGTCGCAGCTGTCGGTCGGTTTCCCAGATCCAGTCGGACGCCGCCTCCGCCACGGCACGAAAACGCTGTTCGCTGGCTTCCAGGGCCTGGTTGCTGGCTTGCAGGGCGCTGAGGTTGTCGTTGATCTGGCGTGAGGCACGCAGGGCATAGCGGAACAACCCGAGCATCAGCAAGCCCAGGAGCAGCATGGCCCCGAGCAGGGCTGGCAATACGCCCCAGAGCAACTGGTCGCCGGGGCGAGGCGGGGTCCATTGCAGGCTATAGCCCAAGTCGTCGAGAGGCAGTTGCAGGGCCTCGTTACTGGCGTTGGCGATGTGCAAGCCGGTGAGGCCGGCATCATCGGCCAGTTTGTCCAGCTTGGCCTGGGTCAGTTGGTCGATGAACAGCATCACCGAGGTGGTTTGCGGATCGATGCCCAGCACGTCGTCATCCGGGCGGATCGCCGCGGCAGTCAGTATTGCCGGCCAGCCGTTGAACAGGACGTAGCGGCTCGCTTGCCCGCGTTCGGCGGCAAGTGCGCGGGCGGTTTCGACGATGGGGGGCACGGCGCCATCCATATAGCTGGCAATAGGCGCTGCACTGGGTTGCCCCTTGAACAGTCCGTACTTGGTGCGCTTGTCGTCGATGACGAAGACACCTTCGTAACCGCTGGCGGTGTAGAGCGATTCGCCGACGTTTTTTTCGATATAGGCCCACTGTTCGTCGACCTTGCCGTTCAGGTGTTCGTAGGCGGCGTTCCACACCGCATAGCTGGAAAGAAAGCGGCGCGAGGACTCAAGGCGCTGCTGGAGGGCCTTGTCGACATAAAAGATGCTTTTCCGCCCGGCGCTCTCATTCAGTTGTTGCGCGATGTTGAACAACGCGCCGAAGGCGATCATGCAGGCGAGGACGAACAGCAGCGAGATGCCTGTAATCAGTT
The DNA here is from genome assembly GCF_029836855.1 of Pseudomonas sp. GD04058. Classification (NCBI taxonomy): domain Bacteria; kingdom Pseudomonadati; phylum Pseudomonadota; class Gammaproteobacteria; order Pseudomonadales; family Pseudomonadaceae; genus Pseudomonas; species Pseudomonas sp. GD04058. The sequence continues at coordinate 19,603 of NZ_JAOECN010000060.1, forward strand.
TGCGCGCATGCAGGCGGGGACGTGATGAAGGGGAGTGAGCGCTGGCGGGGCTGTCCATGAAGCGTGCCGGTCCTGTTGCACTGCCCTCGCGAGCCTGCCTCGCGGGCGAACTTCACTCAGGATAGGCGACTCTTGTGGTTGCGCCGCCGTCATCGGCGAAATTGACCTGGTCGCGACCGTTGTTCTTGGCGCTGTAGAGCGCCCGGTCGGCCTCGTTGAGCCAGGCGACCGGGTCGTCGAAGTCGCTGCGGCAAAGGGCGAGGCCGATGCTGAGGCTGATGCGCAATTCCGGCAGGGCATCGTCGCGATAGGCCGCGACCCGTTCGCGCAGGTGTTCCATGAGACGTCCTGCCTGGGGCAGGGTGGTATCGGGCAGAATCACGCAGAATTCGTCGCCGCCGTAGCGCCCGGCCAGGTCGTTCTCGCGCAGGCTGATCTTCAGCTCCTTGCTCAGGTGGCGCAGTACTGCGTCACCGGCCACATGTCCGTAGCTGTCGTTGATGCGCTTGAAGTGGTCAATGTCGATGATCGCGATCACCGCGCTGCGTCGCTGCTGCTGGCAGTTCTGGAACTTGAGCTGCAGCAGGTCTTTCCAGGACCCATGGTTGAGCAGGCCGGTCAGGCTGTCGGTGCGACTCAAGGCACTCAGGCTGCGCTTGTGCTCCGACAATTGGATGGCAAGGCGATAGCAAACCCAGCCCAAAGCCAGTGGATAAAGAGTAAGCATGGGCAGGCAGGCGTAGACCTGCTGGGTCGTGCTGACCAGTTGCAGGCCCGGACCCAGCAGCGCCATGCCCAGCAATATGCCGCAAACCTGGGCAAGCGCACCGCGCAGGAACAGGCGCTGGCCGCCGGCGGCTACATTGTTCATGGTCATCATCGACAGGATGGTAATGCTGGGCAGGGGATTGAAATGCATGGCGGCGGTCCAGAATCCGCCGGTCAGGGAGTCGATCAACAGGCTGCGCTGTTCTGTCTGGTAGGGTGAGCGCGAGCGCAGCCCGACGAAATAGGCGATGTGCGGCCAGGCCAGGCCATTGATGAACATGGCAACCCACACCCAGGCCGGGGGATCGAGAGGCAGCATGCCCGCATAGACGCCGAGCAGGCCGATGCCCATGCCGATCGTCCGTGGCGCATGGATCCTTCTTACGAATGAAAGTCCCTTGCCTCTTTTATTGTCCATCATTGGGTTCGCACTTTTCCGGAACGCCGTTTATCGCATAAAACCGTGCGTATTGTTGAACAATCGCCCAGCGAGCAAGAATGGCCTTGCGAGCCATTTAAAGGGTGATCGGACGCATACGCTTATCTATTCATGCGCATGGCACTCTTCGGCAGTGATCACCGACCACCTCCGCCCGCGTGCATGAAGCTTTTGAAAATTTTGGAAATATTCCCTTGACGGGGCGTTTTCGTTCTGTAGAATGCGCCCCCACACAGCGAGCAAACGCTGATGTGGCTGAAGCAAGTGTTTGAAGTTGAACGAGAAATTCTGAAAGACTTCAAAATAAACGCTTGACAGGCTTAGAGGAAAGCGTAGAATGCGCGCCTCGGTTGAAGCGAAACGCTTCGCCAAACGCTCTTTAACAATCGAATCAAGCAATTCGTGTGGGTGCTTGTGGTAATGGACTGG
>NZ_JAOECN010000061.1:0-20054 GCF_029836855.1 Pseudomonas sp. GD04058
AGCTCAGCTGTTCTAGGGCCATAGTCGTGTCCGCGTACAAACGAGAAGGCTAGTCCTGAAGCAAGAATGGCCTCTCGAGATTTCAGGTGCAGTGGGTGTGCCTTGAGGCTGACAAGGGAAACGCCTTCTTCTATGTGCTGGCTGTAAAACGATCCTGCCTCATTACGTCTAGCACTACGAACAGCCCCGAGCACCACGTCGGCCTCGCCGCGCGCAAACATCAACCAGGCTCTTGCACGCGGCACATCCGTGTAAGCGAATCGGCATCCGCTTCGCCGGCTTACCTCTTCCAGATATTCGATGGACAGTCCGGCGCGGACTCCCTCTCTTTGCCACTGGTCCACACCGAGCTCACTGAACGGAACCAATATTTCCCGCGAGCAAGCTGAATGAGCAAGGTGACTAGCCAGCAGCAGAAACAGGATCCAGAAGACTCGGTACATAGGCCCTCTACATCGGGGCGGGATCCACTACAGGTGCAGGGGTAGTCCACAGTGCTTGGAGAAAATAGATGAATCGGAGATCGCTCAAATGTCCTTCAAGCTGCGCTCCTCCCACCAGTCCCAGGCTTTGAGCGCCTGGCGGGCGACGCGGCCACCGAGGAAGGAAAGGGTGTCGTTCGGCATGGAGATGGATTTTCTGTTCACGATCCAGAAGTCCGTCAGCTCGGTCTTCTGGCCGTTGAGCAGGTCAGCAATGGTGCGCCCATTGAGGTGGGTCAGTGCAACACCGTGACCGAAGCAGCCCCCTGCGTAGATGATGCGCTCGTCATCGACAAAGCTGATTTCAGGAACCATGTCGACGTTGACCGATACAGGTCCACCCCAGCGGTAGTCGATGCGGACATCTTTCAGCTGGGGATAGATCCACTTCAGGTGAGCCTCGCAGTGCTTCCAGCTCATCGCAGACGGCGTCTCAACCAGCGCGCCGGTTTTGTACACGATCGCATCACCACCACCCATGGCGATTCGCCCGTCGACGGTCGGGCGGTAGTAATGCAGCATCTGCCGGTTATCCCCGAACGACTGTCGGTCCTTCCAGCCGATGCTTTCCCACTGCGCGGCGGTGAGCGGCTCTGTGACGATCTGGTAGGTCCACAGCGGGTACTGCCGGGCCTTGAGCGTGCGGCTATCCGGCACCTCGCGCGAGTAAGCATTAGTTGCGATCACGACTTTGTCGGCGACCACGCGGCCTTTTTCAGTCGCGACTGTAATTGCCGTGGCAGCCCTTTCGATGCGAGTGACAGGGCTGGCCTCATAGATTTCCACCCCTGCCGACTCCGCCAGGCGCTTGAGTTCGCGAACCTGTTTGCAGGGGTTGAGATGAGCCGTGTCGGTTTCGTAGATGCCGCCGATGAAACGTTCGGAGTGGAAATCCTGGCGAATCCGGTCTCTGTTCTGCCAGGTCAGATCCCCATCAATGCCCAGATCCTGGAGCAGCTGATAAGTTTTCTTCATGCGGTCCAACTGCTGTTGCGAGTAGCTGATCCTGACCATCCCGGTATGGCAGTAGTCGGATTGAAAACCGTGGGTCTCAATCAGGTTCTGGGTATGCGCTACAGCTTTCTTGAGGTAGTGGTGGGCATCGATCATCTTCTGCTTGCCCCAGCGCAGCAGCACCATCTCAGGCTCTAGGCCAAAGAGCTTGGTGCTGAATCCGGCATTCCGACCGCTGGCGCCGAAACCGATGATGGCGCCTTCCAGCACCACCACGCGCGCATTGGGGTTGTCTTTCTTGAACTGCCAGGCGGTGTTTAGGCCGGTGAATCCGCCCCCAATGATGGCGACATCCGCATTCAGGTTCTGCGTGAGTGCGGCGTTAGGCGAGTAGTGGCCGTAGTCATGTTGCCAGAAGGACTGGTTTTCCAGATGCGAGTCTTTGATAGCGGTCATGCCTTTCATTCTCTTTGTTGGTGGCTATGCCAAGTTGCGGAGCAACAGTGCTGGAGGGTTGCTGGTAATCAGGGCTTGCTGCAGGGGCCTGCAACAAGCCTTAGGTCGCGGGTTAGCGCCCGAGCATCAGCTTAATCAGCCGGTCGAAGAGCGCTCCGTAGGGGGGATACAGGAGCGGAAATGCCGGGCGCGAAAACTGCTTGAAGATCGGGCGCAGCTTGGAGAACTCAAGGAAGCCTTCGTAGCCGTGGTAGTGGCCCATGCCACTGGCACCGACACCGCCAAACGGCAGGTCATGCTGGGCGGCATGCAGCCCGCAGTCGTTGATCCCGACACCGCCGGACTGCGTCAGGGCTACTACCCGTTTCTGTAGCTGGCGTTGATTGGTGAACAGGTAGAGGGCCAACGGCTGATCCCGGTTCTTGATGTAGTCCAGCGCCTCATCCAGGTTGCGATAGGTCTTGATCGGCAGAATCGGGCCGAAGATCTCTTCATGCATGACGCGCATGTCATCGGTAGCTCCTAGCACCAGGACCGGGGCGATCTTGCGGACGGCTTCGTTACCGATGCTGCCGGGCAGCAGATTGATGATTTGAGCGCCCTTGCTTTCGGCGTCGTCGAGATACTCCATCAGCCGCCCATAAGCGCTCTGATCGATGATCGAGGTGTAGTCTTGGGTCAGCAGCGACGGGTAGCGCTGGGGGGTGATGGCGCGGCAGTGCTCTACGAATGCCTCCAGCTGGCTCTCATGGACGAACAGATAGTCCGGTGCCACGCAGGTCTGTCCTGCGTTGACCGTCTTCATCTGCAGAATCCGCGCGGCCGCCGTCTTTAGGTCAAAGTCCTCGGCGACTATCACCGGGGATTTTCCGCCCAGCTCAAGCGTTACTGGTGTCAGATTGTCGGCCGCGGCCCGCATGACCCAGCGCCCGGTTTCGGCCGACCCTGTAAAGATCAGGTGATCGAAGGGAATGCTTGAGAAGACCGAGCCACTGATACCAGGCACGATGGCCAGGGTGTGCTCGTCGAAATTCTGAGCCACAAGGCGCTGTAGCAGTGCACAGAGATGACGAGAGTTCGCGGCCATTTTCACCATGCAGCGATTGCCCGCTGCCAGTGCGCTTGTTACCGGCCCCATCACCAGAAACAGTGGGTAGTTCCAGGGGGCTACGACCCCCACGACGCCCTTGGGCTGGGGAATCACCGAGTTACGGGCACCGAAGAACCAAATAGAGCCGTTGCGGCGTTGCGGCTTCATCCACTTGGACAAGCGCTTGTGGCAGTCGCGGATGCCATCGACCGTCAGGAACAGTTCGAGCAACTTGGTTTCTTGGTGGGCGCGGTTGCCGAAGTCCTGGCTGATGGCTGCACAGATGGCGTCCTGGTTCTCCAGCAGCATCATTTCCAGACGCTTGAGATTCTTGCGGCGAATCTCCAGGCTGGGGATGGGATGTTCGCGATGCGCGGCCCGTTGCAAGGTGAATATACGCACAGCCTCTGCTTCGCTAGTTAAGGCATGGCCAATCTGGGCTGCGGTGTTCATTGCGATGTGTCTCCTGACGCTGGGCAGATGCAGTTGCCCCTGAAGCGCCGCCTCGCGTGCGCTCAGAGATGCAGTGGTGATGTCGGGAGGGTATCGGTGCGGCTGGCGTTGGAATTGTCCGGCAGTGCCAGTCTTTTCAGCAGATCGTGCCAATACGTTCGCGTTGGATCGGCACGGGACGAGGAGAGGGGAGGGACGGCCGTTCCGACACGCCCCAGAAGGATTGGGGGAGGCTTAGGCGGCTGTTTGGCGCTCGGCTTCGAGCACTTCGCTGGCGGCTCGGATGCCGGACTGCATGGCGCCCTCGAAGTAGCCCATCCACTCCGTGGCGGTCTCAGTCCCTGCCCAGTGAATGCGGCCATGCGGCTCGCGAATGGCCTCGCCGTAGGTCGTCATGACTCCCGGTGGCATGTGGGCCCCGTAGCCGCCCTCTGTCCAGGTCTCATGAATCCAGTCGTGGTCCACGTACTCCAGTGGCTGGGCCGCGTCAGCGCCAAAGTAGTGCACAAGATCAGCCATGACGCGCGCTCGGCGGGCATCGGGCCCAATCTCGCTGAGCTCAACGGCATGTTCGCCTTCGATAAGGCCGACGAGTATCCCGACCTCGCCATTGAGCGGCGTTTGATCGAAGACCATGCTAAGCGCGCGATTAGGGCTAATCACCGCACCACTCAGGCCACGAGAGCGCCAGAAGGGTGTGGGATACGCCACATGAATCTTGATCACGCAGCCCATCGGCATGCGCCTGATCAGGCTGGCCCGTTTGGCCGGTAGCGCAGGTTCATAGCTAATGCGGGAAGCAAGTGCCGGGGGCACTGTCATGATTACCCGTCGAGCATGGAACGTGCCCTGGGCACAGAGCACGCGCACGCCCTGGGTGTCCTGCTCGATAGCGTGCACCGGGCAATTGAGTCGTATCTGTTCGGTGAGCAGGTCGGCCATGCGCTTAGGTACTTGCCAGGCGCCGCCGACAAACTTGTCCTGCTGAGCGCCGCCTTTCACTCCGATCATCGTTTCCAGCCCATGACCTTGGCGCAGTACCTCCAGGAAGAAGAGGTAGGACACCTCAGAGGGTTCCGCGCACAGAATGGCCTTGGCGATCAGTTGTATCAGGCCTCTGGCGGCTTTGGTGTGAACCTTTCTGTCGATCCAGGCCTCGAGCGACTCCCTGTCGAGTTCGGCGGCGTTATCAGCCTGCCATGGTGCGAGGTGTCCGAGCCGTCGCAGGTCATGCTGTAAGATCTGATCAGCGATTCCCAGGCTCAGCAACGAGGACCAGGGCAACTTGGGCACCTGCGAACCATAGGACTGGATGCTGTCATCCAGGCTGACCAGGTTGTTGCCCTCGGTATGCTGAGGGTAGATTCCGACACCAAGGCTTTGCGCCTGCTCACGGAACAAGTGGTGATCAGCACCAAGCCATTGGCCGCCAAAGTCGACTGTGTGGCCGGCCACGGTACCGGGCATCGAGCGCCCGCCCACTCGGTTCCTAGCCTCAAGCACCAAGACCTGCTGGCCTGCTTTTTTCAGGTCGAGTGCGGCCCTGAGGCCAGACACGCCCGCTCCGACGATGATGACGTCCCACGATTGTTCGATGCTACTCACGCAGATCCCCTCACAGTGATCATTTGGCTGGGCTGGGGCTGCTGAGAGAAGGTCGCTCGTCAGCCATGGCGCGCAGGTCTCAGGAATGCCAATGGCGATGGGGCTGATGACCTTGGGGCGCCGTCACAGGATCAGCATAGAGCTCCGCGAGCGCGGGAGATTGTCTGGCAGTGCCAGTTCTTCCGGCAGCGGGTGCCAAACCGAGGGGGGTCAGGAAGCCAGGTGGGCCGCGCGATACTGCTGGGGCGATTGTCCGGTCCAGCGTCGGAAGGCTCGGGTGAAGGAGGCCGATTCTGAATAGCCCACCAGTAGAGAGATTTCCGTCATGGAGTAGTTCGATTCCTTCATGTACGAGAGGGCGAGCTCTCGACGGACATCTTCAATCAGCGTTGAGAATTCGATTCCATGCTCTTTCAGCCGACGCTGGAGCGTACGCCGGCTCAGGTTCAACTGATCGCATATTTCGTCGATAGAAGGGGCCCCGCTGCTCATTTCGGCGGCGACTATCCGGGTGATTTGCGGCAGTAGTTCATCCGTAACGGTGCGTACTTGGCGCTCTTTTTCCAGATAAGGCTCAAGGGCTTTGTACAGCCGCTCGTTACCGTGAGCCACTGGCAGTTGCAAAGTCTCTATGGGGAGGCAGATTCGATTGGCCGGTTGATTGAAGTGGATCGGGCATTGGAACAGCAGTTTATGCGCCGATATGTCCGCAGGCTTGCTATGTGCGAAGTCAACGCGAGTGGGGCGGATGGTGCTAGCGGTGATCAAGTTAAGCTGCCGCAAGATGGCGGCAATGGCGAACTCCGAGTCCTGGCGTTTGGAGATGACGGTGGGATAGGTAACACCGTATTCAATACAGATCGTTCGACTATCGAACTCCAGCTTTATATTCGATTCTTGGGCGAAGACGATGATGAATTGCTGAAGTGTCAGCAGTGCTTTTTCAACCGTTGTCGCGCAGTGTATGGCATGGCCGAGTGCGCCGATGTCGTCTGGCTCGGACTGCATGCCGAGCTCAAGCCCAACATTGGGATTGACCTTTCCCGCAGCTTCCCATAGAGCTAGATATTGCTCGACGGGTATCTCTATGTCTGCGCGCTCTAAGACGCGAGAGTCGACGTCAAGCATGGATAGATAGGGGGCAAACACTTCCTTGAATCTGCGGAAGAAGTTTTCGGAAACCACTGTGCGGCCGGATTTCATTGTGCTGCAGCCTTTACTTCTATCCCTTTCCTGGCCTAGTGCCCGCTGTCAGGGGCGGCTCGGTCGGTGATTGTTCTTATGCTGAAGACTTACCCCTGAGGGTAATCGCCTTCCACATCTTACTCTCGATTGGATGACTCGGCATGCATCGCTCAGTTGAGTGCTGCTTATGCCTAGGTGCGTGGCAAGCAAGAGGCGGGCCATTGCTGGTAATCAATCCATAGGGCATCGGGGCCATCGGCTGCGCTACCGCTGACCTGCTGTGTTGGCAGTCGACTGCTGACCGATCAAGATGCTGGCCGCGTACGGACTCTCTTCCCTCATCGTTCCGCTCCTACCTCCAAGCCTGTGCTCAGGCCCGATTGGCATCAGATATCAATGACTCTGGCATGCGCGGGCAATCCGTCTTGAGTGGCATTGAATACTTTTCCAGCCAGGTGAGTCGGAACGCTTCGGGCTGGATTTTTGATCAGCCCGCTTTTCCCATCCGATCCCGATCACCTACTCGAACAACAAGAAAATCAACGAGAGGTAGGCAAATGGCCGTCAATAAGGTTCACGCCTGGAGTGGCGCTCAATTATCTGCACCTAGCAGCAAGTGCAACGCATCCGAACGGTTAGCAACACCTGCATCGCTTCGACGCCATCGGCCCTTGGCACCTACTCAAGACAGATCCGCTATTCCCCGGCTTTTCTAGGCCACATCGAACTGCTTCCCAATAACCACAAAAAAGCTCCCTCCAGGAGAAGTTCATGAAAAACCTCCAGTTTTCACTTTTGGGTGGTGCGCTGTTGGCGCTCCTTGGTACCAGTCACTTGCAGGCGGCAACCTCGCCTGACCTGAGTAAGCTCGGGAGTGAGCTAACCCCGATTGGGGCAGAGAAGGCCGGTAATGCCGATGGGAGCATCCCCGCCTGGAGTGGCGGCTTGATTCAAGCCCCTGCTGGATGGTCGCGAGGGAAAGGAGATCCATATGCCAGTGAAAAGCCGCTGTACTCTATCGACGCGAGCAATGTGGCCAAGTACCAGAATTCTTTGCCGGAAGGGCAGGTCGCGCTGATCAAGACCTATCCGGGTTACCGCCTGGATGTCTATCCCACGCACCGCAGCTGTGCGATTCCTTCCGAAGTGGCTGAGCGCTCCAAGGCGTATGCCGGCCAGGCGCGTATTGGCAGCGATGGCTGGCGCCTGGAGCAGGCTGTCGGCGCCGCTGTGCCATTCCCGGTACCGCAGAGTGGCATCGAGGTGATGTGGAACTACAAGCTGCGCTACATGGCCAAGGGGCGGCGTGCGCAGGTCTCGATCCTGCTTCGTGAGAAGGGGGGCGCGCTGACCGAGGTTCGGCAATGGGCGCATGAGTACTATCCCTATAACGATGCTGCTGTGAGGGACCCGAGCGATACCGGCGGAATCGAGGCCAAGCTGCTCTATGACGTACTGTCACCTTCTTCCCGGGCGGGCGAGATGTATCTGGTGCACTCCTTCCTGGATAAGGCGCAGAGCTCGTGGATCTACTTCCCCGGACAGCGTCGTGTTCGTCTGGCTCCTTCCTTCGCCTACGACAATCCGATTGCCGGCTCGGACAACCTGTACTTCGTCGACCAGATCAACATGTTCACCGGCGCTCTGGATCGTTACGACTTCAAGCTGGTCGGCAAGAAGGAAATGCTGGTGCCGTACAACTCGTACAAGCTGGTCGACAAGTCCAACAAGTATGAGCAACTGATCGGCCAGGACTACCTGAATCGCGACGTGCAGCGCTACGAGAAGCACCGCGTGTGGGTGGTCGAGGCAACCGTCAAGGCCGACAAGCGCCACTCCTTCGCCAAGCGGGTGTTCTTCTTCGACGAAGATAGCTGGAGCCTGCTGCATGTCGATATGTACGACGCCAAGGGCAATCTCTGGCGCGTGCAGGAGGGCAGCCTGTGGGCCGATCCCGAGATCCAGGCCTGCACAAGCTTCGAGTACGTCAGCTACGACCTGATCGCCCGCCGTTACATCGCCGACGGCTTCACTCAGGAAGGCCTGTCGCTCGATCTCGGCGCAGGGCTGCAAGGGCGTGTGAGCGACAAGATGTTCAACTCCAACGAGCTGCGCCGTCGCGGCGAGCGTTGACCGGTCCGGAGCACAACAATATGAAAAAGCAAAAAACATGCGGCGCGGCTGCGCTGCAGGCAAAGCCGTGCCTGCATAACCCTCTGGCGTTGTCGATCGCGCTTGCATCTGGCCTGCTCTGGACTCAGCCGAGCTACGCCGTTCTGTTCGGCAGTGAGGAAGGGATATCCGGCAGCTTCGACTCCACGCTGTCATATGGTTTCGCCACCCGTTTGCAGTCTCCCGACTGTCATTTACTCGGTGGTGACAGTGGTGGGTGCAATCCCGGCACCAACAACGAGCTTGGTCGGTACTACAACCTGTCGCGTGGCAACGGCTATGCGAACGCCGATATCAACTACAGCAATGCCGATGACGGCAACCTGAACTACGACAAACACGATGTGTTTTCTCACGTGCTCAAGGGAACTCATGAACTAAGTCTGCGCTTCGGTGATGGCTGGAGTGCTCTGGGTCGGGTGGCTTGGGCCAAAGACTTCAAGATGGACAACGTGCGCACCACGGAACTGGACGACCAGGCCGAGCGCGATGCCACCGAGCGCTTCGATCTGCTCGACCTGTGGGTAGCGAAAAGCTTTGATATCGGCGAGATGCCCGCCAAGGTCAAAGTGGGCAACCAGGTAATCAGCTGGGGCGCCGAGATCTTCGTGCCCGGCGGCATCAACCAGATCAACGCCCTCAGCCTGCCCAAGTACCACACGCCTGGAACCCAGCTGAAGGAGGTGTTCATCCCGGCACCGATGGCCTCCTTCAATATCGGGCTGACCGAGACGCTGAGCCTGGAGGGGTATTACCAGTTCAAGTGGAATGCCTACTCGCTCGATCCGGTGGGAACCTACTTCTCCTCGGCGGATATAGCGGGAGAGGGGCGTCGCCCGATCTACTACCCGACGAACTACGTGAACAATATCTATGGCCCGCTGCTCGGACTCACTTGCGCCGATCTGACGCCAACCGGTCAGTGCGGTGCCCCCGGTATCAGTGGTCTGAGCGATGCCGATCTGGTGGCTTTTGGTCTGGCGATTCCCTACGCCGGCGAGCGTGAGGCGAAGAACAGCGGCCAGTATGGCGTGGCACTGCGCTGGACCGCGGAGAGCATCGGCACCGACTTTGGCCTCTTCTACCAGCGCTACCACGACAAGACACCTTTCGTGGGCTACACCGCGCGGAGCAATCCGAACAACCTGGTGGTGGACAACTATTTCATCAACTACGGCGAAGACAAGGATCTGTTCGGTCTCTCCATGAGCACCATGGTGGGCCCGGTAGCTGTTGCGGGCGAGCTGTCCTATCGTCCCGATGACAGTGTCGGTATCGACCCCACCGTTCCCTTCGGTAGTGGGCTCACCGGTAGCTACAACAAGTACAGCGTGTTCGATACCGGAGTGAACAAGGGCTTTGTCGAAGAGGAAAAGTGGCAGGCGGACATCAATGCCATCTACACCTTCTCGGCCAGCGATCCGCTTGGCTTTATCCCCAGCGCACTGGGGGCCTCCCAGGGCTTCATCATGGCCGAAGCAGTGGTAACCCATTACCCGGGACTGGATACCAGCGGCAAGGTGCCTTACTTCCTGCCCGATTACTCGGTACCAAACAAAACGTCCTGGGGCTATGTGGCCGAGATCGGGATGAACTATCCCAACCTCTTCGACAGCGGCGTTACCGTCACTCCGCAGCTGGACTTCAGTCACGACGTCAACGGCACCACGCCGAATGCGATGCCGTTTGTCGAAGGTCGCAAGTCGCTGACCACCTCTCTGCTGTTCAACTACCGTGACCGCTGGAAGGGCGGCCTGCAGTGGGTGCAGTACTGGGGCGGTGGCGACAACAACCTGATGGCTGATCGCGACTTCCTCAGCGGCAATATTTCCTACTCGTTCTAATCCAGCCCAAGTTCGCTGGCGGCAAACCGTGCGCGCTCTTGCGCGGCTTGCCGTTGGCGACACTCGTTGTATCGAGGCATTCCATGTTGGTTTTCCTGGTGTCGGCGCTCGAGCGCTTTTTCTTTCGCCATCGTCTGGCGACTCTTGGCCTGCTGGCCGTCATTACCCTGATCATGGGCGGCTTTGCGTCACGCCTGGAAATGTCGGCCGGCTTCGACAAGCAGCTTCCGCAACAGCACGCTTTCATCAAGACCTTCAACCAGTACCGCGATGTGCTGTTCGGTGCCAACCGCGTCATCGTGGTGCTGCATGCCAAGCAGGGCGATATCTGGAACAAGCAGGCGATGACCCGTCTGTACGACCTGACTCAGACCTTGTTCTTCATGCCGGGGATCGACCGGCGCAGCGTGACCTCGCTGTGGACGCCGAATACCCGTGCGGTGCAGATCACCGAGGAGGGCATGAAGGCCGAGGACGTGGTAGGTGGTGATGTCACGGTAGGCACTTTGGACGACCAAGCCATAGCTGGCATTCGTGAGCGCACCATCATCGGTGGCTTCGTCGGCAGCCTGGTCGCCAACGATCATTCCGGTGCCATGGTGGTAGCGGAGTTGGCTGATCCGGATCCGCAAACCGGCAAGCGCCTGAACTATCTGGAGTTCAGCCAGCGTCTGGAAGACGAGGTGCGCAGCAAATACGCAGACTCCAACTACGACGTGCAGATCATTGGTTTCGCCAAGCAGATGGGGGATATCGGTGCCGGTGCCAAGAGCGTGGTGGAGTTCTTTGGCCTGGCTTTCGTACTCACCGCGCTGGCGGTTTATTGGTATACCCGCTCCTGGCGGCTGACCTTCCTACCATTGTTCTGCTCGCTGGTCTCGGTGGTCTGGCAGTTCGGCACCGTCACTCTGCTGGGCTTCGGCCTCGATCCTCTGGCGATTCTGGTGCCCTTCCTGGTGTTCGCCATCGGCGTGTCTCATGGGGTACAGCAGGTCAATTTCATCTCCAAGGAAGTTTGCACCGGGGTAGATGGCATGACCGCCTCGCGGCGCAGCTTCACCGGCCTGTTCATCCCCGGCACGCTGGCACTGATCACGGCTTTCGTCGGTTTCGCCACCCTGGTGCTGGTGCCCATCCCGATGATCCGCGAGCTGGCCATTACCGCTTCGGTGGGGGTGGCCTACAAGATCATTACCAACCTGATCATGCTGCCGGTGCTGGCCAGTTATTTCAGCTTCGACAAGGCCTATGTGGCGCGTGTCGAAAGGCTGCGAGCCAGGCGTGATGGCGCCATGGTCAGCCTTGGGCGTATCGCCGAGCCGCGAAATGCGGCCATCGGCACGTTGCTGTGCCTAGCGCTGATGGCGTTGGCGGTATGGCAGAGCCAGGGGCGCCATGTAGGGCATGTGCTGCCAGGGGCGCCGGAGCTGCATGCAGACTCTCAGTACAACAGGGATGTGCAGAGTGTGGTCAACCACTTTGCCCTGGGCCTGGACCTGTTCACCGTGGCGGTGGAAACCCCTGCAGGCGGCTGCTACCGCAACGATGTGATGGCCTATGTCGACCGCCTGACTTGGTATCTTGGCAATGTGCCCGGTGTGCTCTCGGCGCAGTCCCTGCCGGCGCTGACCAAGCTTTCGGCCTCCGGCGTCAACGAAGGCAACCCCAAGTGGGCAGCGCTGCCGCTGGATGAGCTGTCGCTAGGCGAAGCGGTTCGCCAGGTGCCCGAGGCCCTGCGCCTGTACAACGCAGACTGCACACTGCTGCCGATCAACCTCTATCTCACCGACCACAAGGCCAGCACCCTGAAACAGGTAGTGCAGGCGGTCGAGGATTATCGGGCCGAACATAAGTTGGAGGGGGTGACGGTACGTCTGGCCAGCGGCAATGCCGGCGTACAAGCAGCCACGAATGAGATTGTGGAGACCTCAGAGCTGCCGATGATGCTCTACGTCTACCTGACCATCGTGCTGCTGGTGTTTCTGGTGTACCGCGACTGGCGCGCCATGATCGCCTGCTGCCTGCCGCTGACCCTGGCGACCTTCCTCGGCTACTGGTTCATGAAGGAGCTGGATATCGGCCTGACTGTGGCCACCCTGCCGGTGATGGTGCTTGCCGTGGGCATCGGCGTGGATTACGCCTTCTACATCTACAACCGCTTGCAGATGCATCTCGCCGCAGGGCAGCACATCGTCAGCGCGTTCCAGCAAGCCTTGCGCGAGGTTGGGGTGGCTACGGTATTCACCGCCTTGACGCTGTCCGTCGGCGTCGCCACCTGGTCATTCTCGGCGCTGAAGTTCCAGGCCGACATGGGCCTGCTGCTCACCTTCATGTTCATGGCCAACATGATCATGGCCATCACCCTGTTGCCAGCGCTGGCCGTGGTACTGGAAATCCTGATTCCGCGGCGGGGGCCGGTGCGTGCTCCCCTGATCGCGCACTGATAGAGGAGCATGCATGATGTTCGCGATTCGTTTTCTGCAGTTCCCGCTGGTGGCCCTGGCATTGGCTGTGACCGGTAATGTGTGGGCTGCTGACGCGCAGGCTCCGGCTATCGCCCTGGAGAGCGCACAGCATGCGCCACTGGTCGCGGTGAGCCAGGTGGGCCGGCGTCTGGTCGCCGTGGGTGACCATGGCATTGTCGTGTTGTCCGATGATGGCGAGACCTGGCGCCAGGCCAGCAGCGTGCCGGTGGACGGCTTGCTCACTGCCCTGAGCTTTATCGATGAGCGGCAGGGCTGGGCGGTTGGCCATGGCGGGGTGTTGCTGCATACCGAAGACGGGGGTGAAACCTGGGCTCTGCAGCAACTCCTGGAGGAGCAGCCGGTATTGCTTTCGGTGTGGTTCGAGAATGCCCAGCACGGCATCGTCGTTGGGGCATACGGATACGCCGCGCAGACTCAGGATGGCGGGCAGAGCTGGCAGCGACTGAGCGTGGGTGCCGATGGTGACGACTATCACCTCAACCATATCTTCGCCACCCGTGATGGCAGCCTGTTAATCGCCGCTGAGGCGGGGAACGCCTATCGCTCTGCTGATCGCGGTGCCAGCTGGCAATCACTCGACACCGGCGTCAGCGGCTCTCTGTGGAGTGGTGTCGGGCTGCGTGATGGTCGAGCGCTGCTGGTCGGCATGAGCGGGCGGGTGCTGCTCGGCGACAGTTCTGGCAAACGCTGGCGCGAACTGAGCAGCGGTACGGTCGAGGCGATCACCGATGTCGCTCAACTGGCCGATGGCCGCGTCGCGCTGGTCGGCAATGGGGGGCTGGTAGCGCTCTCGGATACAAAGGTGGAGCGCTTCAACGCATCTCAGCGTGAGGACCGCCTGAACATCTCCGCATTGGCGCCGCTCACTGAAGGACATCTGCTGCTGTTTGGGGCGGCAGGGGTAATACCTCAATAGTCCGCATCGCGTCGGTCACCCTTGTCATGGCCCTTGTCGGAGGGCGATGACGAATAGCACCGACGCCATCCCTTCGACAGTACGCGCATCCGCAGTTTGTTTGCTCGTTGAGATACTCGACGAACTCTTAAGGGGCGCGTGTCTTCTTGCATGGCTGGAGTGCATCGATGCGTACCTTGTTCGCCAGGTTGTCATTGCGATTCAAGCTGGTGCTGTTCAACGGCCTGCTGCTGGCGTTGATCACTGTGTTGCCGCTGACCGAAAACTGACCCAGTAGAGGCTGTTCTGCCGACTGAAAACTGACCCAGGTGTTCAACTGCTTCTGCTCAATTTTTGAGCAGGAGAACACAGGGTGATCAGTATGGAAATGATGGGCAAAATTCGCCGGATGTATTTCCGCGACAAGCTGTCGCTGCATGAGATAGCCAAGCGCACCGGGTTGGCGCGCAACACGATTCGCAAGTGGGTCAGAGCACCTGAGGCCAAGCCGCCGGTCTACCAACGCCGCGCGATCTTCAACAAACTCAGCCCTTTTCACGCCACGCTGGAGCAGGCGCTAAAAGCCGATTCGCTGCGCCCCAAGCAACAGCGGCGCAGTGCCAAGGCGCTGTTGGCGCAAATCAAAGCCGATGGTTATGACGGTGGCTACAGCCAGCTCACCGCGTTTATCCGTGCCTGGCGAGGGGGACAGGGCAAGGCGTCGCAGGCCTTTGTGCCGCTGACCTTTGCTCTTGGCGAGGCGTTTCAGTTTGACTGGAGCGAGGAAGGCTTGCTGGTCGGCGGCATTTACCGGCGTATGCAGGTGGCACATCTGAAGCTGTGTGCCAGCCGTGCGTTCTGGCTTGTGGCGTATCCGAGCCAGGGCCATGAGATGTTATTTGACGCCCATACACGCTCGTTCGGCGCCTTGGGCGGCGTGCCGCGCCGGGGCATCTACGACAACATGAAGACCGCCGTCGACAAGGTCAATAAGGGCAAAGGCCGGGCGGTGAATGCACGCTTTGCGGTGATGTGCGCGCATTACCTGTTCGATCCGGACTTCTGCAACGTCGCCGCTGGTTGGGAAAAGGGCATCGTTGAAAAGAACGTGCAAGACAGCCGCAGGCGTATCTGGCTAGACGCCCAGGACTGTCAGTTTCACTCCTTCGAGGAACTCAATGCCTGGCTGGGCCAGCGCTGCCGCGCGCTTTGGAACGAGCTGACGCACCCTCAATACAGCGGGCTGAGTGTGGCCGAAGTGCTGGAGTTGGAGCGCGCTGAACTGATGCCTGTGCCAGCGCCATTCGACGGTTACGTCGAGCGGCCTGCGCGGGTCTCCAGCACCTGCCTGGTCAGCGTCGGGCGCAACCGCTACTCGGTGCCGTGTGAGTACGCGGGTAAGTGGGTCAGCAGCCGTTTGTATCCGACGCGAATCGAGGTGGTGGCTGACGACGCGCTGATCGCCAGCCATGTCCGCTTGCTGGATCGCGACCAGGTCAGCTATGACTGGCAGCACTACCTCCCGCTGATCGAACGCAAGCCCGGTGCGCTGCGCAACGGCGCGCCCTTTGCTGATCTGCCGGCGCCGCTGCGTCAGCTTAAGCACGGTCTGGGGCGTCATGCCGGCGGTGACCGGATCATGGCGCAAGTTCTGGCTGCCGTACCGGTCGCCGGGCTCGATGCCGTGCTGGTGGCCGTTGAGCTGGTACTGGAAAGCGGCAGCCTGAGCGCCGAACACATCCTCAATGTCGTGGCGCGCCTGGCCGCGACCGAACCACCACCCAGCGTCGAAACCCACTTGTCGCTCAAGGAAGCCCCCGTCGCTAACACGGCGCGCTACGACCGCCTGCGTGGCCAGGCCGAGGAGATCGGTCATGCGTGATTTGATGGCGGAACTCAAGGAGCTGCGCCTGCACGGCATGGCCACGGCCTGGGCGGAGTTGACTGCGCAGGGTGAGTCGAACACAGCCTCGTCCAAGTGGCTGCTCGAACACCTGCTGGAACAAGAGCACACAGATCGCGCCATGCGCTCGGTGAGCCACCAGATGAACATGGCCAAGCTGCCGATGCACCGCGACCTGGCCGGCTTCGACTTCAGCGCCTCCAGCGCCGACGCACGCCTGATCAGCGAACTGGCCAGCCTGGCCTTTACCGACACCGCGCAGAACGTGGTGCTGATCGGTGGGCCAGGCACCGGTAAAACCCACCTGGCCACCGCGCTGGCCGTGTCCGGCATCACCCGGCACGGCAAGCGCGTGCGCTTCTACTCCACGGTCGATCTGGTCAATCTGCTGGAGCGCGAAAAGCACGACGGCAAAGCCGGGCGGATCGCCCAAGCACTGCTGCGCATGGATCTGGTCATCCTCGACGAACTGGGTTATCTGCCGTTCAGCCAGGCTGGCGGTGCGTTGCTGTTTCACCTGCTGTCCAAGCTGTACGAACACACCAGCGTGGTGATCACCACCAACCTGAGCTTCGCCGAATGGTCGAGCGTGTTCGGCGACGCCAAGATGACCACCGCCCTGCTGGATCGGCTGACCCACCACTGCCACATCGTCGAAACCGGTAACGAGTCCTATCGCCTGCAACACAGTAGCTTGGCGGCCCAGGCCAAGATCAAATCACGGGAGCGAAAGCGTAAGGGCGGCCAGGAACCGGAGGACGATGAGCCGTTCTGATTTCATGGTGACGACGGCCTGCTGCATGGCTGCATGTGGCAGGTCTTCAGTCGCCACTTGGGGCGATCGAAAGGAAGGGATTTTAAAGCAGCTGCGCTGATAGACTTATCCACAGTTGCTGATATAGAAATCAGCAATCCGCCCTGGGTCAAATTTCAATCGGCAGGGTGGGTCAATTTTCCATCAGCACCAACATCCCAGGGCGTTCAATGCCGTCGTCTAGCTGCCATACCGTCCTTGCCGAAAGCTTCTTCCGTCGCAACGCAGAGTTGTTTCGCCCGCACCTCGCTGCTGTCGGACTGCGCGAGCAGATTCTCAGCGCACCGGAATCAGAAATTCCAGTGACAAAGTACGTCGCCCTCTGGGAGGTGCTTGGTAGCGAGGTTTCACCGACCATTGGCCTGGAGGTGGCCATGCGCACTGAGAGCAGTGAGCTCGGTGCCTATGGCCATGCCATACGCTGTGCCCCTTCCATGCAATTGGTACTGCGGAGCCTGAGCCGCTTCATGGTGGTGTTGACCCAGGCCACGCAACTGGACTTCGAGGACAACGGCAAGCGGATTAGCCTGGCCTATCGGGTCACCGACGCGTCCATCGTGCAGCGTCGCCAGGATGCGGAATTCACCATTTGCACCATCCTCAACCTGCTTCGTGAGGTGACCCGGAATCCGCAGCTGTCACCTGTTCGAGTGGATTTCGAGCATCGGGCCCCCAGCGACCTGGCCTCCCACCGCGAGGTATTTGGGTGTCCCATTCGCTTCGAGCAGCCGGACAATCGGCTGTACTTCTCACGCGAGTTGCTGGACATGCCAATCCGCACCGCCGATCAGCGCCTGTTCCAGGCCCTCGAGCCCTTCCTTGAACAGCAGCGGCAAAGCCGGGCGGCGTCGACAGACGTGCTCAGCCAGGTCGCCCACCACATTGCCAGCAGCCTGAGCAGTGGCTGTGCCAGCCTGGAGCAGGTGGCCAGCGACCTGAAGATTGGCGTTCGTACATTGCAGAGGCGTTTGGCCGAGCAGAACGTCGAGTTCAGCCAGTTGGTGGAGGATGTGCGCCGCTCCCTGGCCGAGAGCTATGTGATGCAATCCGACTACAGCCTGACGGAGATCGCACTGCTGCTCGGTTACTCCGAAGCCAGTTCCTTCTGCCGAGCCTTCCGCCGCTGGACCCAACTGACTCCCCAGCAGTTCCGCCAACGCGGCCGATCCTGAATCGAGCCGCCCACCTTCCGAGCGGATTGTCATCCGCTGCCAACGATTTTGTCATGAGCTGCCAAGCCTGCGCCTGGGGGCGTCGCATAGCTTATCCCCGCAGATGGGCGTGACTTCAGGCTGACGTACATCGCTCAGCTGGCAGCTTCTTGCGCCCTTCACTTCAAGAACAATGACAAATGAGGTGTGGGTCGATGGCCGATGAAAAAGACGACGCCAAGGGCGTCAGTCGTCGTGGTTTCCTGCGTGGCGCCGGGGCTGGCGCGGTTGTGGTGGCAGGCGCAGGGGTCATGGCAAATGCCATGGGCGCTGAACAGAAAGGCTGCAAGACCGCGGGTTGCGATTACGACGTGGTGGTGATCGGCGGCGGCTTCGCCGGTGTCACCGCCGCCCGTGACTGTCGCAAGAATGGCTACAAGACGCTGGTGCTGGAGGCGCGCAATCGCCTTGGCGGTCGCACCTTCAGCACCGAGTTCGCCGGCCACAAGGTGGAGCTGGGCGGAACCTGGATTCACTGGACCCAGCCCTTCGTCTGGGCCGAGACCCAGCGCTATGGCCTGAAGGTCATCGAATCCCCGGAACGCGCTGAATCGTCACTGGAAACCATGGTGATCCTGGCGGAAGGCAAGCGGACGCAACTTGCTGGCGAAGAGCTGCTGCCGGTGCTGCAAGCGTTCGATACCTACTTCGCGGACGCTCGCGACATCTGGGAACGTCCCTACGACTCCCGCTTCCGCTGGAACAAGCTCATGGCGCAGGACAGCCTGAGTGCCCGTGATCGCCTCGACCAGTTGAAGCTCAACCCTGTGCATCGCGCTGCCGTGGACTCGTATCTGGTGGGTATGTCCCATTGCCCCTCTGACCAGGTTTCCTACAACGAGATGGCACGTTGGTGGGCCCTGCCGGGTTACAACCTGTCGGTCCTCAACGACTCGCTCACTCGCTACACCTTCAAGGACGGCACCATCAGCTTGATCAACGCGATGATCGAAGACGGCAAGCCCGAAGTGCGGCTGTCTACGCCGGTGAAGAAGGTCGAGGACAAGGGCGACCACGTGGTCGTCACCACCCAGAAGGGTGAGCGCATTGTGGCGGGCAGCGTGGTCCTGGCGCTGCCGATGAACGTGCTGCCCAACATCGAGTTCTCTCCGGCGCTGGACCCCAAGCTGATCGAGGCCGCTCACGAACGGCACGCCGGCACCGGAGTCAAGGCGGTCATCAAGGTCAAGGGCAAGGTCGGTGGGGAAGGCAAGCTGTATGGTCTGGCCGACTCGGATCATCCCCTCAATGTGGTGTTCACCTACGCCAAGGCCGAGGACCACACGCTGTTCATCGGCTTTGGCGACGATCCCGCCAAGCTCGACGTCCTGGATCGGGACGCCGTGCAGCAGGTCATGCAGTCCTTCTTCCCGGAAATGGAAGTGGAAGACTGCTTCGGTTACGACTGGAACCTCGACCCCTACAGCCGGGGAACCTGGGCCAGCTACCGACCCGGCTGGTACGGCAAGTATGCCGATCACTTCGGCAAGGCTCCGGGTAGCCGCATGTTCTTCGCCCAGGGCGACCACGGCGAGGGTTGGCGCGGATTCATCGACGGCGCCATCGGCGGGGGCGGCAAGGCGGCCCTGCTCGTCAAGGAGCTGCTGGGATGAAGCAGCTTGGTTTCCTTCTCGCCCTTGGCCTCTGCGCCATCTCCGGCACGGCCGCGGCGGCTTGCGATGCCGCGGCCGGCCAAAAGCTGTTCGAGTCCAAGTGCACCGCCTGCCATTCGCTGGCGGAGCACAAGGTCGGTCCGCGTCTGCATGACGTGTATGGCCGCAAGGTCGGTACGGCGCAGGGCTTTGGCTACACGCCGACCCTGGAGCAGGCCGGCTTCACCTGGAACGCGGAAAAGCTCGATGCCTTCCTGAGCGGCCCGATGAATTTCCTGCCGGGTACCGCGATGGCGTTTGGCGGCCTGCGCAAGCAGGACGATCGGCAAAACATCATCTGCTTCCTCGAACAGCAGAACAGGAGCTAGTCATGAACATCACTCTCTTCACTCGCCCCAAGAGCGTGCTGACTGTCGGTCTGGCCCTGCTGCTGGCTTTCGACCCCAACCTGATCTTCCAGTGGACGGGATTGGTGCTGGGTGACGCCGGCACGTTGCTGGGCCGCATTCTGGGCCTGGTCTACCTGGGGATCGCCATCGAGCTGTGGTTCGTCCGCAGCAACTCAGACCTGCCGGCGCGCAACGCGCTGCTTCTGACCGCAGTCGACTGTTCCGTCGTGGCCTTGCTGGTCCAGGTGCAACTGGCCGGGCTGATGAATGTGCTCGGTTGGGGGCTGATTGCCGTGTACCTCGGCTCCGGCCTGGGATTCCTCTGGTGCGCCATGCAAGTCGCCAGGAATGGCGCCGTACGCGAAAGCCTTTCCTGATCCAAGCGATTTGCACTTTTTTGATATCACCGGATTCCAGCCCCTTCGTACCTTCTGCCCTGCTCGTCGCCACCGGCGCACGGGGCAGACTCATCCTCAGCACAACAAGAATCTCCTGTAGGAGA
>NZ_JAOECN010000062.1:0-19996 GCF_029836855.1 Pseudomonas sp. GD04058
TCAAAAACTATACCTGTTCCTTCAACCACAACTGATCAAACCGCCACGTCGGAAACAGCGTCCTCTCTGCCGCCGCCCCACCCACCCGCTGCGCGAAACCGTCCACCAGGTTCGCATAGCCCCACACCAGCATCCCGCCACGTTCGTACTGGATCCGCTGCGCTTCATGCACCAGCGGTTTGCGTTTTTCCACGTCCGGTTCGGCCACGGCCTGAAGGAACAGCTCGGAAAACCGTGGATCGTCGAAGTGGGTCTTGTTCGCCACCGATACCGGGGCGTCAGCATGCAGGGCGCAGGTGAGGAATGGCGCGCCGATGCTGCCGCCGGTGCTGAAGGTCCATTCGGTGTGCTGCGGCCCGTTGAAGGTGGCGGCGTCCACCTGGCGCACATTGATCCGCACCCCGGCCTTGCGCGCCTGTTCGGCGTACACCAGCGCCGACGACAGCGCCACGCCGTCCTGCACGGTGACCAGGTCCAGCTCCAGGTTTTCCTGCCCGGCTTCGCGCAGCAGGGCCCGGGCCTTGTCCAGTTCCTGGCGACGTGGGGGAATGCTGTGGTCGAAGGTCGGGTCGTTGGGTGCATACAGGTCGTTGGCCGGCCGCCCCTGGCCATTGAGCACCCGCGCCACCAGCTCCTCGCGGTTCGCCAGCAGGCGGAACGCCTGGCGTACCCGGGGGTCGTCGAACGGCGCTTTTCGGGTATTCATGTCGAAGCCCAGCCAGTTGCCGGTGACCGACGTCAGCACCTGCAACCGTGGATCCTGTTCGATCAGGCGCAGGTGCTCGGCGGCCAGGGCGTTGGCCATGTCCAGCTGGCCGGCCTTGAGCGCGGCCAGGCGCGAGGTCTGGTCCTTGAAGCCGATGATCTCCAGCTCGTCGGCGTAGGGCCGGCCGGACTTGAAGTAGTTCTCGAAGCGGGTGAACAGCGAGCGCTGGCCGGCGGAGAAACTCTTGAACTTGTACGGCCCGGCGCCCACCGGGTTGGTCACCGGGTGATAGTCCACCGGCACGATGCCGCCGAAATTCACCCAGGTTTCCGGAAGCGGGACGAAGCCGGCGCCGTCCTTGAAGCGCACGCGCAGGGTTCGGTCATCGAGCTTCTGCAGGTTGTCGCGGTCGATCCAGTGCAGCAGCGCGGCGTAAGGCGAGGCCAGTTGCGGGTCGGTGAGGCGGCGGATGGAGAACAGCAGGTCTTCGGAATCGATGGTCTTGCCGTGGTGGAACTCCAGGTCCTTGTGCAGGCGCAGGGTCCACACCTTGCCGTCCGGGCTGACCTCGGCCTCTTCGGCCAGGGCCAGGCGCGGCAGCATGTTCTCGTCCCATTCCCACAGTTTGCTGTACAGGGCGAAGCCGCGAATGATCCCGCTGCCGACCGGCTTGTGGGCATCGAGGTTGCCGGCCTGGTTGCCGTCGAGGATGCCCAGGCGCAGGCGTCCGCCGTAGCGTGGACCCTGGTCGGCCGCGTGGCTGCCGGGCTGGCTGTCGTCGCCGCAACCGGCCAACAGGCTGCCGCCCAGGGCCAGGCCGCCAAGGGCGAGGCTGTTGCCGAGGAAGCGGCGGCGGGTGAAAGGAGGGTGGGACGTCATGGTGCGGACCTGTAATTACTGTGTGGGGCAGGGCAGAGCAGGTTTCGCGCCAGATGGCTGGAGGGCCCGGGTTTGCTGGGGTTGGGGCTGTGGCGTGATGGTTAGGCAGCAGTCGGGTGTTGCTGGGGCAGCATGGGTTCAGCAGGTAGGGTTGTGTTGCTTTCGCTGGCCTCATCGCTGGCAAGCCAGCTCCCACAGTGTCCCTGTGGGAGCTGGCTTGCCAGCGATAGGGTCCGAAAGAGCGACAACAATCCCCATCCCCGACATTGCGCCAATGGACAACCCCATCCCCGGCTCCTTATCCTCCCCGCCACTACATGAACAACAATTACAAAGCCCATGGATGTCGAATTCCCCGCTGCTGCGCTGTGGCGCCGGTTTGCCCGGCCGCGGCGCAGCCTGGTCGCACGCTATACCCTGTTGTCCACGCTGGTGATGAGCGTGGCGCTGATCGCCCTGGCCGTGCTCTATGAACAACTGGCCAAGGACCTGCTCAACCGCCTGACCGGTGAGCGCCTCGATGCCCAGGCGCTGTCTACGGCCAACCGCGTGTCGTCCTTCCTCGATGAGCGCTTCTACCAGCTCTCGGCCCTGTCCAACCACCCCAACATGCCCGATTTCATCGCTGACCAAAGCCATTCCGTCGGCGATATCGATGCCCTGCTGAAGCTGGAAAGCGAGCTGC
Source organism: Pseudomonas sp. GD04058 (assembly GCF_029836855.1). Taxonomy (NCBI): domain Bacteria; kingdom Pseudomonadati; phylum Pseudomonadota; class Gammaproteobacteria; order Pseudomonadales; family Pseudomonadaceae; genus Pseudomonas; species Pseudomonas sp. GD04058. The sequence goes on from NZ_JAOECN010000062.1 coordinate 2,271, forward strand.
CGTTTCTCTACGGCGTGCTGTTCTTCAACGACGACGAACGCCTGCTCAAGGTTTTGCCCGGCCCGGCGGCCTCGGGTGCGCCGTACTGGAGCAACGAGGACTGGTCCCTGGCCGGATTGCCCAGGCAGAAGGTTGGCGATATCGAGGTGATCGGCCCGGCCTTGCCCCAGGCCGGGCGCTCCGGCTGGCTGCTGATCCGCAAGACCATCCGCAACGGCCGCACCGATCACCGGGTCAGCATCGGCCTGCACCTGCGTCTGGCCTCGTTGACCGAACTGCTCACCAGCGCCGGCCTGAGCGGGGTGGTGACGCCCTTGCTGCGGGTGCCCGGCGGCGCCTTTATCGATGCCACCGGGCGCCAGGTCGCGGCCCCCGACGACCTGCGCGAAGGCCCGCTGATCCTGCCCGGCTGGCAGGTGGTGTTCAGCGTGCAGCCCGAAGCCATCCTCAAGCCGCTGGACGATGCTCGCTGGTGGTTGTACCTGGCCGCCGTCGGATTCATCGCGTTCATCCTGGTGGTGTTCTTCACCCTGTCACGGCAGTTGCGGGCACGGGTGGGCACGCTGGTAGAGGGCGCCCACCAGCTGTCCATGGGCGACCTCGGCTACCGCCTGCCGGAACAGTCGAGCAATGACGAGATCGGCCGGGTGACTCGCGCCTTCAACGTCATGGCCGGGCGCCTGGCGGACGTGATGGAGCAGACCGTGCGCTCGGAAAACCTCGCCGTGCTTGGTACCTTCGCCACTGGCGTGGCCCATGAAGTGCGCAACCCCCTGGCGACCATGAAGACCACCGTGCAGGCCCTGCTGCGCCGCGAGCCGGAGAGCGAGCGGCGCCTGCTGTTGAGCGACCTGGGCCAAGAAATCGATCGGCTCTCCCACGTTACCAGCGACTTGCTGGAATACGGCCGTCCCCATCCGGCCAACCCGGAAGTCGTGGAGCTGCACAGCCTGTTCGAACGGGTGAAGCGCCAGATCGCCCCGCAAGCCGAGGCCCGCGCCATCTACTTCGAAGCCGGTTGCGCCGGCGGCATCCGCCTGTTCGTCGACCCGGACCAGGCCCGGCAGATCCTCCTGAACCTGTGCCTGAACGCACTGGAGGCCTGTGCTGCCGGCAAGCGCGTCGACCTTGCCGGCTACCGCCACGGCGAGCGTGTGCTGGTCAGCGTCAGCGACGATGGCTGTGGCATCCCCCTCGAGGCGCTGAACCGCGTACGCCAGCCGTTCTTTACCCTGAAGCCCCGGGGCACCGGCCTTGGGCTGAGCATCTGCCAGCAACTGCTGCAAGCCAATGCATCGCGAATGGAGATCGCGAGTACCGCCGGCAAGGGCACCGTGGTGACCCTGGACTTTCCCGCGCCTTGCCCGACCGATTTGAAGTGAGCCTGTGATGTCCGACTTTCATGTACTGATCATCGACGACGAAGAAGCGCTGGTGCGCTCCCTCAGCTACGCCCTGCGCGCCGAGGGTTTCAACGTCGGCGCAGCCGGCAGCGGCGAGGAGGGGCTGGCGCTGCTGGCCGACAGCGCCACGCGCTGCGATATAGTCCTGCTCGACCTCGGCCTGCCGGGCCTGGACGGCATTGCCACCCTCGACGGCCTGCGCAAGCTGCGCCCGACCCTGCCGGTAATCATGATCTCCGCCCATGGCGATACCCGCGCCGCCGTGCAGGCAGTGAAGGGCGGGGCTACGGACTATCTGACCAAGCCCTTCGAACTGGACGACCTGCTGGCCACCATCCAGGCCACCCTGGCCGTGCCGGCGCCGATCGACGCCGATGCGGCCCCAGGCACTCTGCTCGGCCAGAGCCCGGCCATGCGCGCCTTGCACGGGGCGGTGCTGCGGGTGGCACGCAGTTCGGCGACGCGGATCCTCCTGCTTGGCGAATCCGGCACCGGCAAGACCCTGGTCGCCCAGGCCTTGCACGATGCCAGCAACCGCGCCGGCCAGCCGTTCATCGAGGTCAACTGCGCGGCGCTGCCGGAGCAGTTGATCGAGGCCGAACTGTTCGGTTCCGAGAAGGGCTCCTATACCGGCGCTCACCAGAAGCGTGTCGGTCTGGTGGCCCAGGCGAGCAACGGCACGCTGTTCCTCGACGAGATCGGCGAGCTGCCGCTGGCGTTGCAGGCCAAGCTTTTGCACTTCCTGGAGAACGGCAGCTACCGTGCGGTCGGCGCCAGCCAGGCCAGCAGCGCGGATGTGCGGGTGGTGGCGGCGACCAACCGCGACCTCGCCGATGACGTACGCCAGGGGCGTTTCCGCGAAGACCTGTTCTACCGCCTGAACGTGATCACCATCGATATTCCGGCGCTGCGCGAGCGTGGCGACGACATCCTTCTGCTGGCCCGGCACTTCGCCGAGCGCCAGGCGCGGGAAGAGCAGGGCGCGGCCATCGCGTTCCAGGCCGACGCCGAGGCGGCGCTGCTGCGGCATCGCTGGCCGGGCAATGTCCGTGAATTGAAGAACCTGATCGAGCGCCTGACCATCCTGATGCCCGGCCAGGCCATCGCCGCAGCGCAATTGCCGGAGCTGATGCATGCCGCCGGGCCCGTGGACGCCAGTCGCTTGCCGATCGAGGATCAATTGCAGCGCGCCGAACGCGAACTGGTGTTCGATGCCCTCAGCCGCAGCGCCGGGCACAAGGGCATGGCTGCCGAGATCCTCGGTATCTCCCGCCACGCCCTCAAGCGTCGCCTGCAACGCCTGGGCATCGAGCGCTTCGATGAGCGGTAACCGCTCAAGCGCTCGCCCGCGCTGAGCGGTTACCGCTCAACGTCTCCCGCCCAACACCGTGCCCTACCGCGCCACGGTGTTCCGAACTCGCCGTGAATCGCCGTGCAAAGCCTTGTTCCAGAGCGCTTGCACGGTTTCTTATGGCGCATCGCGCAGAGGCTGGCACAGCCTTTGCGATAACCCTTGCGCTAACCACAAGAGGCGTCCACGAACGCCCCAAGGTACTGACATGCAATCGTCGTTTTCCCGACTGCCATCCGTTATCGCCCTGAGCGCCCTGCTGCTGGGCTTCGCCTGCACCGCCGACGCCGGTCGGGTCGAGCTGGGCGCGGCCGCCACCCAGGCGGACCTGACCCTTGGCTGCCTGTACCCGATGACCGAGCGCGCGGCGATCTATGGCCAGGACAGCATTGCCGGCATCCAGGTCGCCCTGAGCGAGTTGCAAGGCTTGCGCGAAGCCGGCGAGCAGGTACCGCGGATGCGCGTGATCATCGACGACGACCAGTCCAAGGCCTCCTACGGCACCGGCCTGGCCCGCGCCTTCATTCGCAAGGACGGCGTGCAGGTGCTGTGCGGCATGGTCTCCTCGGGGGTAGCGATCGCCGTGAGCCAGTTGGCCCGGGAACAGAAGGTGCTGATGATCGGCACCGATCACGCCTCGTCGCGCATGAGCCTGGAAAACGGCCACCGCTATTACTTCCGGGTGACCAACGACACCTGGACCTCCATGGCCGCCGGCGCCCGCTACCTGAAGGACCTGCAGGCCAGGACCGGCTGGACACGCCTGGCCTTCATCGGCCCCGACTACGAATACGGCCACGTCTCGCGCGACGACCTGCATGAAGCGCTGCGCCAGCAGGGGGTGAAGTTCGACGACGTCACCGAGCTCTGGCCGCGCCTCTACGAGCCGGACTATTCCGCCTATATCGCCGCGCTGGAGCAGGCCAAGCCCGACATCATCGTCTCGGCCCTGTGGGGCGGAGATTTCCATGCCTTCGTCAAGCAGGCGGCCGGCACGCGCCTGTTCGAGACCTCGCGCCTGGCCAACTTCGATACCGGTGGCAACTACGACTTCCTTGCCTCCCTTGGCGACAAGGCGCCACCGGGCCTGATCCTGTCCGCCCGGCACCACAACAACTTCCCTGACACTGCGCGCAACCGTGCCTTCGTCGAGCGCTTCCACACCCTGACCGGACGCTTCCCGACCTACGCCGCGCAAGGCGCCTACACCGGGGTCATGGTCCTGGCCAGGGCCAGCCAGAAAGCCGGTGGTGCCACCGATACCGAATCCTTGATCCGCGCCCTCGAAGGGCTGGAAATCGCCTTGCCGGAAGATCCGCCCGGCTTTGCCTCGCGCATCGACCCGCTGACCCACCAGATCCAGCAGACCCAGGCGGTCGGTACGCCGGTGCCCAACCACGACTACCCGCCGGCCCGGCTGATGCTCGGAAATTGGCAGCTGTATTCCGCCGAGGAACTGCAACCCGATCCGGCTACCCGCGCACGTCGCCTGGCGCAACAGATCCGTAATCCCGAGGGGCACGCCCCTTAGCCCGTCCCTTAACCCGTAAAGCCCGCAATGGAAACGCCATGAATAACTACAAGAAACGCCTCCAGCAACACTGCAAGACCCTGCCGCTGGCCCTGGCCATCGCTGCCGCCGGCTTCAACGGCGCAGCCGTTGCCGCCGAGAACGGCAAGTTCCGCATCGGCGTGGTGACCTTCCTCTCCGGCCCGGCGGCCGGTCCGTTCGGCGAACCGTCGGCCAACGCTGCCAAGGTGCTGGTGGAGGGCCTGAACCAGGGCAAGCTGCCCGCGCCTTACGACAAGCTCGGCATCAACGGCGCCGAAATCGAGATGGTGATCATCGACGAGGCCGGTGGTGCGGCCAAGCAGGTCGAGGAATTCCGCAACCTCGTACAGCGGCAGAAGGTCGATGCCGTGGTCGGCTACATCTCGTCCGGCGACTGCCTGGCGATCGCGCCAGTGGCCGAGGAGCTGGGCGCCATGACCGTGTTCTACGACTGCGGCACCTCCCAGCTGTTCACCGAAGACAAGACCCCGCAATACGTATTCCGCACCAGCCTCGACGCTGCCGTGGACAACATCGGTGCCGCCCGCTACCTGGCCAAGACCCGCCCGGACGCCGTGCGTATCGGCGGCATCCAGCAGAACTACGCCTGGGGCCAGGACAGCTGGAGCGACTTCACCCTGTCCATGGCCCAGGTCATGCCCAAGAGCCAGGTGGTCGAGTCGCAGATGCCCAAGGTCTTCCAGGGCCAGTACGGCGCGGAAATCTCGGCGCTGTCGGTGAAGCGCCCGGACATCATCCACTCCAGCTTCTGGGGCGGCGACATGGAGGCGCTGGTGCTTCAGGCCAACTCCCGCGGCCTGCTGGAAGATGCCACCGCCGTGCTGACCTGCGGCGAGTCGGCCCTGGAGCGCTACAAGGACCAGGCCCCCAACGGCATGATCATCGGCGGCCGCGGCCCGTTCGGAGCCTTCGCGCCGGATAACGCCCTGAACAACTGGTTCACCCGCCAGTACCAGGCTGCCTACAAATCCTCGCCGACCTACCCGGCAAGCAAGATGGCCCAGGCCATCCTCGGCCTGAAGTTCGCCGCCGAGAACGCCGGTGCCCAAGCCGGCACGGTCCCGGCCCCGCTGGAAATGGCCAAGGCCATGAAGGGCGCCACCTTCGAATCGGTCTCGGGCACCGTGCAGATGGCCCGTGCCGGCGGCCACCAGGCCATGCAAGGCATCGCCTACGGCGAGTACCACTACGACGCCGCCACCAAGAAGGGCAGCGTGCAGAACGTCATCGCCTTCTCTGGCGAATGCGTGACCCCGCCGGACGGCACCACCGCCCACGACTGGATCAAGGCCGGTTTCCCGGGCGCCCAGTGCAATTGAGCGGCACTTCTTGACCTAACCGTGGCGGCCACTTCCCGGCCGCCACGCTTGCCAAAGGCAGGATCGAAATGATGAGTCTTTATGCGGTGCTGATCGACGGCGCCATCTATGCCTCGTGGCTGTTTCTGGTCGCGGCGGGGCTCACCGTCATCTACGGTGTCATGCGCATTCTCAACATGGCCCATGGCAGCTTCTACGCCATCGGTGCCTATGCCGCCGCCTCGCTGGTGGGCTGGTATTTCAACAACGGGATCGGCCCGGTCTGGGTCGGCTACCTGATGATGCTCGGTTGTGCGCTTGCCGCAGGCCTGGTCGTCGGCCTGCTGATCGAGCGCGGGCTGCTGCGCTTCATGTATGGCCGCGACGAAGTGCTGATGGTGATCATCACCTACGCACTGCTGCTGATCCTCGAAGACGCCATGAAGATGATCTGGGGCGTCAACCCGTACTTCGCCTATCAGCCCTACGCGGAAATGGGCCGCAGCGTGCTGGCCGGGCTCAAGGTGTCCAACTATGACCTGATGCTGGTCGGCGTTTCCCTGGTGCTGGGCCTGTCGCTATGGCTGTGGCTGGAGCGCACTCACCAGGGCAAGGTCCTGCGTGCGGTGATCCATGACCGCGAAGTGGCCCAGGCCATGGGCGTCAACGTGCGCCGGGTATTCACCCTGGTGTTCATCCTCGGCACCGTGCTCGGCACCCTGGCCGGCGCCCTGACCGCCCCGGCGATCTCGGTGGCCCCGGGCATCGGCGTGGAGATCATCGTGCTGGCCTTCGCCGTGGTGGTGATCGGTGGCATGGGCAGCATCGAGGGCGCCGCGCTGGGCGCCTTGCTGGTGGGCCTGAGCCGTGCGGCGGCGGTGCATTACGCACCGCAATTCGAACTGTTCGTTATCTACGGCGTGATGGCGCTGGTCCTGGCGGTGCGTCCGCAGGGCCTGTTCGGCCGCGTGCTGGCGAGGAAAATCTGATGCGTCTTGATCGAACCGAAACGATTCTGCTGGGCGTGGCCGTACTGCTCGCCCTCGGCGGCCTCATCGCCCCGCAGTGGCTGGTGTTCCTGCTGACCATGGCCCTGGCCAAGTCCCTGGTGGTACAGGGCGTGGTGATGCAGATGCGCGCAGGCCTGGTGACCTTCGGCCAGGGCCTGTACTTCTGTATGGGCGGCTATGCCGTGGGCATGAGCGGGCATTTCCTGGCGATCAGCGACCTGCCGACCCTGCTGCTGATCGGCGTGGCCGCAGCAGTGGCGCTGGCGATGCTGCTGGGCCTGTTGATGACCCGCTACCGCGAGATCTTCTTCGCCATGCTGTCGCTGGCGTTTTCCATGATCCTCTACGGCATGCTGGTGAAGAGCCCGGCCCTGGGCAGCACCGACGGCTTCAACGTCAAGGCCTGGACCCTGTTCGGCTGGAGCCCGGCTGCGGGGCAGGCGCCCCTGGCGCTGTTCGTCATCATCGTCGCGGCCAGCGCCGTGCTCGCTGTACTTCTGCACCGCTACGGGCGTAGCAGCGCCGGGGCGATGTGCGAGGCGATCCGCGAGAACGAAGTGCGGGTCGAATACCTCGGCCAGTCTCCGCGCTGGGTGCTGTACATGAACTATGTCGCCGCTGCCGGGGTATCGGCGCTGGGCGGTGGCTTCATGGCCCTGGCCGCGGGGCACATCGACCCGGAAATGGCCTACTGGATCACTTCCGGCGAGTTCGTCTTCATCGCCTTGCTCGGCGGCACGGCCCATGTGGCGGCGCCGATCATCGCCGCGATCCTGTTCGCCGTGGTGCGTACCTATGCCATCGAACTGGTGCCCCATAGCTGGCAGATGATCCTCGGCATCACCCTGCTGGCAATCATCGTGTTCCTGCCCAAGGGGCTGTGGAGCCTGTTCAGTGGCCAGGCCCGCCGGGCCAAAGCCGTGGAGGCCAAGGCATGAGCTGCATTCTGGAAACCCGTGGTCTGTACAAGGAGTTCGGCGCGGTCACCGCGGCGAAGGACGTCAACGTGCGCATCGCCAAGGGCGAGGTGGTGGGGGTGATCGGCTCCAACGGTGCCGGCAAGACCACCTTCATCAACATGGTCACCGGCTACCTCAAGCCGAGCCGTGGCGAAATCCTCTTCAACCAGCAATCGATCATCGGCCGCACGCCGCGGGCGATCACCCGCGCCGGTATGGCCCGTTCGTTCCAGGTGGCCCAGCTGTTCCCGGAACTGACGGTGCTGGACAACCTGCTGATCGCCCTGGCCGCTGCCGAATCGCCGTTCCCGTCGCTGTTGCGGCCGCTGCGCAGCGACGCGCGGATTGCCCGCGCCGAGGCGATCCTTGGCGAGTTCAGCATCCTCGATTGGCGCGACAGCAAGGTCACCGCCGTGCCCCAGGGCGTGCGCAAGCTGATCGACATCGCCATGGCCCTGATCGGCGACCCGCAGATGCTCCTGCTGGACGAACCCACCAGCGGCGTCAGCGCCGAGGAGAAGACCCAACTGATGGACACGGTGATGCAGGTGGTGTCGCGCCACCAGGTCACGGTGCTGTTCGTCGAACACGATATGGACGTGGTGCGCCGCTACGTGTCGCGCATCCTCGCCTTCTACAGCGGTGAGGTGCTGGCCGACGGCCCGCCCGAGGACGTCCTGGCCAATGCCCGGGTCCAGGAGCTGGTCACCGGTGGTCACAAGGCGCACAAGGGAGCACACGCATGAGCCTGGAAATCCGCAACCTCAATGTCTCCATCGAGTCGGTGCCGATCCTGCACAACGTCTCGCTCAACGTCGGCGCCGGGCAGATGGTCGGCCTGATCGGCCATAACGGCGCCGGCAAGACCACCCTGATCCGCACCCTGATGGGCCTGCTCGAGGCCGATTCCGGCTCGATCCGCTTCAACGACAGCGACCTGCGCGCCCAGCCCGGCCACCAGCGCGCGGCGGCGGGGATCAGCTACCTGCCGGAAGACCGCCGGCTGATCCCGGCGCTGACCGTGGAGGAGAACATCCTCCTGCCGGTCTGGGCCAACAAGCTGCCCGGCAGTGCCGAGCGCCTGGAGTGGGTCTACAGCCTGATTCCGGAAATTGCCCAGTTCCGCGAGCGTCGCGCCATGCAACTGTCCGGCGGACAGCAGAAGCTGGTGGCCCTGGCCCGGGCGTTGATGCCCGGCCAGCGCCTGCTGATCCTCGATGAACCCTTCGAAGGCGTGGCCCCGGTGCTGTCCCGGCGCCTGAGCGAAGTGATCGCCAGGCTCGGCGACGAAGGCCTGTGCGTGCTGATCTCCGAATCCGATGACACCCATTCCGCTGACCTGGTCGATGCCGTCTACCGCATCGAGCGCGGCAGCGTACAAGCAGGATAAGAAGCCATGTCGAACTTTACCTTTGAAACCACGCCACGGGTGATCTGCGAAGTGGATGGCGCCTTGCGCCTGGGGGCGCTGTGCCGCGAGTTGGGGGCGCAACGGGTGCTGCTGGTCAGCGATCCGGGGCTGCACAAAGCCGGCCTGCTGGACGCGCCGGTGCAGGCGCTGCGCGAAGCGGGTGTTGACGTGACGCTGTACAGCGACGTACAGGCCGATCCGCCAGAGGCCTCGGTACTTGATGCCGTGGCAGCCGGGCGCGGCTGTAGCGCCCAGGCGGTGATCGGCCTGGGTGGCGGCAGCTCGCTGGACACCGCCAAGCTGGTGGCGCTGCTCTGTGGTCGCGAGCAGAAGCTGGAGGACATCTACGGCATCAACCTGGCCCAGGGGCCGCGCCTGCCGCTGATCCAGGTGCCGACCACGGCCGGGACCGGTTCGGAAGTCACCGCAGTGGCCATCGTCACCACCCCGAGCCACGAGAAAAAAGGTGTGGTCAGCCCGCTGCTGTACCCGGATATCGCCCTGCTCGATGCGCGCCTGACCGTCGGCCTGCCGGCGGCGGTCAGTGCCATGACCGGCGTGGATGCCATGGTCCATGCCATTGAGGCCTATACCAGCCTGCACAAGAAGAACGTGCTTTCCGATGGCCTGGCCGTGCAGGCACTGCGCCTGCTGGCCGGCAACCTGGACCGCGTGCTCGCCGAGCCGGGCGACCTCAAGGCCCGCTCCGACATGCTGCTGGGCTCGATGCTGGCCGGCATGGCCTTCGCCAACGCCCCGGTGGCGGCAGTGCATGCGCTGGCCTACCCGCTGGGCGGGCATTTCCACGTGCCCCACGGCCTGAGCAATGCGCTGGTGCTGGTGCCGGTGCTGAACTTCAATCGCAGCGCCGCGCAGGACCTGTATGCCGAGCTGGCGCCAAGCGTGTTGCCCGGGCAGCGTTTCGACAGCCCGGCGGCAGCCTGCGATGCCTTTATCGGCTTCATCACGGCGCTGGTCGAGCGCATGCCGTTTGCCCAGCGCCTGGCCGAAGTTGGGGTCACCGAGGAGGACCTCGACCGCCTCAGCGACGATGCGATGAAGGTCCAGCGCCTGCTGGTCAACAATCCGCGTCCGGTCACCCGTGACGATGCGCGGGCCATCTATGCCTCGGTGTTGTGAGGGCCGCTCGCGATGAACCATGAATTCAGAAGCGTGCCGCGCATCGTCTGCGCGGCGGGGAGCCTGGGCAGCATCGGCGAGGTGTTCGCCGGGCTGGGGGCGGGGCGGGTGCTGCTGGTCTGTGATCCGGGCATCGTCAAGCTGGGCTTTGCCGCCACGGCCGTAGCGGCGCTGGAAGCGGCAGGCTGCCAGGTGGCGGTGTTCGACCAGGTAGTGGCGGATCCGCCGGTTGCCGTGGTCAGGCAGGCGGTTGAGCGGGGACGGGAATTCGCCGCCGATGGCGTGCTGGGCCTGGGCGGCGGCAGCTCGCTGGATGCGGCCAAGCTGGTAGCCTTGCTGGTCAACAGCGAACAGCCTCTGGAGGACCTGTACGGCACCGACAAAGCCCAAGGGCGGCGCGTACCGCTGGTGCTGGTGCCGACCACGGCGGGCACCGGCTCGGAAGTGACCTGGGTCTCGGTGATTACCGACGAACAGCAGCGCAAGCAGGCGGTGTACTCGGCGCAACTGATGCCGGACGTAGCGCTGCTCGACCCCGAACTGACCCTCGGCCTGCCGGCGCAGGTCACGGCCGCCACCGGGCTGGACGCCATGGTGCATGCCATCGAGGCCTACACCAGCCGCACGCGCAAGAACCCCATCTCCGATGGCCTGGCGACCACCGCGCTAAGGTTGCTCGGTGGCAACCTGCGCAAGGTGCTGGCGGACGGTCGCGACGTGGCGGCGCGGGAAGCGATGCTGCAAGGTTCGCTGATGGCCGGGATGGCCTTCGTCAACGCCTCGGTGGCGGCCATCCATGGGTTGGCCTATCCGTTGGGGGCGCGGTTCCATATTCCCCATGGGCATGCCAATGCGCTGGTCATGGCGCCGATGATCCGCTTCAACCTGGAAGCGGCACGTGGGCTGTATGCGGAACTGGCGGGGCATCTGTTGCCGGGAGCGGTGTTTGCTGACGAAGGGGCTGCGGCCGAAGCCTTTGTCCAGGCTATCGAAGGGCTGGTGCGCGACAGCGGGCTGGAACTGCGCTTGTCGGAGCTTGGCGTGGATGAAGCGGCGATCCCGGGCATGGCCGGGGATGTGGTCGGCGGGTTGCAGCGGCTGATCGACAGCAATCCGCGGGATATGGATGTGGGGGAGGTTGAGGCGATCTATCGCGGGATTTACTAACCCCTTTCCAGCATCACCGCAAAACCCTGTGGGAGCTGGCTTGCCAGCGATGACGATGGTGAATTCACTACCGCGATCGCTGGCAAGCCAGCTCCCACAGGGACGGTGCAAAGCTGGGCCGGCCGGTGGACAACCGCGTGCTGGTGGGGATGCTGGAGAATGTATGAAGGCATCTGCGGCTTGCACACACTCCTGTGGGAGCTGGCTTGCCAGCGATGACGATGGTGAACTCACTACCGCTATCGCTGGCAAGCCAGCTCCCACAGGGTCAGGTGTCAAGCTTCGGTTCAGCGTCAGAAGGTGTACGCCACCCCGGCCTGCACCGTGCGCGGTGCTCCCGGATAGGCATAGGTGTTGAACGCGCCTTCGTCATAGCCCTTGTTGAACAGGTTCTTCACATCCAGGTTCAGCCGCACATGCTCGTTGACCTTGTAGAAGCTCAACAGGTCGACAACGCTGTAGCGCTCCATGGTGTAGGTCACCGCTTCGGTCTGGCCGTTGCGATCATCGACGTATTTCACCCCGACACCCAGGCCCAGGCCCTTGGCCAGGCCGTCCTGGAATTCATAGGTGTTGAGCAGGCTGAAGCTGTTGCGCGGGATGTTCGCCAGGCGCGTGCCGGTGGGCAGGCGGTTGTCCTTGGTCACTTCGGCATCGACATAGGCGTAGCCACCGATCACCCGCCATTCGGGGGTGATGTTGCCGGCGACGTTGATGTCCAGGCCACGGCTGCGAACCTCGCCGGCCGCGATGCTGTAGGTCGGGTCGATCGGGTCGCGGGTCAGCACGTTTTCCTTGACGATGTGGTAGATCGCCGCGTCCACCGCGAGCTGGCGTTCCAGGGCTTCCCATTTCACCCCCAGCTCCCACGACCGGCCTTTTTCCGGATCGAAACCACCGCCTTCACGGGCCGCGCCGCTGTTGGGCTTGAACGAGCGTGCGGTGTTGGCGTAGACCGCGACAGTGTCGGTCAGGTCGTAGAGCAGGCCCAGGCGCGGGGTCACGCCGTTCTCGGCCTTGGTGAAGTCGCCGGTGCTGTTGAGCCGGTTGTCGTAGTCGTGCTCGAAACGTTCGAAGCGGGCGCCGGCCAGGGCCTTGAGGCGTTCGGTCAGGGCCACCTGGTCCTGGATGAAGAACGCCCAGGTCTTGAGGTTCTCCTTGTCGTGGGTGGTGGTGCGGGTAAGGGCCGGGCGTGGCTGGCCGAGCACCGGATGGTAGATATCGATCGGGTAGGCGCTGGCGCCGGCTGCCGAACGCAGGATGATCGACTGGTAGTCGTAGTCCTCGTATTCGATGCCGGTGAGCAGGGTGTGGCTGAAGGCCCCGGTGTCGAAGTGACCGGTCAGGTTCAACTGGTAGTCGCGATCGGACCATTCCAGCTTGCGCCAGTTGAAGTTGCGCCCAAGGGTGCGGCCATCGGCCTGGAGTGCGTTGGCTTCCACGGCGTTGCCTTGCAGCGAACCGTCCAGCCATTGCACGCCACCGGCCAGGGTCCAGTCGTCGTTGAGCAGATGCTCGAAGCGCACCTGGGCCATGTCGTTGTCGTTATGCAGCAGGTTGTCGCTGCCTTTCTCCCACAGATAGGTGTCCCGCGAGGCGCTGCCCTGTTGCGTGGCATAGCGGGTCAGGCCGCGGTCCAGCGGATGGTTATTGCGCATGAAGTCGCCTTCGAAAACGATCTTCGTGGCGTCGTTGACCTGCCAGCTGAGCACCGGCGCCACTTCGTAGCGCTCGCTTTCCACGTCATCGCGGAAGCTCTCGCCACCTTCGCCGAGCACGTTGAGGCGATAGGCCAGGCTGCCGTCCTGGTTTAGCGGGCCAGTGGCATCGAGGGTGGCGCGGTGCATGCCCTGATCATCGAGCTGGCTGCCGACGGTGACCTTGGTTTCGGGCAATGGCTGCTTGGTGACCACGTTGAAGGTGCCGCCGGGATCACCACGACCATACAGGCTGGTGGCCGGGCCGCGGATCACTTCCAGGCGCTCGACGATGGCCGAGTCCGGCGCGCCAGGATAGCCGCGGTTCATTGGGAAGCCATTGCGGTAGTACTCACCGGTGGTGAAGCCGCGCACGGTGACGGTGGTCAGGCCCTGGCCCCCGAAATTGTTGGCCCGGCCGACGCCTCCGGCGTAGTCGAGGGCGTCCTGCAGGCGGGTTGCGCCGGTGTCTTCCAGCACTGCGCGAGGCACCACGCTGACCGACTGCGGCGTTTCGTGCAGGGCGGTGTCGGTGCGTGTCGCACTGGCCGACCGGGTGGCCTTGTAGCCCTGCACCGGCCCATCGGCGCGCTCGTAGTCGGCGCTGTCGTTGATGTTCACGGCTTCGAGCTGGAGGCTGGGTTCGGCGGCGAGGGCCAGGGCAGGGACGGCGTGGAGCAGGCAGAGCGAGACGATGGTACGGCGCATCGGGGTGGGAATCCTGACGAAATTTGTAGGACAAGAAGAAAATGCGCGCGGATATTATCTGCGAGTGTTTCTTGTTTGCAATCACTTTATTGGTGGACGGTATGCCGTAAATCCTGATGATCCGGACAGGAAAAGCCCCACGGCAGAGGGCTTGCAGCCGGAGCACCAAACTGGTGAAGCCTCAGCGTTGATTGCACTAAAAGAAACTAAATTTCCTATGGGGAATCGTTCTATGCCCGCATGCCATGCCGCGTCCGCTCCGACAAACACCTTTGTTTTCAATCGATTGCCATGAATTCGTGGCGTTTTGCCCAACTTGGCAAGGCGCTTGCGTTGTCCCCCTGGCTATCAAACAGTTGCGGTGCGCCGCAGCGATAACGAATGCCGGCCCGTTTGACGCTGCGGTCACCGGCATGCCATCGATTGGAGGCAGTGGGCAATGATCCGGTATTCACCTGTGGTCCGCGGTACCTTGGGCCTTTCCTTGATGTTGGGCGCGACGTCGGCATTGGCCGAGGACGCGCCGGCGGCCATCGACAGCGGCGACACCGCCTTCGTGGCCCTGTGTTCGCTGGTGGTGCTGTTGATGATGTTGCCCGGCCTTGCCCTGTTCTATGGCGGCATGGCGCGTAGCAAGAATGTGCTGTCGATCCTGATGCAGGTGTTCTGTACCGCGTCCCTGGCCGCAGTGCTGTTCGCGCTTTATGGCTACAGCCTGACCTTCACCGATGGCGGCTCGCTGCAATCCTTCATCGGTGGCCTGGACAAGCTGTTCCTGCACGGGGTGGGCAAGGATTCGATCACCGGCACCATCCCTGAATACCTGTACTTCCTGTTCATGCTGCTGTTCGCCGCGATCACCCCGGCGATCATCGTCGGTGCGTTCGCCGAGCGCATGAAGTTCTCTGCGGTGATGGTGTTCATGGCCTTCTGGCTCACCCTCAACTACCTGCCCATGGCCCATATGGGCTGGGGTGGTGGCTGGGTGTTCAACCTTGGCGTGCAGGATTTCGCCGGCGGCAACGTGGTGCACCTGAACGTGGGCATCGCGGCCCTGGTTGGCGCCTGGATGCTCGGGCGCCGGCGCGGTTTCGGCACCCAGGCCCTGGCCCCGCACAACATGACCATGACCTACACCGGTGGCTGCATGCTCTGGGTCGGCTGGCTCGGCTTCTGTGGTGGCTGCGCCCTGGCCGCCAGCGGCTTCGCCATGCTGGTGATGGTCAACACCATGCTTGCCAGCTGTGCCGGTGCCCTTGGCTGGCTGATCGTCGAATGGCAATACCGCGGTCGTCCCAGCCTGTTCGGCGCGATTTCCGGGGCCATTGCCGGCCTGGTGGCGATCACTCCCGCCTGCGGTTTCGTCGGCCCTATGGGCGCTATCCTGCTGGGCTTCATCGCAGGACCCGTGTGCGTCTGGTCGGTGGACAAGCTCAAGCCGATGATCGGCCTGGACGACGCCTTCGACGTGTTCGGCGTGCATGGCGTGGCAGGGATCCTCGGCGGCCTGCTGACCCCAGTGTTCGCCCTCACTGCCATCGGTGGCCAGGGCTTTGCCGAAGGGCGCGGGCTGATGGAGCAGTTGATGGTCAATGGTGGAGCGATTCTGTTCAGCATCGTCTTCTCGGCCGTCAGCAGCTGGGTCGCCTTCAAGATCGCCGCGGCGTTCTGTGGCGGGCTGCGGGTGGAGGAAGAGGCCGAGGTGGACGGCCTGGACCTCTCCGCGCACGGCGAGGTGGGATACAAGTATTCCAACTGACCCCTGAGTGAAAACAGCGCCGGCGCTTTGTGCCGGCGTTTGCTTGTGTGATGAAAGGAGAAGGGCAGTGGGCTGGTTGAATGGATGGACGTATCTGCTGGCGGCCGGGGCCTGCGAAGTGCTGTATGCCTCGATCATTCCGCGCACCGATGGTTTTACCCGCTTGTGGCCGAGCCTGTATTGCGGGGTGTTCCTGGCCCTGAGCATCTACCTGCTGAGCCTGTCGGTCAGGGAATTGCCGTTGGGGCTTGCCTATGCGGTGTGGGTGGGGATCGGCACGCTGGGGACGGTGATCTACGGGAGTGTATTTCTCGGAGAATCGCTGGGTGTGTTGAAGGGCGTGTGCCTGTTGATGATCGTCGGCGGGATTGTCGGGTTGAAGCTGGTGGGGGATGGGCAGGTTGCTTGAGGTGGTGTGTTTGAGTGCCTCATCGCTGGCAAGCCAGCTCTGATAGAACAAAACATAACTCTTTGATTTGCAGGGACCTTGTGGGAGCGGGTTTACCCGCGATTGCTATTGTGAACTCACTACCGCAATCGCGGGTGAACCCGCTCCCACAGGGTCCGCGTCGCTTTGTGGCTTTACTTCAGCTTCGGTAGATCTTCGTCCGGCATCGCATAGCTGTGCTTCTCATGCACGAACGTAGTCACTAGCGCATACAGCGTGGCGGCGATCACCACCAGGGTGATCACCGCCAGTACGGCAGGCTTGTCGGCAAAGGTGAATACGGCGCTGGCGCCTTCATAGGTACTGATGCTCATGGCGTTTCCCCTCAGACAGTGGCTTTGCTTTCAGCGATCATCACCGGCTTGGCTTTCACCGGCTCGCCATAGATCCCGCTCCATTCCGGATAAGCCTGGGCCGGTACTTCGGTGAGATCCAGGCCACGCTCTTCGGCATGCGCCGGCACCCGCAGCACGCCCGCTTTCTTCAGCGCCCAGGACACCAGGTAGCCGGGAATGAACCCGAGCGACGCCATGACCACGGCACCGCCCAGTTGCCCCATGAAGCTGATTTCGGCCATGCCGTTCATGTTCGGGTAACCGGAAAGGAACACGCCGCTGATCACCAGCCCGGCGAAGCCGCCGAAGCCGTGCACGGCGAATGCGCCGACCGCGTCGTCGAGGCGGAATTTCAGCAGCAGGTTGTTGACCAGTGGTGCCACGGCGGCAACGCCCATGCCGATCAGGTAGGCCAGGCCGGGGTGGTAGAGATCCAGGCCGGGGGCCACGGAGATGATCCCCACCAGGCCGCCGGACATCATCCAGTACGGCTCGCGGCTGGTCAGGTAGGCGCCGATCAGGCCCCCCGCGAAGCCCATCAGGGTATTGAAGGCGAAGGCGGAGAGGGTGGTCGGCTGGCCGTAGATGTTGATCCACTGCGCGCCCGAACTGTAGATGATGCAGCCGCCGAGGAAGCCGAAGAAACCGACGATGATCAGCATCAGCCCGACCACGCTCATCGGCATGCTGTGGCCGACGATGGCGTTGGCGCTACCGTCAGGGTTGAAGCGGCCGATCCGTGCGCCGAGGTTGATGACCACGGCCAGGGCGAAGAAGCCGGCGATCATGTGCACCACCCCGGCCGCGCCGACGTCGTGGTAGCCCCATTTGACCGTGAGCCAGCCCTCCGGGTGCCAGCCCCAGGCCGCTCCGAACAGCCAGAGCACCGAGCCGAGGAGGATGGTCATGATGATGAAGGCGCTCATCCGCGCCCGCTCGATGATCGCCCCGGACAGGATCGAACCGGTGGTGGCGGCGAACAGCGCGAAGGCCCCCCAGAAGATGCCGGTGGCATTGTCCTTGATGTTCGGGCCCATCGCCTGGCTCCACGGCATCGCGGCGGCCAGGGCATCCATGCGCGGCACCAGGCCATCGGGGAAGGCGTTGTAGATGGCCCAGCCGAACAGGAAGAAGGTGGGGACGATGAAACCGAAGGCAAGGATGTTCTTGACGCCGGCAGCGAGGGCGTTCTTCAGGCGCGATGCGCCGATTTCATAGGAGAGAAACCCGGCATGGATCAGGATCATCAAGGCGATGCACCACCAGTAGAAGATCTCCATGTTCAGGGTGTTGGTCATTTCGATCAGACCCTTCAATTCCTCCAGGGTCGGGGCTTTCTGTTCTTCCATCACTCGATCCTCGATGCAAATGCTTTAGGAATGTTGTGGTGGGCAGAGGGAAGTGGACTGCTTGCCTTTCAAGGCTTTTGTTGTTGTGTGTTGTTCAGCGCCTCATCGCTGGCAAGCC